>KE354145.1 GCA_000415505.1 Streptomyces afghaniensis 772
CGCGCCCTAGCTCCAGCGCTGCGACCCACGCGTTTCCCCACCAGCTCTCGGCGAAGCCCTTGCCGTCCGGGTCCCGGGGCGGGAAGGCGGGAAAGGTACGGCGGAGCTCGGTGTCGCGGTCGGGGGCGGCCATGGAGTGGGAAATCCGAGGAGTCTCGGGTCGGGTGGCTGAGGGGGCGGGGGTGCGAGTGGGGTCGGCAAGGCTGTGAGACGAGTCGGGCATGCCGTGGGGCGCGCGCTCGGCGGTTTCGTCAGGGCCCTCGGGCGTCGCCTCCGACTCGTCCGTGTCCGCGGGCATTCGGAAAGCGTCGGCCAGCAACGTCCGTACGTCCCGCACTCCCCCGCCGGCGGCGTGCCCGCGCGCCTGCCGACCGGCCCTGGACCGCTCACCCACCCGGCCGTGCCGCGACCGGCGTCCCGCGCTCTCGGCCTCTTCCCGGGCCCGCCGCGCGTCCTGCCGTGCTGCGCGCAGTGCCTCGCGCGCGATGTCCGCCGCGCTCGTCCCCGGGCCGTCGTCGTCACCCACGGCCGGGCTGTCCGCTGGTACGGCGGCGGGCTGGTCCTCCACGACAGCGGGAGCACCGGCCGAGTGCGTCTCGGCCGGGGACTTCCCCGGGGCGCGGGTACGGTCCGGCCCGGCGGAAGCGCCGGAATCGTCCGGCCCGGCGGAGGCGCTGCCGAGCCCGGCAGAGGCGCCGGAACCCTCCGGCCCACCCGAGGCACCCGCCCCCTCCGAACCACCCGGACCGCCGGAGCCGTCCGACCGGCCAGCAGCGCCGGAACTGTCCGGCCCGCCGGGGGCGTCCGAACCGTCCGGCCGCCCCTGGGCGCCGGAACCCTCCGGCCCACCCGAGGCACCGGAGGCACCCGCCCCCTCCGAGCCCCCCGAAACGCCGGAACCCTCCGCTCCATCCGAGGCACCGGAACCCCCGGACCCGGCGGGCCCCACCCTGCCCTCCGAGGTACCGCCTGGCAGCTCGCCGGGCACATCGGCGTCCCGCAACGCGCCCACGTCGCTCGCCGGCCCCTCGCCACGCCGGTGCTCGGAGACTGCCCTGCGCAGTGCCTCGCGGGCCACGTCTGCCGGACGGGGAGTCTCCTCCTGGCCGGTGGGCGCCCGGACGGTGGGGGAGCAGAGGGCGTCTCCGCGTTCCGGTGAGCCTGTTCCCGGGCCGCCCGCAGGGCCCGGCGGGCCTCGTCGGCCGGGCTGGGCGTCATGGCGTGCTCCGCAGGGAGACCAGGTCGGACAGCTCACGGTCCGTCAGTTCGGTGAGGGCCGACTCGCCGGAGCCGAGGATCGCGTCGGCGAGGGCGCGCTTGGCCTGGAGCATCTCCGCGATGCGGTCCTCGATCGTGCCCTCGGTGATGAGGCGGTGGACCTGGACGGGCTGGGTCTGGCCGATGCGGTAGGCGCGGTCGGTGGCCTGTTCCTCGACGGCCGGGTTCCACCAGCGGTCGAAGTGGACGACGTGGCCCGCGCGGGTGAGGTTGAGGCCGGTGCCCGCCGCCTTGAGGGACAGCACCAGGACCGGGGTCGAGCCGGCCTGGAAGCGGTCCACCATGCGCTCCCGCTCCGGTACCGGCGTGCCGCCGTGGAGGAGGTCGACCGGGACCGCCCGGGTGGCCAGGTGGGAGGTGATGAGGCGGGCCATGCCGACGTACTGGGTGAAGACCAGGGCGGATCCGTCTTCGGCGAGCAGCGTGTCCAACAGCTCGTCCAGCAGCGCGAGTTTGCCGGAGCGGGCGGCGAGCCGGTCGCCGCCGGCCCGGGCGGGCTCCTCCTTCAGGTACAGCGCCGGGTGGTTGCAGATCTGCTTCAGCGACGTCAGGAGCTTCAGCACCAGGCCCCGGCGGGCCATGCCTTCGGCGGTCTCGATGGCGAGCATCGACTCGCGCACCACCGCCTCGTACAGCGCGCCCTGTTCACGGGTGAGCGGCACCGGGTGGTCGGTCTCCGTCTTGGGCGGCAGCTCGGGGACGATGCCCGGGTCGGACTTCTTCCGGCGCAGCAGGAAGGGCCGGACCAGGCGGGCCAGGCGCTCCACCGCCTCCTCGTCCTCGCCGTTCTCCACGGCCCGGGCGTGCCGGGCGCGGAAGGACTTCAGCGGGCCGAGGAGGCCCGGGGTGGTCCAGTCGAGCAGCGCCCACAGCTCCGACAGGTTGTTCTCGACGGGCGTGCCGGTCAGGGCCACGCGCGCGGGCGACGGGATCGTGCGCAGCGCCTTGGCCGTGGCCGAGTAGGGGTTCTTGACGTGCTGCGCCTCGTCGGCGACGACCATGCCCCACGCCTGCTCGGCCAGGGCGGGGGCGGCGGAGCGCATCGTGCCGTAGGTGGTGAGGACGAAGCCGCCGTCCAGGTCGTCGAGGCTGCGGTCCGGGCCGTGGAAGCGGCGGACGGGGACGCCGGGTGCGAAACGGGTGATCTCCCGCTGCCAGTTGCCCAGCAGCGAGGCCGGGCAGACCACCAGGGTCGGCTCGCGGCGGGCCCGCTTCAGGTGCAGGGCGATGAGGGTGACGGTCTTGCCGAGGCCCATGTCGTCGGCGAGGCAGCCGCCGAGGCCGAGGGAGGTCATCAGGTCGAGCCAGGCCAGGCCCCGCAGCTGGTAGTCGCGGAGGGTGGCGTGCAGGCCGGGCGGCGGTGCGGCCGGGCGTACTCCCGCGGTGAGGCGGTCGCGCAGGGCGGCCAGCGCGCCGGCCGGTACGGCCTCGACCGTCTCGCCGTCCACGTCGGCGGTGCCGGTGAGGGCGACCGACAGCGCGTCGACCGGGTCGAGCAGCCCCAGGTCCCGCTTGCGGGCCTTGCGGACGAGGGCCGGGTCGACCAGCACCCACTGGTCGCGCAGCCGGACGACCGGGCGGTGGGCCTCGGCGAGGGCGTCCATCTCGCTCTCGGTGAGCGGGTCGCCGCCGAGCGCCAGCTGCCAGCGGAACTGGAGCAGATCCTCGCTCTCGAAGAAGCCGGTGCCGTCGGTCGCCGAGCCGGGGGCCGGCCGGACCACCGCCGCGGCCGAGAGATCCTGGGCCAGATCCCGGGGCCAGTGCACGGCGACGCCGGCCGCGGCGAGCCGGGTGGCAGCGACACCGAGCAGGTCGCTCAGCTCCCCTTCGGTCAGCGCCAGCACGTCGGGCACGTCCTGGTCGGAGAGCCGGTCGAGCGGCGGCCAGACCCGGGCCGCGCGGCGGACCGCGAGGGCCGCGTCCACCCGGGCGCGTGGGCCGAAGGCGTCGTCCGCCTCGCCCGCCCACAGCGCCGCCGCGTCGGCGACGAGGGTGGGGTCGGCGAGGCTGTGCACCTGGACGACCGCGGCACCGGCGCTGCGTGCGCCGTCGTCGTGGGCGTCGTCGAACAGGTCGTACGCCGAGAGGTCCAGCCGGAGCGAGATCCGCACGCCGGCGTCCATGCCGGCGGCGACCTCGGCGGCCCAGTCGTGGGCGTGCGGCAGGTGCTGGGCGTCGCGGGCCGCGAAGGGTCTGCCCGCGGCGTGGGGTGCGGCCGGGGTGCGCGGCAGGGTGTCGGCGACCGCGTCGAGGAACGCGCGCACCAGCGCTTCCGGTTCGGGCAGGCGGATCGGGCCCGGGCCGGGCAGCGGGACGGCATGCCCCTCGTACGGCAGGGCGGCGGCCACCGCGCGCAGGTGCGCGATGTCGTCCGGGTCCAGCGGGCCGGCGCGCCAGGCGTCGTGGCCCGTGGGGGTCAGGCCGGGCAGCAGCCGGCCGCGCGCGGTCAGCCGCAGGGCGTGCAGGGCGGCGGCGCCCCAGCAGGCGGTGGCGGGGTGGGCCGCGGGGTCGCGGCCGGGCGCGCACCAGCAGCGGAAGGGCCTCGTCCAGCGGGAGGGACAGCGCCGGGGTGGTCCGCCGCCGGACCGCGGCGCCGTGCCGTCGTACGACCGTGAGCTGGGTGTCGTCGGTGGGCAGGGGCTCGCCCTCGGGGTCCCAGAAGGCGATGCGCCCGTCGCGCGGGAGGGGTGCGGGCAGGAAGACGGCCGGGAGCCGGACCGGAACCGTCGCGTCCCCCGCCCGCTCGGCCACCGCAGCCGTGTCGCCCATACGTCCTGTCACCTCCCGCCCACGTGTCGGATCAGTTGTCTCCGACTCTACGGGCGGGGTCTGACAATCGGCCCCGACGACCCCGACGGCCGAGCACGGCTTCGGGTCAGGGCACCGTCCGCGACACCACGTACACCCAGGGATACGCCGGGTTGGACAGGTCCACCACCACGTCGTGCGTGGGCGCGGGGTTCTTCTGCCGGTGGACGAAGCCGTACCAGGAGTCGCCCTCGGGGAACTTCCAGCCGGTGACCTTGCGGTCGCGGGCGCCGATGGTGATGTGGCCCTTCTCCAGGTCGGCCCGGGTCACGCCCAGGCCCGTCAGATAGGCGTCCAGACCGGCCGCGTTGGTCTCGAACTGGGCGTACAGGCGGCTGGTCTTCCAGTTGTTGGTCTCGTAGTACGCCACGTGCCAGGCCGGGTGCGGGACGGGCACCTGGTAGATCCGGCGCTGCAGCTTGGACGGCCAGCCCGCGGTCAGGCCGGTCGCCGAGTACTTCGCTTCCTTGTCCTTGCCGCTGTCCCGGCTCTGGTTCGCGGAGATCACCAGGTAGCCGGCGGGAACGCCGATGAGCAGCACGATGATCAGGAGCGTGAGCGCCCTGCGGCGGATCATGTGGCGGCGGTCCTCGGCCGGGCGTTCCTCCCCCTCCGGCCACGAGCCCTGGTGCGGCAGCGAGGCGGTCACAGCGTCTCCTGGGTACTGCGGAGGGACTGCGCGTACCGCTCGTAGCGCTCGTACCGCTCCACCCGGCGGCGCTTGGCGCGCCGGAAGCGGCGGGCGACCAGCCGGGCCAGGTCGGCGGCGCCGACCATGCCGGCCTCGGGGCCGAGCTGGGCCCGGGCGATACGGGCCTCGGGGCGGTAGCCGCGGCCGGTCAGATGCCTGCGGAAGGCGTCCCTCGCGGGGCCGATCAGCAGGTCGTCGGCGGCCGAGACGCCGCCGCCGATGACGAAGCAGGAGGGGTCGAGGGCGGCCGCGAGGTTGGCGATGCCGACGCCGAGCCACTGGCCGATGTCCTGGAGCAGCTCGATGCACATGGCGTCGCCCTCGCGGGCCAGCTCGGTGATCATCGGGCCGGTGATGTCGGAGATGTTGCCCTTGACGTGCTCGATGATCCCGTACGCCACCGGCGAGTCGGCCGCGGCCAGCTCGCGCGCCTCGCGGACCAGCGCGTTTCCGGAGCTGTACTGCTCCCAGCAGCCGCGGTTGCCGCACGGGCAGCGGTGGCCGCCGGGTACGACCTGCATATGGCCGAACTCGCCGGCGACGCCGTACTTGCCGCGCTTGACCTGCCCGTCCTCCAGGATCGCGCCGCCGATGCCGGTGCCCAGCGTGATCATCACGAGGTGGTCCTCGCCGCGGCCGGCGCCGAAGCGCCACTCGGCCCAGGCTGCGGTGTTGGCGTCGTTGTCCACGAGGACCGGTACGGAGAGTCGGCCCGAGAGGCGGTCGCGGAGCGGCTCGTTGCGCCAGGACAGGTGGGGGGCGAACAGCACGCGGTTGCGGTCGGCGTCGACCCAGCCGGCCGCGCCGATGCCGACGGCGTGCACGTCGTGCCGGTCCGAGAGGTCCAGTACCAGCTCGGCGATGGTGTCCTCGACGACCTTGGGGCTCTTGGACTTGTCCGGCGTCTCCGTGCGGACCTTCTCCAGGATGTTGCCGTCGGCGTCGACGACGCCCGCCATCACCTTCGTACCGCCGATGTCGATGCCGACCGTCGGTACGCGGGGTGCCGTCAGGTGTGAGCGGCGCTCCCGGGTGCCGACGGTGCGGAGCACGGTGGCACGGCGGGAGCCGATGGGGGCGGTGAAGTCGCGGTAGGTGCTCATCGCCGCCGATTCTGCCTCACGGTGGGGTGCTGTGCGGAGCGGGGCAGGGGCGGGGTGGTGCGGATCATTGCCGGGTGCGGGTGAGTGGTGGGTTGCTCGCGCAGTTCCCCGCGCCCCTGAAAAATCAGGTGCGTACCAGAAGCTGGAACTCGAACGAGTAGCGCGTCGGGCGGTAGGTGTGTGTGCCGTATTCCACTGCGCGGCCCGTGTCGTCGAACGTGACGCGTTGCATGGTGAGCAGCGGGGCCCCCGCCTCCTCCGCCAGTCGTTCCGCCTCCTCCGTCGTCGCGGCCCGGGCGCCGATCGACTGGCGGGCGCTGTGGAGGGTGATGCCCGCCGCCCGCATCAGGCGGTAGAGGCCCGTGGTCTCCAGTTGGGCGGTGTCGAGGTCGATGAGGCCGGGGGGCAGGAAGTTGCAGAGGTAGGCCATGGGCTCGCCGTGGGCGAGGCGGAGCCGTTCCACGCGGTGGACGTCGCTGTCCTCGGCGACGCCGAGTGCGGCGGCGATTTCCGCGGAGGCGGGGACGAGCGTGTTGACGAGGACCTTGGTGGCCGGGCGCTGGCCCGCCGCCTCCAGGTCGTCGTAGAGGCTGCTCAGCTCCAGCGGGCGCTTGACCTGGCTGTGCACGACCTGGGTGCCCACGCCGCGGCGGCGGACGAGGAGGCCCTTGTCGACGAGCGACTGGATGGCCTGGCGGACGGTCGGCCGGGACAGGCCGAGCCGGGCGGCGAGTTCGATCTCGTTGCCCAGCAGGCTGCCGGGGGTCAGCGTGCCGTGCTCGATCGCGGCCTCCAGCTGCTGTGACAGCTGGAAGTACAACGGCACGGGAGAGCTGCGGTCCACGCTCAGCTCGAGCTGCACGGTCGGGTCCACTTCTGGTTTCGGCACGGGCCGAGCGTAGCTCTGTGCGTTGTTGACGGGAAGTTGTGTAGTCAGATTGTCCGGACATTCCGATTGACAGGGGCGGGCTGGGCACGCACTTTGTTTTCATGCGCATCGGCGTCATCGGTACGGGCCGCATCGGCACGATCCACGCGAACACGCTCAGCCGGCACCGCGACGTGGGCTCCCTGATCCTCACGGACGCGGACGCCTCGCGGGCCCAGGAACTGGCGCACCGGCTGGGCGAGACGGCCGCCCCCGGCGTGGAGGAGATCTTCCGCTGGGGGGTCGACGCCGTGGTGATCACGACGGCGACGTCGGCCCACGCCGAACTGATCGGTCGGGCAGCACGCTCGGGCCTGCCGGTGTTCTGCGAGAAGCCCATCGCGCTGGATCTGCCGGGGACCCTGAGCGCGATCGCCGAGGTCGAGACGGCCGGGACGGTGCTCCAGATGGGCTTCCAGCGCCGCTTCGACGCCGGCTACCGGGGCGCCCGCGAGGCCGTGCGCTCCGGCAGGCTGGGGCGGCTGCACACGGTGCGGGCGCTGACCAGCGACCAGGCGCCGCCGCCCGCCGCGTGGCTGCCGGTGTCCGGCGGGCTGTACCGGGACACGCTGATCCACGACTTCGACGTGCTGCGCTGGGTGACGGGCCGGGAGGTCACGGACGTCTACGCGGCGGGGTCGGACGCCGGGCCCGCGATGTTCCGCGAGGCGGGCGACGTCGACACCGGCGCCGCGCTCCTCACCCTCGACGACGGCACGCTCGCCACGGTCACCGGCGCCCGGCTGAACGGGGCCGGCTACGACGTGCGCATGGAGCTGGCCGGGGAGCTCGACCAGATCGTGGTCGGTCTGGACGACCGTACGCCGATCGCGTCCACCGAGCCGACCGGACCGCCGGCCGCGGACAAGCCCTGGACCGGCTTCCTGGAGCGCTTCGGCCCCGCCTACGAGGCGGAGCTGAACGCGTTCGTCGAGGTCGTGCGGGGCGAGCGGGCCAACCCCTGCGACGGGCGCGAGGCCCTTCAGGCGCTGCGCGTCGCCGAGGCGTGCGAGCTGTCGCGCCGGGAGCGCAGGGCGGTTCACCTCGCGGAGATCCCCGGCGGGGCCGCCTCGGCCTTCGTGTGACGGCGGGGCGGCGCCGCGAGCCCGGCGGGGCCGGTCAGTGCCCCTGCTGCTCCTCTTCCTCCTCCAGGAGTCCCGCGTCGTACGCCAGCAGCGCGATCTGCACGCGGTTGTTGAGGTCGAGCTTGGCCAGGATGCGGGAGACGTGCGTCTTGACCGTGGCGACGCTCATGAAGAGGCCGGTGGCGATCTCGGCGTTGGACAGGCCCCGGCCGACCGCGACGGCGACCTCGCGCTCGCGGTCGTTGAGGGCGGCCATGCGTTCACGCGCACGAGTGCGGCGGGTGTCGGCCGCGGTGCCGACCGCGTGCTGCATCAGCTGGCGGGTGACGGTGGGCGACAGGACCGGGTCGCCGGCCGCGACCCGGCGTACGGCCGCGAGGATCTCGGCCGGCGGGGTGTCCTTGAGGACGAAACCGGCGGCGCCCGCGCGCAGCGCCCGCAGGACCTGTTCGTCGGCGTGGAAGGTGGTGAGGACCACCACCTGCGGGGCGTCCTTGCGGGCGCGCAGCCGCTCCGTGGCCGTGAGACCGTCCACCGTCGGCATCCGGATGTCCATGAGCACGACGTCCGGGCGGGTGCGGTCGACGAGCGCCTCCACCTCGCCGCCGTCGGCCGCCTCGCCGACGATGTCGATGTCGTCGGCTCCGCCCATCATGAAGGACAGTCCGGCCCGCACCAGCGGATCGTCGTCGACGAGGAGCAGTCTGATCGCAGTCATGGGCCTTACGTAATCACGGTCGGGGCGGATGCGGGGCGCGGACGGCAACGCCCGGCACCACCCCGGCCGAGTCAACTCCGTTCAGGGCAGGGGGTCGTGGGGAAGGATCCGCGAGGCCGCGCCTCAGCCCCACGGCAGCCATGCCCGTACCTCGAACCCGCCCTCCGGTGTGTGGCCGTGCTCCAGGCGGCCGCCCGCCAGGGTCGCTCGTTCCGTCAGGCCGATCAGGCCCTGGCCGGAGCCGGGGACGGGTGGTACCTCGCCCTCGGGGGGCGGGTTGTGCACGGAGACGGTGAGGCCGGTGCCCGGTCCGCCGGTGACGGTCACCGTGACCTCCGTGCCGGGCGCGTGCTTGCGGGCGTTGGTCAGGCCCTCCTGGGCGATCCGGTATGCGGTGCGGCCGACGGAGGACGGAACGCCGCCGGCGTCGTCGACCCGCTGGTCGAGGGCGACTTTCATGCCGGCCTCGCGCGACTCGGCGACCAGCGTGTCCAGCGCCGCCAGCGTCGGCTGCGGCCGCCCCGTGTCGTCCGGCTCCCCGGCCCGCAGGACGCCGATGATCTCGCGCAGGTCCTGGAGGGCCTCGTGCGCGCTCTCCCGGATGACACCCGCCGCCCGGGCCGTCTCCGCCGGGGGCGCGTCGGGCCGGAATTCCAGGGCGCCCGCGTGCACGCTCAGCAGGGTCAGCCGGTGCGCGAGCACGTCGTGCATCTCCCGCGCGATGGCCTCACGGGCGAGCCGCTGCGCCTGCTCGGCCCGCAGCCGCGCCTCCGTCTCGGCCCGCCGGGCCCGGTCCCTGAGGCTCACCATGAGCTGCCGCTTGGACCGTACGAACATGCCCCAGCCGACGATCGCCAGCGTGAGCAGACCAGCGAAGAGCACGCTCAGCACGTACGGGATGTCCGCGTCGGGGCGCAGCCAGTAGTAGAGCGGAACCAGCGCCACGTTGATGCCGCCCACCCAGGCCACGTACCGGAAGGGGCGGTGCACGGCGAGGGTGAACAGGGCGATCAGCCCCGCCCCGCCCGCCGTGTCCGAGACGAAGGTGGCGGCGCTCATCGCCACGGCGAGCCCCAGCGGCCAGCGACGGCGCAGCCAGACGGCCGCGCAGGCCAGCGCCCCGATCAGCTGGTCGACGACAGCCAGCCCTTCCGGGACGTGGGGGTTGTCGTTGAGCGCCTCTATGGCGGCCGCGCCCACCAGCACGGCCAGCACGAAGCAGGAGAAGTCGACGACCCAGTCGCGGGCGGTACGCCGGGGCCGTCGCCCGGCGCGTGCGGCGTCGGGGTCGAGTTCGTGCAGCAGGGCGGAGGGGATGAACCATCTGCGCCCGGTGAACAGCGCAGGTGTCTCGACCGCCGGCACCGGGGAGGCCTGCCCCGCGTTGTCACCACTCACGGTCGACAAATCTACGCAGGCCGGGGCCCGTTCATCTCACTCCGGCCGGAATCGTCGACCAAAGTCACCGCATCGCAGACTTTCGACGCGGCCGACCGGGTCCGGCCAGGGACTTCCGTCCAACGGACGTTCGCCCCGCGGCCGATGTGCGTGGGGGGTCCGCGGGGCGAGGCTGGTGCCATGAAGCAGGTGCTGGAGATTCTCGGCTTCCTCGCCCTCGTACAGGGCGTGGCGGGCCTGGTGCATGAGTTCACCGACTGGAACTGGGGCCTCGTGCAGCGACTGGGGTTCCTCGACGGCTACGAGATCTACGCGAGCGTCGCCCTGCTCGTGCTGGGCATCGCCCTGTTCGCGGCGGCCGGGAGCCGGAAGTCCGCCTGAGGACGCGGGCGGGCTTCCGGCCGGCGTGCACGGAGGTGGCCGCCCGGCTCAGCAGCCGTAGTCGACCAGGTCGAACGACTCGTAGTGGTCGGCCGTGTAGTAGTCCTCCCGGTTCTCCTCACCGGTGACGATGCGCCGCGCACCGCGCGTGGAGGAGCCGGGGGTGATGACCGTGTACTCGTGGTAGTAGCCGGTCGACTGGCTCGGCAGGATGCCTTCCCGGTTCTGGAAGACGGTGCCGTCCTGCTCGAACGGGAAGGGGCCGCCCTTCTCGATCAGGTCGAGCGTGTCGTGGGCCTGGGACGGCAGGTCGCCGTAACAGATGGTGCCGACGGCGGTGGGGGCCGCGTCGGCCGTGGTGGCGGAGACGGTACCGCCGACGAGGAGCGCGGACAGGAGGGCGGCTGCTGCGCCGAGCCGCGAGGCGCGTGGGGGGAAATTCATGCGCACATGATGACGCGCGTAGACGCTGGCATGTCAATGACAAGCGCGGAGATTTTCCCGTCAAGTCCGATGAGTTGGTGGGAAGTTAACCTGCCCTCCGGCGCCCCCACCCGCTGTTCACCAGGGCCGACGAGGACGCCGGGGCAGGGGCGGTCACGCGTCCTGAGGCAGCGCGTACTCGCCGTACTCCGGGCGGCCCGCCACCTCGTACGTCTGGATGGATACACCCGTGCTGGTGACGCTCCCCCCGGCGTGCCGGAACGCGGTCGGTACGGCGCCCTCCGGGAACAGCCGGAATCCGGTGCCGAGCACGACCGGGAAGGTCAGCAGATGGAGCGAGTCGACGAGCCCGTGCGCCAGCAGGGACCGGACGAGGGCGCCGCTGCCGTGCACCTGGATCTCGCCGTCGGTGCGCTCCTTCAGGGCCGTGACCTCCTTGGCGAGATCGCCGGTGAGCACGGTGGTGCCCTCCCACCCGGGGTCCGTGAGGGTGGAGGACGGGACGTACTTCGGCAGTGCGTTGAGTTTCGAGGCGACCGGATCGGCGGGGTCGGTCACCTTCGGCCAGAACGTGCTGAAGATGTCGTACGTCCGGCGCCCGAGCAGGAAGGCGCGCGGGCGTGCGAAGACCTCGTCGATGAACCGGCCGAAGTCCTCGTCGGCGTACGGGAAGCTCCAGCCGCCGTGGGTGAAGCCGCCGCGGGTGTCCTCGTGCGGGCCGCCGGGGGCCTGGTAGACGCCGTCGAGGGTGACGAAGAGGGTGGAGACGAGCTTGCCCATGGTGGGGTGCCCTTCTTCTCGGAACGGTCTGGGTCTTTGTTCATCGGTTCAGACCCCGTGCGCACCGGCAACTCATCGCTCGGCCGTACGGCTCTCCGAGGCGACGAACCGGATGAGCCCACCTCGACGTCCGTTCACCGCCAGCACCGCTGTCGGCCGGCCGGTGGGATGGACCCATGACTCAAGGAACTCTCGGCACCTCTCAAGGAACTCTCGACGGCAAGGTGGCTCTCGTGACCGGCGCGAGCCGGGGCATCGGCGCGGCGACGGCCCTGCGGCTGGCCCGGGAGGGCGCGGACGTGGCGGTCGGCTATGTGAACGGCAAGAAAGCGGCCGAGGACGTCGTACGGGCCGTGGAGGCGCTGGGGCGCCGTGCGGTGGCGGTGCGCGCGGACGCGTCGGACGCCGCCGAGGCGACCGGTGCCGTGACCACGGCGGCCGAGGCGCTGGGCGGTCTCGACGTCCTGGTGAACAACGCGGGCGTGGGGCTGCTCGGGCCGCTGGAAACTCTGTCGCTCGCGGACGTGGACCGGGTCCTCGCCGTCAACGTGCGCGGCGTCTTCCTGACCTCCCAGGCCGCCGCCGCGCGCATGCCCGAGGGCGGGCGGATCATCACGATCGGCAGCTGCATGGCCCAGCGCGTGCCGGGCCCCGGCGGGACGCTCTACGCGACGAGCAAGGCGGCCCTGGCCGGTATGACCAAGGCCCTGGCCAGGGAGCTGGGCGGGCGGGGGATCACGGCGAACCTCGTCCTTCCCGGGCCGATCGACACCGACATGAATCCGGCGGACGGGCCGTACGCGGCCGGCCAGGCGGCGATGACGGCGCTGGGGCGGTTCGGGACGGCGGACGAGGTGGCGTCGATGGTGGCGTATCTGGCCGGGGCGACGTACGTCACCGGTGCGGAGTTCGCCGTGGACGGCGGGCACGCGGCGTGAGGCAGAGGGCGTGAGGCAAGCAGCCTGAGAGGCAGAGGGCGCACCGGTGCTGTCGGGCCGGTGCGCCCCCTCCATGCACGGCGAAAGCGGGTTCGGGGCGGGGCCTTCTCAGCCGCCCAGCTCCTGGTGACGTGCCGCGAGGCGCCGTGCACCGTCCTCCGTCAGGGAACCGAACAGCCGCAGTCGGGAGATGCCGCCGTCCGGGAAGATGTCCACGCGCGCGTGCGTGCCCACGGCCGGGGCCGGAAGGACGAAGCGGTGGTTGGTGTCGGGCTGGAGGCGGGTGCGGGGCAGGACCTCCCGCCACTCGCCGTCCTCGCCGTCGCGCACGGACACCGAGGCCCAGCCGGCGCTGTTGCCCTTGAGGTACGCGGTGTCGATCTCCAGGGCGCGGATCCGGGACTGGGCGGCCAGCCGGTAGCGGATCCAGTCGTGGCCCCGGTCGCGGCGGCGCCGGGTCTCCCACCCGTCGTCCATCTTCCGGGAGCGGCCCGGCTGGATGGTGTTGGTGGCGGGCGAGTAGAAGAGGTCGGAGGCGTCCTCGACCTGGCCGCCGTTCTCCAGGGCGACGACGTCGAAGGTGCCCAGCACGTCCAGCCACACGGGGTCCGGGACGACCTCGCCGTGCACGCGCAGGCGGGCGATGCCGCCGTCGGGGTGCTGGTTGACCCGCAGGTGGGTGAAGCGCTGCTCGACGGCGACGGGGAAACCGTTCGCCGCGTGGCCGCCGACCGGCGTGCGCGGGACCAGGGTCGTCCACTTCACGTCGTCCCCGAGGAGCTCCTCCGGCGACGGGGAGCCCGGCACGCAGGTGCCCTCGACGGACACGGCCTGCGGGTAGTTGCCGCGGAAGTGCGCGGTGTCGACGACGATCCCCCGGACCACGCCCGGGGCGCCGAGGCGGACCAGCGCCCAGTCGTGGTCCTCCGCGGTCGGCCAGGGGTGCTCGGCGGAGGCGCCCCGGCGGCGCCGCGTCTCCCAGCCGTCCATGATCTTGCCCTTGTGCCCGAAGTGCTCGGGGTCGAACTCGGCGCGCTCGGGCACCAGCAGGTTCTCGCGCTGGGCGAAGAACTCGTCGTTGGCGGCGATGACACCGGCGCCGAGGCGCCGGTCGGCGAGATTGGCGTACTGGGTGAAGGGGAAGTCGGCGGTGCGGTAGTCCGCGTACGGGTCGCCGCCGCCGTAGGGGTTCGCGTCGCCGGTGAAGCCGGGAATCGCCGTCACGATGATCAGGTCTGCCTTTCGGTGTCCGGGATGGGATTCAGTTGGTCCGGGTGAGGAGCTGCCCCTTCGGTTCGGTGAACTCGCCGTCCGCGACGATGCGCTGCCCGCGCAGCCAGGTGGACTTCACGACGCCGTACAGGGTCCTGCCCGCGTAGGCCGTGACGTGGTTGCGGTGCTGGAGGGCCGCCGGGTCGACGGTGAAGGTCTCGTCGGGGGCGAGGACGGCGAAGTCGGCGTCGCGGCCCGCCGCGATGGCTCCCTTGCGGTCGTCGAGCCCGACGAGTTCGGACGTCCGCGTCGACATCCAGCGGACCACGTCCTCCAGGCCGTGTCCGCGCCTGCGGGCCTCGGTCCACACCGCGGGCAGGCTCAGCTGGAGTCCGGAGATGCCGCCCCAGGCGGTCGCGAAGTCGTCGGTCTTCAGGTCGGCGGTGGACGGGGAGTGGTCGGTGACGACGCAGTCGATGGTGCCGTCGGCCAGCGCCTGCCAGAGCAGGTCCTGGTTGGCGGCCTCGCGGATCGGCGGGCAGCACTTGAACTCGCTGGCGCCGTCGGGGACTTCCTCGGCGGTGAGGGTCAGGTAGTGGGGGCAGGTCTCCACGGTGATGCGGACGCCCTCCGCCCGCGCCTCGGCGATCATCGGCAGGGCGTCGCTGGAGGACAGGTGCAGGACGTGCACGCGCGCCTGGAGGGCCTTCGCCTCACGGATGAGCTGGGCGATGGCGGTGTCCTCGGCGTCCCGGGGGCGGGAGGCGAGGAAGTCGGCGTACCTGGGGCCTGGCTGCTGCGGGGCGGAGGCGAGGAGGCGGGGGTCCTCGGCGTGCACGATGAGGAGGCCGTCGAAGGCCGCGATCTCGGCCATGGCGCGGGCCAGCGGGTCCCGTTCGAGGTGCGGGAACTCGTCGACGCCGGACGGCGACAGGAACGCCTTGAAGCCGAAGACGCCGGCCTCGTGCAGCGGACGCAGGTCCTTGACGTTGTCCGGCAGGGCGCCGCCCCAGAAGCCGACATCGATGTGCGCCTTGTCGGCGGCGACCTGCTGCTTGGTCCGCAGGTGCGCGACGGTCGTGGTCGGCGGCAGGGAGTTGAGGGGCATGTCGACGAGGGTCGTGATGCCGCCGGCCGCGGCGGCGCGGGTGGCGGTCCAGAAGCCCTCCCACTCGGTGCGGCCGGGGTCGTTGACGTGCACGTGGGTGTCGACCAGGCCGGGCAGCAGGACGTGGTCGCCCAGGTCCTCCAGGCGGGCGGTCTCCGGTACGGGTGCGTCGTACGGGAGGACGGCCGTGATCGTGCCGGCGGCGACCGCGACCGATGCGGCGCGGGTCCCCTCGGGAGTGATGACACGCGTCGAGCGAAGCACCAGTTCAGCGTCGGACACCCGAACCCCTTACATCCACTTGCCGCAGTTACTTCCGCGTAACGGAATTCAACTTTCTGTTGAAGGAGTCTTCACCCCCTCTTCCGCGCAGTCAAGGGCACACTGGACTCCTGCACGCACCTCGCGACCACTCCTGGACGTTTCCACAAAGCGGAATTACAATTCCAGTACGCAGAACGTAGCTACGTACAAGCGGGGAGTCAACCGACTGCCGGGTAGGCTTCTGCTCTTCCGCCAGTCCCGAAAGGAACGCGCCGTGCCGACGTCCAGCGCCAGCACCACCGACTCCGCCCGGTCCTCCGCCAACGGCGGGGTCCAGTCCCTGGAGCGCGCCTTCGACCTGCTCGAACGGATGGCGGACGCGGGCGGCGAGGTCGGCCTGAGCGAGCTCTCCGCGAGCAGCGGGCTGCCGCTGCCGACGATCCACCGCCTGATGCGCACGCTGGTGGCGTGCGGGTACGTACGGCAGCAGTCCAACCGCCGGTACGCACTGGGTCCGCGCCTGATCCGCCTCGGCGAGTCCGCCGCCCGGCTGCTGGGCACCTGGGCACGGCCGTACCTCGCCCGGCTGGTCGAGGAGACCGGTGAGACGGCGAACATGGCGCTGCTGGACGGGGACGAGATCGTCTACGTGGCGCAGGTGCCGTCGAAGCACTCGATGCGGATGTTCACGGAGGTCGGCCGACGCGTACTGCCGCACTCCACGGGCGTGGGCAAGGCCCTGCTCGCCGGTTTCCCGCCGGAGGAGGTGCGGGCCCTGCTGACCCGTACGGGCATGCCCGCCGCGACGGACAAGACGATCACGACGCCCGACGGCTTCCTCGCGGCGCTGGAGGAGGTGCGCCGGCAGGGCTACGCGATCGACGACAACGAGCAGGAGATCGGCGTCCGCTGCCTGGCGGTCTCGGTACCCGACTCCCCCACGGCCGCGGCCATCTCCATCTCCGGCCCGGCGGGCCGGGTCACGGAGGCGGCGACGGAGAAGATCGTCCCGGTCCTCCAGCAGGTCGCCGGCGAGCTCTCGCAGGCCCTGGCCACCCAGAGCCCCGCGTAGGCGGCCTCCGAGCCCCGAGAACCCGGACGACAGCCGACCTCCGCCCCGCCGTCGCTCAGCCCTGTCCCCGCACCGTCCCCCCGAAGAGGTCGACGGCGCGGCGGACCTCCGTCAGTTCCGGGGAGAGCGCGCTCACCGAGCCGATCGCGCCCGCGATCAGCAGGAGGGAGCGGCGCAGCCGTGGGATCTCGGGGGTGCCGTCGGCCGCCATCGCGTCCAGGGCGGCCAGTTCCTCCTCGGCGATGGTCCGGTCGGCGAACTCGCCGGGATGCGCGGCGAGCCGACGACGCAGCCGGGCGACGGCGGAGCGCAGCTCCGTCACGCGCGGATCCTCGTCGCCGCCGGTCACAGGCCCCTGCCGCCTCTGCTCAACGCTCCGCAACACAGTCCTCCCCCTCGCACTCCGTCGTGCGCGTGCCCTTCCGACGCGAAGTCCCCCACACCGGGCGCAGGTCGGCCGCCCGGCCGGTCGGTGCGGGCGACAGTAAACGACGCGGGCCACCAGGCGCCAGTCCATTGCGTCATCGACTTGTTTCGCTGCGTGACTTCTCGGCCCGAGGTCGTGCGGTATGCAGGATTCATGACGACATGGGAGACGCGGAACAGGGCGGGTGCGGTTGCCGGGGTGCTGCTGGCCGCCGGGGGCGGGCGGCGGCTCGGCGGACGCCCCAAGGCACTGCTCACCCACCGGGGACGCCCCCTCGTGGAGCACGCGGTACGGGTGTTGCGCGAGGGCGGCTGCGAGCGGGTCCACGTAGTACTGGGCGCACGGGAGGACGAGGTCCGGACCCGGGCCGTACTGCCGGGATGCGTACTGGTCGCCAACCCGGACTGGGAACGGGGCATGGGGACGTCCCTGCGGGCCGGGCTGGACTCGCTCGCGGGCACGGGCGCGACGGCCGCCCTGGTCTCGCTCGTCGACCAGCCCGGTATCGGCCCGGAGGCGGTGGCCCGGGTGCTCACGGCCTGCGAGGGCGAGGAGTCGCTGGTGTCGGCCGCGTACGACGGAGTGCGCGGCCATCCGGTGCTGTTCGGCGCCGCCCACTGGGCCGGTATCGCCGCGACTGCGACCGGGGACCGGGGGGCACGCGCCTATCTGAAGGAGCACGAGCCGCGCATCACGCTCGTGGAGTGCGGGGACGTGGCCCGGCCCTTCGACATCGACACGGAGGCCGATCTGGCCCACCTTGAGTGAACGGCGCGGCACGGAGAGCCACCTTGCCTCGACCCTGAGAATCTCGACATCAACAGATGATTGAACTTCCACCATGAGGAAACTAGTATCCACTGTTCAGAAGCGCCCGAGGCCCTCGCGGGCGCCGAACGCCGTATCCGGGAAGACTGGCACCCGGTGCCGAACCGCCGGTTCGTCTTCGTAGCTCGCTGAAGGAAGTGACAGTTCATGTCCGCACCAGCGCCGTCCCCGCTGGCCATCGTCGACGCCGAGCCCCTGCCCCGGCAGGAGGAGGTCCTCTCCGAAGCGGCGCTCGCCTTCGTGGCCGAGCTGCACCGGCGGTTCACGCCCCGGCGTGACGAACTCCTCGCCCGGCGCGCCGAGCGCCGCGCCGAGATCGCCCGCACCTCCACCCTCGACTTCCTCCCGGAGACCGCCGCGATCCGCGCCGACGACTCCTGGAAGGTCGCCCCGGCCCCCGAGGCCCTGAACGACCGGCGGGTCGAGATCACCGGCCCCACCGACCGCAAGATGACCATCAACGCGCTCAACTCGGGCGCGAAGGTGTGGCTCGCGGACTTCGAGGACGCCTCCGCGCCGACCTGGGAGAACGTGGTCCTCGGCCAGCTCAACCTGATCGACGCCTACACCCGGAACATCGACTTCACGGACGCGAAGTCGGGCAAGTCGTACGCCCTGAAGGCGAACGAGGAACTCGCCACGGTCGTCATGCGCCCGCGTGGCTGGCACCTGAACGAGCGTCACCTCGTCGACGCGGACGGCACCCCGGTGCCCGGCGCGCTCGTCGACTTCGGCCTCTACTTCTTCCACAACGCCAAGCGCCTGCTGGGCCTGGGCAAGGGCCCGTACTTCTACCTGCCCAAGACGGAGTCGCACCTGGAGGCCCGCCTCTGGAACGAGGTCTTCGTCTTCGCGCAGGACTACGTCGGCATCCCGCAGGGCACCGTGCGCGCCACCGTGCTGATCGAGACGATCACGGCCGCGTACGAGATGGAGGAGATCCTCTACGAGCTGCGCGACCACGCCTCCGGGCTGAACGCGGGCCGCTGGGACTACCTGTTCTCCATCGTCAAGAACTTCCGGGACGGCGGCGCCAAGTTCGTCCTGCCCGACCGCAACGCGGTGACGATGACGGCCCCGTTCATGCGCGCGTACACCGAACTCCTCGTCCGCACCTGCCACAAGCGCGGCGCCCACGCGATCGGCGGCATGGCGGCGTTCATCCCGTCCCGCCGGGACGCGGAGGTCAACAAGGTCGCCTTCGAGAAGGTCCGCGCCGACAAGGACCGCGAGGCGAACGACGGTTTCGACGGCTCCTGGGTCGCCCACCCCGACCTCGTCCCGATCGCCATGGAGTCCTTCGACAAGGTCCTCGGCGACAAGCCCAATCAGAAGGACCGGCTGCGCGAGGACGTCGACGTCAAGGCGGCCGATCTGATCGCCATCGACTCGCTGGAGGCCAAGCCGACGTACGCGGGTCTGGTCAACGCCGTGCAGGTCGGCATCCGCTACATCGAGGCCTGGCTGCGCGGCCTCGGCGCGGTCGCGATCTTCAACCTGATGGAGGACGCCGCCACCGCCGAGATCTCCCGCTCCCAGATCTGGCAGTGGATCAACGCGGGCGTCGTCCTCGACAACGGCGAGCCGGTCACCGCCGACCTGGCCCGCAAGGTCGCCGCCGAGGAGCTGGCGAACATCAAGGCCGAGATCGGCGAGGAGGCCTTCGCGGCCGGCAACTGGCAGCAGGCCCACGACCTGCTGCTGACGGTCTCCCTCGACGAGGACTACGCCGACTTCCTGACGCTCCCGGCGTACGAGCAGCTCAAGGGCTGACTCAGTCCGCGGACGGTTCGGCGGACGGCTTGTCCGAGTGGCCCAGGGGCTTGCCCGGGGCCACTCGGTCGCGTACGGCCCGCTTCACGGCCGTCGGCTCGGGGAAGCCCTGCTCCCGGCGGTCCCAGACGACCTCGTCGCCGACGCGGACGACGAACACTCCGCCGGTGCCGGGTTTCAGCGCCAGCTCCGTCAGCTCGGACTCGAAGGTCGTGAGCAGCTCCTGCGCCAGCCAGGCGGCGCGGGGCAGCCAGCGGCACTGGGTGCAGTACTCGATCTCGACACGGCCACTCATCCGAGGTGCACCGACCAATCCTGTTCGGCCGCGGGCTTGCCGTGCAGGTCGGGGACCTGCCTGAGCCACGCGGGGCGTCCTTGCCGGCTGCGGGCCGCCCGGAGGGCCTCCTCGGCGGCGAGTTCCTCCCGGCCGGGGAAGTCGGTGGGCAGCCATGCATCGGAGGCCCGCACGCGCGCGTGGAGGTATGCCACGTACGCCTCGCGTGCCTCCGGCGCGCTTGCGAAGCCCGGCTCGTCCGCGAGCCAGGCGTCCGGGACCTCGGCGAGGATCCGGCGCAGCAGCTCCTCGGTCACCCGGGGAGCGAGCTCGGCGTCGGCGGCCCGGACGTCGGGCCCGTAGTGGCCGAGGGCATGGTGCCGGAAGTCGTAGGCCTTGGCGGGGTCGGCGCCGTCCCAGCGGTGGTGGAAGACGAGCGCGGCACCGTGGTCGATCAGCCACAGGCGCGGGGGCGCGACGCCCAGGGTGGGCCAGACCATCAGGTTGGAGCTGTGCACCGTGCGGTCGACGTTCACGGTCAGGGCGTCGAGCCAGACGATCCTCCCCGCCTCCAGCGGATCGACGGGGAAGACCCGCGCGATCTCCGGCGTGAAGTCCCGGGCGCCCGGCAGATAGTCCATGCCGAGGTTCACGCCCCCGCTGGCCGCGTGCAGGTCCCGCACCTCCTGATGCGGCTCGTCACCGGCGATCAGCGGGTCGAAGTGCACCAGCACCAGCTCGGGGAAGCGCAGCCCGAGGGCGCGGGCCAGCTCCCCCACGATCACCTCGGCGACCAGCGCCTTGCGGCCCTGCGCGGAGCCGGTGAACTTCACGACGTAGGTGCCCAGGTCGTCGGCCTCGACGACCCCGGGTACGGATCCGCCGGACGTCAGGGGTTCGATGTAGCGGGTGGCGGCGACCTCTCTCAGCATCTTCAAAGGCGCCCCTTGCTTCCTGCCTCCGGCATGAAGCGAACATAGTAACCCAGCGCTCACAACGAGCCGCCTCGGCGGTAAGCTGTGGAGGGACATGAGTGACAGCATCGAGTGGCTTGGTGAGTTCTGTTTCGAGGAACCCACGGGGGGCCCCGGAATGCGTGGCGGGGTGTCGTTGACCGCTGTGCGTGGTCTGGCGGTGGAGGACCTGTTGCGGCGCATGGGTGCCGGGGACGGCCAGATCGGCGCATGCGCCCATTACCGTGATCTCGATCCTCTGTCCGTGGACGCCCCGTGGACTTGCTGCATGTACGGCACGTCCGGTGAGTGGTCGTACGTCCTGGAGGATTCCGGAGTTTGTGCCTGGTACCAGCATTGGGCTGACGGCAACAGTTCTGTGATGCCTCGGGACGGCGAGGAGTTCGTGTGCCTGTACGCGAACGTGGCGGTGCAGCCGTCGTGGTTGTTCTATTCACCGGGTGACGGGGACCTCCTACGGGCAGAGTTCCGGCACAGCCTGACGGGTCCTGCTCCGGTAAGCGAGTCCGGAAGGGCTCACCTGCTGGACAGCCGGATGCGGAGCAACGGCGCCGTCTGGCCGGACCCGGACGGTTTCTCGTCGCCCGCGGAGTGGCGCGCTTTTGTGGAGGACCGTTCCGCTGGGCTTCATGCCGCGGTGTGGCGATCGGTCGGCGAGCACACCGGTCTGAGGATTCCCAGAGGGGCCGTCGAGTCGGGTGATCTTCCCGTGGCCTTGCTGGTGGATCCGTTCATGTGACGCGCGACGTTCCTGTGACATGCGAAGGACGGCTGGTGGACCAGCCGCCCTCGCTGTTTCTCCGGTATCTAGTTCGTGGTCATGGTGCAGTGCATGAAGGTTCCGGTTCCCGTGGCACAGGCACCCTTGATGTTGGTGTCCAGCCAGTAGGCGTCCCTGTCCATGAGACGCATGTTCTTGGCGAATCCCGAGGAGAAGGCAGCCATTGATCCACTGTTCTGGACACCTGAGATGGACGACCTTCCGCATACCTCCCTGAAACTCGGCATCGTTCCGGGAAGATTTCTGAGATGGACGGTTCCGTTGTCCATCTGCGCGTAGGTCTGCATGCACTCCGCGCCGGTGGAGACGGGATTGAGTCCGTCGAGTTCGGCCGGCTGTCCTCCGCTGTTGTAGGAGGCGTTGAACGTGAACTCGTCGCAGTTCGGAGCGTCGGTGCTGCTGTTCATGGCTGCCGGGTCGTAATTGGTCCGCGCCCATCCGTCCACGTCACAGATGACGGCACGGTTCGCTCCGTTGCGTCCGCCCGGCAGGTAGTACAGGGGGGTGTTCGCGCTGTGCAGCCCCGGGCTCTTCGGACTGCCGTGCTGGATGAGCCAAGCGTGGGCTGCCGCCTGCGGATACTTGGCGGCGTTGAAGGTGTAGGTGGGTGCGTAGTTGTGGAAGACGCATCCTCCGGTCGCGGTTATCTCGGTGTCGCAGCGGATTTCGTCGAGATCGGTCTTGCGGACCGTGCTCTTGGACCACTGGTAGCCGGTGTGGGTGGGGGCGATGCTGTTGTCGGAGGGGTAGATGTCTCCGTCGATCTGGACGTCCGGGTGGAAGAGGAATTCCTTGTCGGCGACCGAGTTGTCCCAGGTGTAGGTGGTGGTGAGATTCGCCGCGTGGGTGTCTCCCGGTGTCCAGTTGGGTGCTCCGTTCCAGGCGCTGTTTCCTGGTTCGTCGGGTGTGCAGCCGGTGTCGCACAGATGCTTGTTGATGGCGAGCATGACATCGGCGATGTCGAGGGGGACGGAGTCCGGCGCGATGCTGAGGTGTTCGGTGAAGGAGTTCGTTCCGTCCAGTTCCAGTACGCGCTGGATCTGGAACATGATCGTTCCGCTGGCACCTTCCGAGGTGATGTAGTAGTACGGCACGGCCCGGTTCTCGCAGGCGATGGTGCGGGTGGAACGGGCGATGATCTTCCCGTCGTCGCACCAGGTCGCGAGGCCCTGGGACGAGACGCTGGTCGCCAGCGAGCCGTCGGGGCCGGGGTTGGACGCGTCCTTGCCCAGCGCCGCTGTGGCCTTGTCGTCCGGGGACTGGATGGCCTGGTTGGGGTTGGGGCTGTTGCTGTCGTACGCCGGCAGGGCGAGGTCGACGGCGTAGTCGTTCGGGATGCCGTAGTCGCCGGGGACGAAGGCCATGGCGTCCCAGGCGATGTCGTCGTCGCCGGACCCCGTGTAGGTGGTGTTGGAGAGCCTGACTTCGGGCGCCTTGTCGTTGAAGCGGAAAGCGCCGAGATAGACCCAGGTGTTGCTTTCGTTCGCGTCCTGGTTGACCACGACCTTGGCGGTGCCGAGGGCGGTGGGTATTTCGTAGAACGCCTTGGTGGTCTGGGCTCCGGTGTCGGGGATGTGGACGTAGACGGCCGCTTGTTCCTCGGGGACGGCACCGGGGAGTTTCCAGTCGCCCTGGATCGTCATGCGACCGCCGTCGCCGCCGAGATGAGCCTGGTCACGGGTGTGTGCGTACCAGAAATGACCCTGGTAGCCGCCGCCGATCTGGTGGAGGTCGGCTTTGGCGTCGTACTGGCCGAGGCCGGGCCCGGTGGCGTTGGGATCAGGGTAGAACGTGAACTGGAACGAGCCGTCGGTTGTCGTCGTTCCGCAGTCGCTCCAGGTGGGTGTTCCCGCAGGGACGGATGCGACGATCTTCGCTCCTGACGGAAGGTTTCCGGTACCGCACTGAGGTGTGCCGTACTGAAGGCGGTATCCGCGGCCGGGCTCGCTGATCAGCGTCGCATATTTGATCTTTTCGTTGCCGCAGGTGGAAGAGCAGTTGTCCTTCCAGGTGGCATTGGCGGCGTTCCACCAGTACTGGGTGTAGCAGCCGGCGTCCGGACAGTCCGGCGGGTTGGCGGCGTCACAGTTGTTGGCCGCATTGCAGAACGTGTCGAGTGGCGGCTTGATGGCGGTGCGCTCGGCGGTGGTGTTCCACCAGGCCGGGTAGAAGCCGGCGGAGCTGTAGCCGGATTCGCCGGGCCAGTCCTGGCGTCCGGAGGTCGCGTAGGAGTGGCCGGTGTCGATGGACCAGGCGGCCCACCCCATGACCTTCTCCTCGTACGGCCAGTACTGGGGATGGGCGGCGTCCCAGGGCCAGTTGGCCGGGTCGGCGTCCATGTCCATGAAGGGGTCACGGTCGGCCGGGTAGACCGGGTTGGCGGGGTTGTTGAACCAGCCGAGTCCCCAGTTTCCGTTCTCCGCTTCCTTGGATTTGGGATTGAAGCCGAGGTTGTAGTTCCAGACGGCGGTGAACCAGTTCTCCGGCTTGGCCGGGTCGTCGTTGTTGACGGTGATGGTCTGGTCGGCCTCGTGGACCTCGTTCCACTTGTCCGCGAGGATGTGGAGCGAAGCGGCGATGTTCATCGTGTAGTCGAGGGCGACGGCACGCTGGAGTTCGGGATCGAGAGAGGTCTCGTTGTCCTTCTCGAAGCCCGCCTTGCGCATGCCGTCGGTGACCTGGCCGACACCGTAGCCGCAGTCCGACAGGTCCCAGTGGATGGTCCAGTAGTCCGCGAGGCTGCCCCCGGTCTGGTGTCCGTAGTAGCCGTCCACGGAGGCCAGCGGACTGCCCATCTGGCCGGGAATGGCGCCGGATTCCGCCTGCCACAGGTTGGATTCCTGGGCGAGGATGCCGAGTTCGACCTGTGCGGGGATGCGGCCGCCGCCGTTGAGCGTGGGGGCGGGCCAGGTGCCCTGGGGGTTGATGGTGGCCAGTCCGGTCTGGGTGCGCCAGCCGCCCTGCCTGATGTAGCCGGAGGTGAGGTCTCCGCGCACGGCCATGTCGACGGCCCACTCCACCTGGTTCGGGGTGGGCTGGAGGGCCTGGGTGTCGACGTCGTTGCGGGGCACGGAGCACCAGGCGTCGGTGTCCACGGGGTCGTGGGCGCGCGGGTCGTCGGTGGCCGTGGTCATGAGGCTCATCGTGGACATCTGCGGCCGGCTGTCACCGGTCAGGGCCGGCGAGGTGGTGCCGCCCGCTGTGGCGGCCGGCTCGTCGGCCGTGAGCGTGGTGCGCTGTCCGGTGACGGTGGAGGTCGCGGTGATGTTGAGGAGGTGACTGACGCTTCCGGCGCCCTGCCCGGTGGCCGGCTCCTTCGCGGTGTGCGAGAGGTCCTTGCCGACGCCCTTGATGTTGGCGACGCCGCGCTCCACGGCGTCGGAGACGACGGGGTCGACCGCGAGGCGTCCGCGGGTGGACAGCTGCGCTTCGTGCGGGACGTTCTTCCCGGTGATGCCGCTCTGGCCGAACGCCGCGTCGTGGGTGGCCCGGCCGAGCAGGTAGACCTTGCCGGTGGTGTCCTGGGCGAGGCCCATCGCGGTGGTTCGGCCGTGGGCGACGGTGGTCTTGGTGCCGTGTGTGTACGTCTGCACGCGGGCTTGCGTGTCACCGGTGCGGTCGATGTAGTCGACCGTTCCGTCGTTCCCCGCGGTGATGTCGTACGGGGCGTGCTTCGTCGCGGTGAGCGTCGCCTGCTTGCCCTTGCGGCTGATGTGGACGAGGCGGTTCCCGGCCGCGCCGATCAGGCCGTCCTCGACGGGGACGGCGGAGGTGATCTCACCGCGGGCGGTGACGTCCGCGACGCTGTCGCCGTGCGTGTCGACGGTGATCAGGCGCGTCTTGTCCGCGCGCAGGGCGGTGAACGCCGCGCTGTGGGTCTGCGCGTTGCAGGTCGGGTCGAAGTAGGCGAGGGACGCGGTGAACGGCATCTTGGTGACGTCGCCGCTGTCCAGGTCGACGACGGCCGTCAGGGCGCCGCCCATCATCAGGTCGGGTTTGTTGGTGAAGGTGCGGGGGGCGTAGACGACGGCTGCGTGGTGATCGTCCATCAGGCAGCTGTTGCCGATCCAGGTGTCGGCCGGCAGCTGGGGTTCGGACAGGACGGTGGCGGTCTTCCAGTGGTAGCCGGTTTTCGCGTCGGCGACGAGGAGGTGCAGTCCGTCGCTGTCGGCGGCGGTGGTCACGGCCCGATCGCCGGAATTCTTCCAGTCCTTGCCGAGGACGCTGTCCCGGTCCCCGGCTGGAATCGCCAGGGGGTGTTTTCTCTTGGCCGGTGTGGCGTGTCCGGTCTTCTTCGGCGGAGTCGAAGAATCCGCTGCCTGCGCTGTACTCGCCATGGTGAGGGTCATCGCGGCGACCGCGGTTGCCGAGATGACAGCCATGGCGCGTTCTCTGTGCCGTCTTCGCATGGTGGTCTCCTTTCTTTCTGTCAGATGTGTCCGTGGTCCTGACGAATCGTTACGGCGAGGCCGCCGAACCGGTCGCCTCAGGCGACCAACAGTGCGGCCGCGAGCGCGTCGTCCACCGCGATCGGGACTCCGACGCCCCCGCACCGCTCATCCGGCCCGCTGGGCGCGGGCCGCCGACAGCGCCTTGCCGTGGCGGGCGGCGATCGCCTCCAACTTGGCCTTGTTGTCGGCGATCTGCCTGTTCTCGATCTCGCTCTCGGTGTCGAACCAGATCCTCACCAGGTTGGTCCGCTGCTTGCACGCCACGTCGTCGACAGCGAGTCCGATGCTGTCCTGGCTCTTCGAGGTACGGCCGTCGGTGACGCCCCGTGTCATCGCCTGGTACGGGTCGGCGAGGTTCTTGTGGCCCTGGGCGTCCATGCAGGACGACCAGGCGCTGATCGCCTTCTTCACCGCCCGGTCCCGCCGCGAAGCGGTCAGGCTCTTCCCGGCGAGTTGGGAGACGAACTGCGCGTCGGAGTCGTCGAGTTCGATCTGTTCCTTGCTCCAGCCGACACAGCCGCCCTTCTTGAGCGCCTTGCCGTGGTAGGAGGCGCGTGCCGGCTTGACGCTGTTGGGGGCGATGTAGAAACCGCCCTTGTCGTTCTCGGCGTGGGTGGTGACCGGCTTGGTGTGCCCGGTCAGTACCTCCACTTGCACGCCGGGGAGGTCGGGGACGCTCTGGTCGGTGTGCCCCCGGAACTTCGGCGCCAGTTCATAGCCGTACTTCGCGGCATCGTCCGGGTCGGTGATGCCGTAGCGGCGTGCCATGTCGGCGCCGTCGGAACTGGGCGGCGGATTCGCTCCGGCCTCGGGAAGGGTGACGTGGAAGCCGTAGTCGGCCATGCACTTCTGCTGAAGGCCGGTCGTCGCCTGATCGAGGGTGACCCGGTCGGCGTAGGAGAGCATGTACTTCTCCAGGGGAAGCACCATGTTCCTGGCCAGTCCCTTCCGGGGGGCCTTCGCGGGCCAGTTGTCCTTGTTCACGACCGGTGTGCCGGCCGGGGTGTTCCGGGCGCTGGTGCTGTTGCTGCCGCACCCGGTCATGAGCGTCGCTGCGGCGATGGCGGCGGCCACCACCGAGGCCGCGGTACGGCGCGTGCTCATCATGGGCTCCTTGAAGGGGGGTCTGAACGCCGAGAGAGCAGGGGAGGGTTTCCCCTTCGCTACTTCCGGTCGACGAGGGGGGTGAACTCATCGACGTAGATCTTCGGTACCTGCGGAACCGGACCCATGTCTCCCGAGCCGATCACCGCATCGTCCCGCCCGGTTTTTCCCGGGGGGACGTCCTGCAGCCAGAACCGGTTGTACGCGGTCCAGCCCTTACCGTCGGCGATGCTGATCTGGACGGAATACGTCGCATCCCGCTGGTAGGTGTTGGCCACCTCGATCTCGGTACGCACACCACTGCTTTCCGGTGTGGCACGCACGGTGAGGTCTCCGTACTCCAGGACCCGCGTACGGCCTTCGGAGTGCACCGAGGCCACAGGCGACGGGGATGGCGACGGACGCACTCGCGGACTGCTCTGCTCCGCGCTCGGAGTCGCCGGCCGCTGCGGCGCGGGGGCCTTGTCGGCGCCGCCGTCCGTACACCCGGCGGCCAGCACGCACGCCGCCATCAGCCACAGTGCCCGGATCATGCGCGGTCCTGGCACTACCGCACCGGTCCTCACTGGACGGAAGTCGCCATCTGCTTGCGCGCGGCGGTCATTTCCTTGTCGTGCTGCTCCTTGATGCCGGTCAGCCGGCTCCTGTTGCCGGCGATCTGCTGGTCCTGGATCGCGGACTCCACGCCGAACCAGACCTTCACCAGGTCCGTCTGCTCCTTGCAGTCGATGTCGTCGACCGCCAGAGCGACGGACTCCGGCGACGGCTGACCGTCATTCGTGACGCCCTGGTCCATCGCCTTGTACGGATCGGCGAGTCCCTTG
>KE354146.1 GCA_000415505.1 Streptomyces afghaniensis 772
CTGCCTGACGGCGGTGGGCGGCGGCGAGCCGGGCGTCCACGACGCGGTCGACGGCCGCGCGGACGTCGTCGCCGGCCCCGTGGGCGCGGGCCAGGACGAACTCCAGGGCGGGTGCGCCGTGGAAGAGGCTGGCGTTGCTGCCGGTGCTCACCCCTCGGACGGTGGCCTGGGTGAGGTGGCGGCGGGCGGTGGACAGGTCCCGGCGCTCGATGTCGAGCAGGGCCATCCCCAGGGCGCCCTCCGACAGGTCCTGCGTACGGAGCACGGTCGTCGTGGTCATGAGCGCCTGGCCAGGGGGACGACGATGCTGTGGGCCCGGCCGCCGATCCACCCGTCAGCGTCCAGCGGGGGCGCGTCGTGCAGGGTGGCGATGCCGAAGGGGCTGGCGTCCAGGTGCGCGCGCAGGAGGTCCAGGTCGACGTCGCGGCTGAGGTCGAGGGGCAGCTGCTGGTCGTCCTCAGCGAGCAGGACCCGCTCCGGCACCCGGAACCGGGCACGCCAGGCGTGGAGTTGGTCTGCCCACTGCTGGAGTGGTGCGGTGCGGGCAGGCAGCGTGCGGCTGCGGATCTTCCACCGCGCGGCGGTGAGGATGGTGCGTCGATAGGTGAGCGCCGGGGTGAAGGGCAGGGTCCACGCGGCGCCCCAGTCGAACCAGGTCACCTGCGGGGAGACGGCCCGGCTGATCTCGCCGAGGAAGCGGGCCATCGGCGGGGTGTAGTTGTTCCACAGGAAGTTGATGGCGGTGGGGGCCAGCAGCTCCAGCCGCTTGCCCGTCGCGGACTCCACCAGCTGGGGGCGGCCGGCGGCGACGGTGACCGACAGGTCGCCGGGGAAGAGGACGTTCGGGCCAGGGTGGCGAAATTCGCCGACACTGACGACGCGGGGCAGTGCCTGCGGCGTGCGGGTGAGCAGGTCGGCCGGCACCCGCCCGGCGTGGAAGGCCAGCTGTGCCAGCTCCGCCTCCGCATCGATGGTGGGCAGGTGCGCGTACGCCTCCTCGGTGCCGGGGAAGAGGTGCCAGAACCGTCCGGTCATCGAACCGGCCGAGCGGGAGACGGTCAGGACCCGCAGCCGGAAGTCCCCCCGGCCGAGGGCCTGGACGGAGGAGGCGTGCACCTGAGCGGCCAGTTCGAGATGGGGCGCCGGATGGTGTGGCTTCTCGCCGGCTGCGGCTTCCAGCTCCTCGATCATCGCGCCCGTCAGGGCCACCGTGCGCCTGCCCTCGGCGGCGGCGGTGCCGGCCAGCTCCAGCAGCAGGCGGTCGCGCCGGGACATCGGCCGGGGCGGTTCGCTCACGGTAACGAACCCTTCCGGAAAGCCCACGCCCCGGTCGGAGTCCGTGGCCACCTCCACCGGAACGGGGACGTTCTCGCCGTAGCGCTCGGTGAATTGCTCGATCCACCGACGCCAGGTCGGTGTCCCGTTCGGATGAGTGGCCAGGCGGGCCAGCACGGTCGCTGCCGTCCCTGCCTCGGTCAGCACTTGTTCGGGCAGCCGCACGTCGGCATCCAGCCGCAGGTCGCATGCTGGCCGCAGCCGGTCTGCCTGGGCGCGGACCGCGTCCGGTAGGGCGTCTGAGGGGTCGACGGCGGTGGCTGGCGCGCGCAGCGAGGAGCGCAGCAGCCGTACCCGCAGCAGTTCGCCCAGGAGCCGGTGGCGCGCTGCGTCGCTCACAGCCGGGTATTCCGCGGCGAGTTTGTCGGCCAGCTGGCGATACTCGATCGGGGAGCGGGCCAGGTTGAGCACGTGGCGCAGCGCAGGGTTCAGGGCGAGGCGGAACTCTGCGTCGCCCTCGGACGGCACGTGGATGTGCTCGTTACGCTGCCGGGCCAGCGTATTGACGCAGACCTTCGTGTCGGCCATGCGAGTGCTGTCGCTCTCCCAAGCGCTGAGCATCTCGTCGAGACCGATCGGATCGGGGCGGACGACGGCCTGGTGGTCTTCTCCGAAGCGCACGGATGTCGACTGGTCGAAGCCGAGCAGGGCGACGCCGGCGAACAGGCCGTAGGGGGTGGAGCGGTGTGCGTACCGGATCGCGTAGCGGGCCGTGGCCAGAGCAGCACGGCGAACCCGGCGCGGCTTCGGCGTGCGGCCGTCGATGATGGCCTGCACCTGTCCGGCAAGGTCGGGGCTGGCGTCGGTCACTGTCTGCCGAAAGGCATCGTCGGACCAGACGCTGTTCAGCCACGCACGCCACGGTTCCACCGGTGCCGTGGATGCCGGCCAGGGCGGCATGGTGGGCTCGGTGAGGTGCACCGCGGCGCGCAGCATCGCCTGCCCCGCGCCCTGGTACAGGCTGGGACGTACCCGTGTCATCACCGCTCTCCCTTCTTCCTTCGTGACGGGGCGGGTGCGGGCCGGACGGGAAGTCCCGCCCGGCCCGCGCTGCCGGGTTGGCCCGGCTTACGAGGTGGTGCAGGCGCTGGGGCAGGAGCTGCCGCAGGTGTCGCCCGTGCTGCACATCAGGACCGTCTCGGTCGCCGGCGTGCCCTCGATGAAGGTGATGTCGAGTCCGAACGGGTCGGTCTCGTCGGTGGTTGCGAGGTTCGGCTGCGCGGGGGCGATCGGCCTCTCCGTCTGCATGGCGGTCATGCTTGCCTCCTAGTGGCGATGGGTGGTGCGGGATGCCGGGACCCGGTCGGGACCCCGAACTTGGTGCCAGACGGTGGCGGGCGACGGTGTCGCCTGGTCCAGGACGTCTGGGAGTCGGTGTGAGCCGTGTCGTCAGGCTGCTGCGGGCTGCGCCCGCGAGTGGGCCTTCGCAGCCCTGTCCAGGACCTCGGTGAAGTGCTCGGCGCGCTCGTCGCCCTCGGCCTCCTGGGCGCGGAGGTCTCCGAAACGGGCCCAGTACCGCCTGCAGACGTCGCTGTTCATGAGCATCGAGGCGTAGAAGGGCAGTTGTCCGTGGCGAACGAAGCCCAGCCGGTCACGCAGGCTGAGGGTGCAGATCTGCTGGTTGGCATGGAGCAGCTGCATGTACTCCTGGACGTCGATGTCCTCGGGCGTCCAGAGCTTGGCGAGGTCGGGGTTGGTGGACATCTGCGTCAGCCAGTCGAGCTGGTTCCGCGCGACGGCCACCTCGTTTCGCTCGGCCTGGTGCCGCGCGTCCTGCCTGAGCCGGGCGGCTCCGACCACGGCGGTGGTGAGGGAGACGGCGGCACCGGCAGCGAGGACGGCGGTAGTGAGCTTCATACTTCAACGGTCCTTTCGGGTAAGCGGGTCTGCGGAAGAGCGTTGGGTCTGTGGAGCCTGTGAGGCCCGCTGCGTCATGCGGCCCCCGCGAGCACGACGGTCGGGGAGTCGCCGGCATGGCGATCCGGGGCGTACCGGCGCCGCACCTTCTCCAGGGCGACGGCGATCGGCGGCAGCCCGACGGCGGCCCTTCGCTGGTCCAGGGACTCCGGTGCGCGCAGCGGGCACAGCTCAACCCCTGCTGCGTTGACGACCAGTTGGGTCCCGAACTCTTGTCGTCGCCCGCTGTTGACCAGGGCACGGTCGTGAAGGTGGGCCCAGTGCTGGATGCGCGCGTCGTCGTCTTGGACTGCGCGCTTCAGAAGGGTGGTGGCCGCCCGTTGAAAGTCGGGCTCGCTGTCGGCGTGAAGAGCGATGCTCCAGGCGGCACGTGCCGCGTCGGGGCCGACCAGGCGGTGGCCGGGCCAGTCATGTTCGGCCAGGATGCGGCGCAGCACCTTGGCGTCGGCGTGGTCGGTGTGACGGTCCTGGCCGAGTTGGACGGCGTCGAGGTGATTGCGCACGCGCTTGGCCCGGCGCGCTGCCGACTGTGCGGCTCGGACGAGGAGTTCGCGGGCGAGGTCCGGCCGTAGCGGTTCGGCGGTCATCACGCGATGCCCCGCTGGTCTGCGGCGGAACGCGGCTCGTGGACCCGGCAGCCGATGAGCGCGCTCAGCCCAGGCCGACGCTCTGCGGTGAGTTCGAGGCGAGCGACTCGCTCATCGTGCTGCCCGGTGCCGGATCCTCGCAGATCCCATCCCATGTCGGTGAGCCGATGAAGGAATGTGGCGATCGGATCAACGCCGAGAGGATGGCGGGCCAGGACCTCGGCCCGCACGAGCGGAACGCCGAGCCGGGCAGCAAAGTCGGAGACCCACAGAGTGATCAGCCGGACGGTGTCGTCGGAGCGGTCGGGCAGGGTGTAGACGCAGCCCAGGAAGAGGCACGGGCCCTCGCCCCATCGGAGGTGGGGCCCGCACTGCGGGATCATGCATGCCAGCAGCAGCCCGTCCTCGAACAGTCCGGCCGGCTTTGCCTGCGGGTCGCGGAACAAAGCCGGGATGTCGGCTCGGGCCGGTACAGGCAGGCCGCGCGTGGTGAGCCAGCGTTGACGGTCCTGGACGAGTGCGGCGGCCTCGTCTCGTTCGGCGTCGGTGCACAGTGTCCGCATCTTGTACACGGCCGGTAACGCTGTCGCCCGCCGGTGCAGGAAGGCGTGTAAGGGCTTGGTGGCGACAGAAACGGGTGACGCGTTCACTGGCTCGCTCCGCTCTCCGTCGTGGCGGCTGGCCTGGTGCCCAGCAGGCCCCACGCGTGGGCAAGGACGACGAGCTGGGTGGTGTTGGCCGCCCCGGTCTTGTCGAGCAGTTCGTCGTGTGCCGCTCGGACGTCGGCGGGGGCGATCTTGGCGGCGACGGCGATGTCGTGGGGATTGCTGTGCTCAGCGACGGCCTGCAGCAGCAGTTGCTGCTCCGGGCTGAGCTTGGGCGTTGGCCTGTCCGTTGTGGGTGGGGCGACCTGTTGGGCAGCGAACAGGCGGTGCACGATCACCGGGGGCTTGCAGCGGGGCGGGCAGTGGAGGCTCTCCCGGATGTCGCGGACGTACTGGCGGACGGTAACGGCCGAGAGTTCGGTCTCGGTGGCGATCTCATGGGGGGTGAGGCCGTCTGCGAGGTGCTGGGCGACGCGCTGCAATGTCGGCGTCAGGGGTGTGATGGGTGCGCTGGTCGTCACGGGCGGGGTCACGGTGTCTCTTTCTCGGCTGGGTGGATGGTCACTGGGAGGGGTGCCGCCGGTCCCCGCGGGGGACGGGGGCCGGCGGCACGGGCCCGTGCGCGGCGGTCTGGATTTACGGGGTGCCGCGCACGGGGGCTTATGCGGCGGTGGGGTCGGGGCGGGCCCAGGCCGCTTCGGCGGCGAGGCGTTCGGACCACTGGATGTGGTCCTCGTCGAAGGCGGCGTCGGCGAGGCGTATGCGCTGGACTTCGCCGGTTCCGGCCGGTGGATAGGTGTGCTGGATGTCGCGCCACAGGCGCTGGAGGACGTAGTCGCGGTCGAGGGCGTGGGCGCCGTGCAGTTCCATGGCGTCCTGGGTGGACTGCATGGCCCACTGGTGGCCGAGGTACTTGGCGTTGATCAGGTCGGCGTCGCAGGGCAGGCCCTGGTCGAGGAGGTGCACGGACTGGTAGGCCAGGATTCGTCCGGCGCGCAGGCGGGCCTCCATGTCACCGATGCGGTCCCGCAGGACCGGCAGGTCGGACAGAGCGCCCCGGTAGCGGGCGCGCGCCTTGAGGCGGTCAGTCGTGGTGGCCACGACCGCCTCGTGGATCCCGAGGCTGACCGCGGCCAGGTTGGGACGGCCGTACAGGATGCTGCTGCTCTGGGCCACGCTCAGCCCCTGGCCGATCTCTCCGACCACGTTGTCCTCGGGGACGCGGACGTGGTCGAGGTCGAGGCGGCCGGCGGAGAAGCCGTGCAGGCCGAGGCCGGGACGGTGGTCGGAGACCGAGAGCCCGGGTCGGTCGGATTCCACCATGAACGCGGTCAGCGCCTGGGAAGTACTTACGCCGGCCTCGGCGGTTCGGGCGACGACAAGGTGGGCTCCGGCGAGATGGCTGTTGCCGATGTGGACCTTGCTGCCGGTGATCACCCATTGATTGCGGGCGCGTTCGGCGGTGGTTTCGATGCCGCCGATGTGTCCGCCGGCCCGCGGTTCGGTCACGGCGATCGACAAAAGAAGTGAACCGTCCGCCACCCGCGGCAGCCAGCGGCCCTTCTGCTCATAAGTGGCGAAGTGCAACAAGCCACCGACGGGGATGAGGGTGGCCTGCAGGATGGCCGCGGCAGCCGCCGACAGGCAGGCGACGCGGTGGACCAGGACCGTCTTGGCCACATGGCCGGCGCCAAGACCGCCGAAGGCGGCCGGGACGGTGATGGCGAACCAGCCCCGTGCGGCCATCAGGTCGGCGACCTTGCGCTCCACCCTGCCCGGAGCGGCCTCCATACGTGCGGCGCGCGGCGCGATGTGCTCTTCCGCGAAGGCGTCCGCCTCGGCCCACAGCAGTTCGTGGCGGGCGGTGAGGTAGGGACGCAGCGCCGGTGGTGGCGTGGTGGGTATGGCGGGCATGGTCGTCTCCCTCTCCCTGGGTGAAGGTCGCACAGTGGAGCGGCCGGGGATCGCCTGCGGCTCCCGGGTGGGGGTGGTGGAACGGCCTAGCGGACGGGCGCGTGGGCGATGTGGTCCATCACCTGGGCGCCGGCGTTGATGACGATGTCTCTCAGCCTTCGGGCCTCGCTCAGGGGCCGCTTCTCGGGGTCGATGACGCACACTGTGCCCAGCACGGTGCCGCTGTCGTGGATGAGCGGTGCGCCGAAGTAGGAGCGGATCCCGACCGCGTCGACAACATGGTTGCCGCTGAAGCGCGGGCTGGCGTGCACGTCGTGCAGCGGCAGGGCCTTCTTGCGGGCCATGACCTCCGGGCACCAGCCGTGGTCGCGGCTCATGGTGCGGCCGACGATGACGTACCCGCTGTCCGCGGGCGGCTGGTGCAGCCCGACGAAGGTCTGCTCCTCCAGGAAGAGATTGACGAACCCGTACAGGAATCCGGCCTGCGTGGCCATGTCGCGTGCCAGCTCGTCGAAGTCCCGGCTGGCAGCGGTGGGCACGCCCAGGCGCTCGAGCAGCTCATACCGCCGGGCCAGTTCGGTCGTCTGCTCGTCCTGCGGGCCGGTGACGGCAACGTCAGCCGAGACGGACGGCCCAAGGCCGATGTCTCGCATGTTGCGTCGCGGCAGTGTCCGGGTTGCTCGGACGGTCTGCGGTACGAGGTAGTGGTCGTTGGGCTGATATGACATCAGGCGTCCTGGAGGGTGGTAGTGGCTGCTGGGCGAGCGGGGCCTGCCGATGCGCTCTTCACGGCGTGGCCGACGAGGGTCAGCAGGACGCCGGCAACGTGGTTCGGGTCGCGGGCATCGCAGATGACCACCGGCGCAGAGGTGGGGAGTTCGAGGGCGGTGCGGACCTGTTCGGGGTGGTAGCGGTGTGCTCCGTCGAACTGGTTGATGGCGACGACGAAAGGCAGGCCGATGTCTTCGAAGAAGCTGACGGGAGTGAAGCTGCTTTCCAGGCGGCGGGTGTCGACCAGGACGACCGCGCCGACGGCTCCGCGGGAGAGGTCGTACCAGAGGTCGACGAACCGGTCCTGGCCGGGCGTGCCGAACAGGAATAGTTCCAGGGGCACGGGCGCGTCCGGCAGGCTGAGGCGGCCGAAGTCGAAGGCGACCGTGGTGGTCTGCTTCGCCTCGATGCCTGCCAGGCTGTCCACGTCAGCGCTCGCCTCGGTCAGGTACTCCTCCGTGCTCAGCGGCGTGATCTCGCTGACAGCACCAACGGCGGTGGTCTTGCCCGCGCCGAAGCCCCCGGCAATCACGATCTTCAGCACAGTGGGTGCACCGGCCTGCGGGCGCGACGGACTCCGCAGCGCCACGGTCGAGTCATCCGGCCTTGGGGTAGGCGACGGCATCGGGCCACTTCCTCTTCAGGCCCACAGAGAGGGCCGCCAATAGGTGGGTGGTGGGACGCTCATCCGCGTCTGCGTCGGAGGCGGTATAGGCATCGGTGACGGAGACGACCAGGGCATCGGCGTCCAAGAGGTCCGAGACGAGGATCTTGACGGCGGTGACGGGGCGGCGGAGTCGGCCCGCCAGCTCGGTCACGGAACGCCGGTGCTCTCGGCACAGGGCGAGGATCTCTTCGCACTCCACGGCCTGCCCCGGGCCCGGCCGCCCCGAACCGGCGTCCAGCACGGTCTCCAAGCCCAGCAGGTGCCGCGGCTTGGTGCGCCCGCGCGTCAGCGTGTAGGTCCGCACGAACGTCGACTCCTCGGCCGAGCGGCCGTGTGTGCTCACCGGACCTCAGCACCCGTGCCGACGCGGACGGGGATCTGCATGTATGGGGCGAACTTCTGGACGAGGCGCCCCATCTCGAACCCGACGGTGCCCGCGTCGGCGTCCGTGGTGGCGATGACGGCGAGGATCGTGTCCACCTCACCGCGTTCGTTGCCGGGATGGCCCTCGAACGCTGCGCTGCACCCGGCGCTCTGGACGAAGAACAGGCAGTCGTCTCGCTCGATGATGACTTGCTTGGCCGGCCTCTTCTTGTGGCTGGGGCCGGTGATGTTCGTCGCGAGGGAGGCCACTCCGCTGAGCGCGGCCGACAGTTCGTCCGCCCAGTCTTTGTCGACGTCGCTGTCCAGCAGCCGCAGTCCGTCGCGCGACAGCAGGACGGCGTGCGTGACGCCCGGAGTCTCGGAGGTGAAGTGACGCAGCAGCCAGGCCATGTTGTCCCGTTGACCGCTTGCCGTCGTCTCGGATGCGGGCGCGTCGCTGGTCACGTTGTTCATCGCGGGGTGGGTGCTCATAGGGATCGCTCCAGAAGGGGGAAGGGCCAGCGGATGTAACAGGCCACCGGGAACGTGAAGGAAGGGCGAAATCAGGGCCTGGGTTGCTCTGCCGAAGCGGGCGAAGAACCAGCGGTCCCGCTGGCCTGGATGCCTTTGCGGAAGGCGGCTGCGAGCCCTGGCGTCGCCGCGGTCACGGGGGCTTGCTCCCGCTCGCGTGGTGGACGGAACGAGCCGGCCTGACGCGTACGCGTGGGAAGGGCGGGCGCATCAGCCGAGTGACCTGCCTCTCCGGCTCTCGGCGCCCCTGCGGTGCCCGGGCGTGGTACCTGGCCCGCCGGGATGGCTGGAGCCGTGGCACTCTGCCGAGGCGGCGCGGAGGGGCGGGGTCTCCTGGGGAGCGCGCCCGAGTCCTCGAGCGAGGGAATCGCTACGATGAGCCGTGCCGGAATGACGACCAGGGCGGTGGTGCCTCCCGTCACGTTCTCCTGGAGGAGAACGGACAGCCCGTGCGACTGGGCGATTTTCGCGGCGACAAGCAAGCCGAGCTGTCCCGCTCGTACCTGACCGCTGACGTCCACCTCGTCAGGGGCCTTGAGCAGGTGGTTCATCTGCGCGCGTGTCTGCGGATGCATAGGGATGGCCCGGTCCTCGACCTCGATCGCCAGCCCGTTGGAAACCCGCTGCGCTCGCACGGTCACCTTCGTTGCCGGATCGGAGCACTCGCAGGAGTTCTCGATCAGCTCGGCCAGAAGGTGGGTCAGGTCCGGACCCACATGTCCCGGAAGCCCCAGCTCAGCGCCCACGGAACCAGCCGCGACGGCCACACGCGGATACTGCACAACTTCGGAGACCGCGCCGCGCAGCGCCGTCGCGACGGGGACGGGCCGACGCACGCTGCGCAGGGACTGCCCGCCCAGCACCGCCGTGCTCTCGACCTGTCGGCGCATCCGCGTCACGAGGTGATCGATCTCGAAGATCTTCGAAAGCAGCTCCGGGTCGTCGGTCAGCTTCTCCAGCTGGCTCAGTGCCTCGAGCGCCTTGCCGACCAGTGCGTGCTCGCGCATCGCCAGACGGCGCAGCACTTCCAGGAGAACGACGGACTGTGACTCGTCGTGCACGCGTATCAGCGACGCGATGGCCTGCGCCTCGAGGGAACTCAACGCCTTGTTGATCTCGACGGTCGGACTGGCCGACGGTGGCGTCTGCATGTCCGGCAGCGCCGGGCGTCCCCCGCGGCACAGCTCGTCCGCCGACCACTGCACCGACTTCTCGACGGCCGCCCCTACCTCGGCGACCGCTGTCAGCGCCGCTGCCTGGGCCTCCTCCACCGCTGCCTGCATGGCCCCTGCGGCCGTGCGCACTCCGCGAGCCGCCACCAGCGCGACCCCGGCCAGCCCACAGACAAGGTTGGCCAGGAGCCAGCCGGGACCTACCGCAGACATCGACCACAGCGCGAAGGCGGCACCCAACAGCGCGGCCAGAAGCACCACGGGCAAGGCCACGGCGCGGCGGACACGGTGCAGCGTGATCGGGTCGATCCGTGGAGGCCGACGTCTGCGGTGGCCGGGAGCGGCCGGCCGTGCCGGGAAGGCGCTGTCAGGCATGGGAATCCTCGTCAGGGGGCGGGGTTGCTAGGCGTGCTGCGGCGTCAGGCTTGTGCAGGTCTGGAGCGTGTTGCGTGAGGTCGAGCGAGGCGCCGGAACCTCGACCGTGCCTCGCTGGCAGGAAGACTGCGTCGCCAGCTGATGAAGGAGCCGAGCACTTTGGATCAGGCCCATGTGGCTGAACGCCTGCGGGAAATTACCGAGCTGGCGCTGCTGGACGGGGTCGTACTCCTCGGCCAGGAGCCCGAGGTCGCTGCGCAGCGCGAGAAGGTGTTCGAACAGGGCGTGGGCCTCGCCGAGGCGGCCGGTCAGGGCGAGCGCATCGACGAGCCAGAAGTTGCAAAGGAGGAAGGTGCCCTCATCGCCGGCCAAGCCGTCCGCTCCGGTGCGCTTGCCGCGGGTCGGGTACCGGTACACGAGCCCGTCCGGTGTGGAGAGTTCACGACGTACCGCATCCACGGTGCCGATGACGCGCGGGTCGTTCGGCGGCAGGAAGCCGACGCGGGGGATGAGCAGCGTGGCGGCGTCCAGGTCCTGGGAGCCGTAGGACTGGGTGAAGGTGTTGCGCGCCGGGTCGAAGCCCTTGGTGCAGACCTCATGGTGGATCGTGGCCCGCAACTCGACCAAGGGGGGCAGGTCCACGTCGAGGGCACCGACTTCCGCCAGGCGGATGGTGCGGTCGACCGCGACCCAGGCCATCACCTTGGAGTGGACGAAGTGCCGGCGTGCCCCGCGGATCTCCCAGATTCCCTCGTCAGGCTCCTGCCAGCGCTGCGCCAGGTGCTCGACGAGGCGCTGGTGCAGGACCGCAGTGTCGGCGCAGTGGGCGACACCGCTCTGGTGCGCGAGGTACAGGGTCTCGATCACCTCGCCGTACACGTCGAGCTGGAGCTGGTCCGCCGCCCCGTTTCCGACCCGTACCGGGGTTGAGCCCTCGTACCCGGGAAGCCAGGCCAGCTCCCGCTCCCGCATATCGCGCTCCCCGGTGATCCCGTACATGATCTGAAGGCTCTCCGGATCGCCGGCCACCGCACGCAACAGCCATCGCCGCCACGCCTGCGCCTCCTGCCGGTACCCGGTCCCCAGCAGCGCGGCCAGCGTCGTGGAGGCGTCGCGCAGCCAGGTGAAGCGGTAGTCCCAGTTCCGTCCGCCGCCGATCTCCTCAGGCAGCGACGTGGTCGGCGCCGCGACGATCCCGCCGCTCGGCCCATAGGTCATCGCCTTCAGCGCGATCAAGGAACGAACCACGGGCTCGCGGAAGGGGCCGTCGTAGGTGCATTCCTGCGCCCACTCCTGCCAGAAGGTGAGCGTCTCGGTGAGCGCGACCTCCGGGTCGGGAACGTCAGGCGCGGCTGCATGGGATGGGCACCAACTGAGCGCGAAAGCCACGCTCTGACCGGCGGCGACGGCGAAGGCGCTGACGATGGCACCGTCCTTCTCCACCTGCTGGACGCAGGTGTCGAGCCACAGAGCGTCCGCGCCGGCCTCCGCGACCATGCGGCCCCCGACCTCGTGGATCCACGGGCTGACGCTGCCGTACCCCGGACGCGGACGCATGGCCGAGACCATCGACACTTCGCCGGTGAGACCCTCTACGATCCGGATCACCTGAGGTGCCCCGTCGCGTGGCGGCATGAAATCCAGGACGCGGACCGAACCGGTCGGGATGCGCCACACCGATTCGAGGACGAGTGAGTCACCGCAGTACCGGCGTTTGGCTTCCGCTTCGGAGCCGGACCGGCCAGGAGGCGGCGAGGCCGGAGCGATCTGCCAGGTGCCGTGTTTCTGCGTCCCGAGCAGGCCGGCGAAAACGGCCGGCGAGTCGAAGCGGGGCAGGCACAGCCAGTCGATCGAACCGTCGTCGCAGACGTGGGCACTGGTCTGCATGTCGCCGATCAGGCCGTACTGCTCGATACGCGGAAGACGTTCCATCGCTTGTGAATCTCCATTGACCCCGCAGGCCGGGGGGTATCGGGGGCCGCTACGGCGGCCGGGAACACTGAGAAGGAGGGGCACCTGTGGTCACCGGGGTGAGGTCGGGTCGTTCAGGGTCGGCGGGGAGTCCTCGTCGGCCGCGACAGGGCTGGCTGCGCGCTCGCCGCGGAGGACCAGCCAGGCCATCGGCCCGAGAATCAGCCCGATGACGACGACCTCGGTTACTGTCACGTCCGTGGCACCGAAGCGGCCCAGACCAAACAGGCGAGGGCAACTGCGAAAACCGCCCCGCGCAGCATGTTGATCCGGGGCTTCCACGAACGCCGCCTGCGCTCCGGGCGCATCGACCCGGGATCACCGCGCTCCACATGCGTGACGAGCTCCTGCGTCGCTTCGGCGAGCTCGACCAGGTACACCCGGCTGGGCATGTAGCCCTCGGGGACGCTGTCCGAGCAGAGCCGCTGCGCGCGCAGCAGGACGGGGGTGCCCGAAGGGGTTCGTGCTCCCAACTGGGCAACGTGACCGCGCAGACGGCGAACGAGGTCCTCCACATCAGCAGCGCTCTCGGGTAGCGGTGAATCCTCGCCCAGCACGAGCGTCACCGTCTCCGACGCGGCCACCACGTGATCACGCTGCGGCGCCCGCTTCACGGTGACGGACCCTCGCTCTCCGCTCCCGCCCACGCTCTGGATGTCTCCTCCGCGAGGGACCAGCGAAAGGCGCATGACACAACTCCTGTTCGGAACAAGCCAAAGTGAGCCGAAATCGCCGGTTGGCACCGACGGCTGGCGTGCGAAGTGAGTGATCTGGCAGCTACGTTGAGCGAACCGTGAATCCCGTCTGAGGGGTATGCCTGTGCGGACCGGAAGGCCGCCAAAGGCGCCAAAGATCATTTCGGACCCGAGGGGCAGTCCATGGCCCGTGAACGAAACGTCGCCCTCGCCGCACTCCTGCGCGAAGCAGGCTGGTCCCAGCCACAAGCAGCCGCTGCCGTTGCTCGAGTGGCCGCGGAGGTCGGAGTGCGTGAGCTGGAGGCGATCTCCCGCTCGCACATCTCCATGTGGATGCTCGGCACGAAGCCGAGTGGCAGAGCGCCGCATATCCTGCGCGAGACGCTGTCCCGCAGACTCGGCCGCCACCTCACCGTGGCCGACCTCGGGCTGGAAGAAGAGCCAACAGGCACGACCGACACCGGATCCGACTGGAGCGTCGACCCTCTGACCGCACTGGCCGAGTTGGGAAGCGACGATCTCGACATGCACCGACGCAAGCTGCTGTCCACCGCCGCCTACTCCGCGGCCGGCCTCGCCCTGCCCACAGCCTCCTGGTGGGCAGCCGCCCCCGCCGCAGCGGCGAAGCGCCGACCGGCATCCCCGCGCCCGGTGACCCAGACAGACATCGACGACGTCCGCGACCTCACGGTCTACTACTCCGCGCGCGACCAGCAACGAGGCGGCGCCTCCGGCCGCAAAGCCCTTGCCACCCACCTGCTCGACGAAGCAGTGCCGCTGCTCGGCGGTCGATTCCGCACGGATCAGCTGCGCCGCGACGCGTACTCGGCCGTGGCAGAGATGACCTACCTCGCCGGCTGGATGGCGTTCGACGCCAGTGAACACCGCACCGCCCAGCGCTACCTCACCATCGCCGCCCGGATCGCGGCGGAAGCCGGAGACGGACCGCTCGGCGGCCACGTCTTGCGCGCCCTCGCCCACCAGGCTGTGGACCTCGGGCATCCACGCAGGGCGCTCGCCCTGGCCGACGCCTCGATGTCCCGCGACCGCTACGGCCAAGCCAGCCATCGTGAAAAGGCACTTCTGGCGATCGTCCACGCTCGCGCACTCGCGGCCGACGGCGACCGGGCCGGTTCTCTCGCCGCCATCAGCCGCGCGGAGCGGGACCTCGCCCGCGCCGACACCAACGAGGCGCCGGCGCGCGTCGGCTTCTTCCAGGAAGCCTCCCTCGCCCACGAGACCGCCTGCGCTCTGCGCGACATGGGTGAGCAGCTCGACGCGGAGATCCACTTCAAGCGCAGCGTGGCCACCCGCCGGCGCCAGCAATACGCCCGCACCCACAGCGTCACGCTCGGCTATCTCGGCGCCGTCCAGGTCCAGCAAGGCCGCCTCGACGAGGCATGCGCCACCTGGAACCAAGCACTCGACGCCATGACGGGCGTCCAGTCCGGCCGTGCCCGCGACGTCATCGTCCGCATCCAGAGCGACCTCTCGCCCGTCCGGCAACGTGGAGGCCGCCATGTCGCCGAACTGGACCACCGGGCACGGAGCATGCTGCGGGCCATAGGCTGATCCCGACACGGGCTTGTGGCGTCCAGCGGCAGCTCGCGGACCAGCATCTCCAAGGGAGAGGAACCAGCACCGGTGACGACGTACGAGGTCGAATCGATCGCAACGGTCGTCGGCGGCCACACCCGCGTTCAGGACGACTTCCAAGGCGGGGTCCAGTCGGTGATCCGCCTCAACAAGGAGTACCCCCTCGAAACCCTTCTGGGGATCGAAGAGTTCTCCCACCTGACGGTGACGTGGCGCTTTCACTTGGCGCAGCCCGAGGATGTCCAGCTCCACGCCCGCAGCCCCCGGGGGAACCCGCAGTGGCCGGCGACCGGAACATTCGTCCACCGGAACCACCGGCGCCCCAACCAACTCGCCATCAGCTACCCAAGGCTGCTGGGTGTGAAGGGCCGCGACCTCCTGGTGACGGATCTCGATGCGGTCGACGGGACACCGGTTTTGGACCTGGCTCCCTACTTTCACGAGATGGGGCCCCGAGGCACCGTCCGCCAGCCGGCCTGGCCGAGCGAGATGCTTGCGACCTACTGGCGTGACGCGTCGGAGCGCTCGTAGACGGGCTTGCCGTAAGTCCTCGACGGTGGCGTCGCCGCGGGCATTCATCACGGCCTGCCCCCGGAGATACTGAGGAGGGTAGCCCCGGAGGCACGGTCGTCCTCGCTAACGATTCCCTCTCCGGAGAGGTTCCGCACGGGGGCCGGGCCCGGGACCGAAGCCTCACCCGGGTTCTCCGAACGCATCGTCACCGCCGATGAAATCCCGTCGGTCTTCGGATCGGTTTTGTCGGCCCTGGGCAACGGCAGCGAGTGCCGGCACATGGTGGTGGTCCTTTCGCGGCTCTTGTGAGACGGGCAGGTCTGGCTACGAGGAGTGCAGGATCGTGGCCCAAACGTCCTTGCCGTGTGCAGTGGACGAGCAGCCGTAGCCGTTGCTGAGCTCCTTGACCAGCACCAGGCCGCGACCGCCTTCGTCCTTTTCGCCAGCCGAGACGGGGGCGGGGAGCCGGGGGTCCGGGTCACTGACGCACAGGAAGACGCCGTCAGGGGTTCGGGTGAGAACGACCTTCACTGGAACCGAGGACTCGTGCTCCTTGCGGGCGTGCTCGAAGGCGTTCGTCAGCAGTTCGGACACGGCGAGAGTGGCCCGCCAGTCGAGTTCGGTCAGGCCCCACAGACGTAGGCACGCCCTGACGAGGTCACGCACGCCCGAGACGGCTGCGGCTGTCAGAGCGATGTCGATCTCGCATGCTCCGGCGCGCGTTCGGACCGCTGAGCTTGTGCCCTCCGTGATGGGCTGTTGAGCCACCAACAGGTCTGCCTGCATGGGGAGTCCCTCGTTCGACGAAATCTCTCCAACCGGCGCCGGATGCGGTGTGTACTGAGGTGGCGGCCGTGAGCAACCATTGAGCCAGGCCGACAGGACCGCGTGCAGATCTTGATTCGGAAAGCTCGATCTTCCGTTTCGTGAGCGAGGAACAGCCCATGCCAAGACCCGAGAAGCAGTTGACTCCCGATGCGTCTCCGCGCGACTGGTTCGGCTATGAATTGCGGACCTGGCGCAAGAAGCGCGGCCCCCTCACTCACTCTGAGTTAGGCGTAAGAGTGCAGGTCAGCGGCTCACTTATTGAGAAGATCGAGAAGGGGACTGCCACCTGCTCGGAGGACTTGGCCGAGCGCCTGGACGAGGTCTTGGAGACCGGCGGAGTCCTCACCAGGGCGTGGGGGATGGTGTTCGGCCAAACGGAAAAACCCCGCCCCGAAACGGAAAGTGCATCCCGCGGCAGGGCGGAGGCGTCGGTTCCGGTCCATGCAGGCCGCATCCTGGGCAGAGGTAGTACAACACCTCCAAGTGGGAGCCCTGCCTCTGTGGACCGTCGTGCCTTCCTCGCCACGAGCGGCCTTGCCGCCATCGCCCCCATAGACCTCGTCCACCTTGTGACCCCAACGGCACCCCGGGAGATCCCGACTCTGATCCGCCCCCGCGAGATTGGGCAGTTGAAGTCACTGGCCGATGTCATTCACCGCCAGGACAATGAGTACGGAGGCGGCGGCGCGGTACGAGAACTCGCCCGGAGCGCCATCATGTGGGGTGCCTCCCTGCTGCCGGTGCCTTGCCCCGAGCCACTGCGCCCCGAACTTCTAGCCTCGGTGGCCCGCTTGGGGATTGTTGTCGGTGCCTCGCAGTTCGACGCTTACGCCCACGACGATGCCCGAGTCAGCTTCCGGCTAGCCGCCGAGTGCGCGGAGGAAGCCGGGGAGTGGCACCTGCGCGCCAAGACGTACTCGTTCATGGCTCGGCAGGAAATCTGGGTCGGAGATCCGGACACCGGCCTCACCCATGCGGAGAAGGGCCTAGTGCGCTCCGACCGCCTTACCGCGACCGAGCGTGCCATGCTGCATACCGCTCGGGCCCGCGCCTTCGGCAAGATGCGCGACGTAGCCAACACCCTGCGGGCGGTCGGAGAGGCCGACGCCGCGTTCGAACAGTCAGATCCGGCACAGGATCCGCCGTGGATGGCGTACTACGACCACGCCCAGCACCACGGTGATACCGCGCACGCGCTCTTCGATCTCGCTGTCCACGCGGACCAGGACCCGGGGCAAGCTGCCCGCCGTTTCGAGATAGCGGTGAAGGGCCACGGCAACGCCTTCGCCCGCTCACGGGCCATCTCCGAGACGAAGCTCGCTTCCCTGGTCATGGCAAAGGGCGACGACCCGCAGTACGCGATCGTGCTCGGCCATCAAGCGCTGGACGACGTCGGCAAGTTGACCTCGTGCCGGGCCGCCGACGACCTGCGGGAACTCGCCCGGTTCGCGGGCCGGTACAGGAAGCTCTCCGCTGCCGGCGACCTGCGCGAACGCATCGCGGCTACGGTGCAGGCGTGACCACTTCACTCACGCCCACCCAAGACGTACTTCAGGCGGCGTGCCTCGCCGCCGGCCTCGACGCGACCGGCGCCGAACCGATACGGCTCGCCGAGAACGCTATATGGCGTCTTCCCAGGAGAGTGGTGGTGCGTATCGCCCGGCCCGGCCAGTCCGCCGCCGCAACGCGCGAGGTTCAGGTCGCCCGCTGGCTAGCCGCAGAGGGCGTGCCTGCCATACGCGCCCTTGACCTGCGGCAGCCGGTAGTGGCGAACGGGCACCCAGTGACGTTTTGGCAAGAGCTGCCGCCACATGAAATCGGGACCGTCGCCGACGTCGTCGCGCTCCTCAAGCAACTGCACGCCCTGCCGAAGCCAGACCTGCCGCTCGGCGAGCTGGACCCGTTCGTCCGGCTGGTCGAGCGCATCGACGCAGCGAGCTCGCTCTCCGACGATAACCGGCAGTGGCTGCACGACCGCCTCACAGACCTCAAGACTCAGTGGGCTTCGAGGCCGAGGGGCCTGCCGGAGTGTGTAGTCCACGGAGATGCATGGGTCGGCAACGTGGCGCGCACGGAGGCCGGCCCGTTGTTGATGGACTTCGAGCGCGCTTCGTACGGCCCGCCGGAGTGGGATCTCGTGTCGACCGCCGTCAAGCTCACCACGACCGGCGCAGTGTCTGCCGAACAGTACGCCGCGTTTTGCGAGACCTACGGCACCGACGTGACGGAGTGGGAAGGATATGAACTCTTTGCTGGCGTACGCGAGTTTCGGATGACAACCTACGCGGCGCAGCACGCCGCCACCCGCCCAGAGTGGCGGGGCGAGGCGCAGTACCGCGTCGACTGCCTTCGCGGCCGGGCCGGGGCGCCGCCGTGGCGATGGAAGGGGATCATGTAGCCCGCGGACCTGGCCAACTACCAGCTGCTCACGCTAGTACGTACGACCAGGTCGGCGAAGAGGTTACCCGGCGAGGAGGCGGCCTTGCCAACCCCGTACCGTGGCCTGATTCTCGACTTTGCCACACGCATGAGGCAAACAGGCAGTCGCTCGAGAGGACCGGCGCCTGCTCACCTCCCCCCCAGCCTGACCCAACGGAGGAGTACATGCGGGACTCGAACCCGGCGGAGCGCTTGGCGGGCTTACAAACTCCTCCGCCGAACCGACTTGCTGACGGTCCGACGGCCCTGTTTGTCTACGGCACGCTTCAGTTCGAGCCGGTGCTTATCGGCCTCATCGGACGCGTCCCCGAGCGCCAGCCCGCCACCACACTGGGCTGGCGCGCCGCGGCTCTCGACGGTCGCGTGTACCCCGGTCTTGTCTCCGCACCCGGCTCCGAAGCCCCCGGCCTGCTGCTGACGGGCATGAGCGAACGGGAGTGGCGAGTCCTCGACACCTTCGAAGATGATCGGTACGACCTGCGGCGAATCGATCTGACCTGCGGGTCTGCCGCCTGGGCGTACGTCTGGCCAGACGGAGAAGTGCACGCGGAGGACTGGGACGCGGCAGGATTCCAGGAACGCCACCTTCAGGGGTACGCCGCGCGTTGTGCGAGGATCGCTTCCGAACTGGCGGCCAGGGCCGGCTACTGATCCAGCGAGCGTTGGATGTGCCTGCGTCGGCCTTGGGACTGGTGGGTTCGCATGTTAAGGCGTCGCATATTCCGGCCAGGATCGCCCCCGCGGTCACCTTGAGCGATGAACCAAGGTCTCGCAACAGGATGGCTGCCGCGCGACCGCCGCCACTCATTCGGTCGAGTACACCGACGTCTACGCAATGCGAGAAGTGGAGGGTGCGGGCTCGTCACCGGGGCTGACTGTCGGCGTACGGGTGAAGCTGGTCGGGTAGCCCGGGGGTGCGATTCCCCCGGGCTACCCGACCACATTCGGTCGTACGCCGAGAGCCCCGAGTTGCCAACCTGTAAGGAGCGCCGACGATGGGTTCATGGACCGAAGGGTTGCAGAGACCACGACCTGAGGCGGATGGTGATGGCGGTTCCGATCCCACATGGCCCTCTTTGGCGTCTTCCTGAATTCTTTCGGGCTGATTCTCTCGCGGACTGGGTCGACTCGAACCGAAGTCAATGGGAAATCGAGCCTCGGGGGGCGGCCTGGCTCGAGTCGCATGGTGGCGACATGATTACAGGTCAAGAAATCGCCGGCAGGTATAAGACTATGCTTCATTATACGAGGCGCGAATATAAGGCCATCATTGGAAATGATGGCCTTAAGGGTGGGTGCTTCTTCACTCCCACACCTTTGTCGGCCTGCACCTCTGTGTGTGCGATTGGACTTCCCGCTCCAGCAGATACGGTCGTAGTTGTAGATCCATCTGCTATCGATGAATGGTATGGGCCCGGGCTTGCCGTTCCGTCTGCTCTGGATGTTGCACGGGATGTCTGGCCAGGGGGCGCCATCGAATTCCTATGCCTGGAGCGCATTCCCCTCAAGAGTATCCTGCATGTTGCGGAGATGCGCTCCTGCGGAGATGCGCCGTGGGACTGGTTGCTGAATCTGAGGAGCCCGTAGTGGTGTCACTCTATGAAAAGATTGCAGAGGTGGCGTCTAGCGCAGTCGACAAGGCTGCCGAGAAGAGATCGGAGACGCCAAATAAGCCCGTACGTGTGTGGGATGGGATGCAGGCCGTCTGGCTGCTCTACGAGGATTACTCGTTCGGTAGGGTAGAGGCATCGCTGACCCTGAGACCCGACGATGTAAGGATGCTAGGAAAGGAAGACGTTGCGCGAGAGTTCAGACTCTCTGCGGGAAGTCGAGCTTGGCGCGATGATGAGCATCGACCTCTGTGGTCTTCTTCTGATAGATATTCCCGAATCGTCGAATCAGATGTATCCGAAGGTGAACTTTGGGATTGGATTGTAGATAGTCTCGCTGCGGCGCTGGAACGAGCCGCTCGGGAACTCCGCCCGCTTTCAGTGGCAGGTAAATCTGCCAGATCCCCGAGACCGTCGGCTCGACGTCGAGCCGCCAGGGCGCCGTTGTCTGCGGTTTCGCAGAAGAAGGAGCAGGCATCGACCAAAAGGGCGACGCTGGCCAAGTCGACGGCGGCGAAGAAGGCTCCGGCCAAGACGACGGCCGCGAAGAAGTCGACGGCGGCGAAGAAGGCTCCGGCCAAGACGACGGCCGCGAAGAAGACGACGGCGGCGAAGAAGGCTCCGGCCAAGACGACGGCCGCGAAGAAGACGACGGCGGCGAAGAAGGCTCCGGCCAAGACGACGGCCGCGAAGAAAGCGACGGCGGCGAAGAAGGCTCGGGAGCTGGTTGACGCATGATGACGGCCTGCCGTCGTGCAGGTGGGACGTTGCCAGGGGCTAAGACCGTGTCCTACATGGTCAGTTAGCGGTTGTGCCGGACGATGGGGAGTGGGCGGTGGGGATGGATCGTTCCGGACGGATTGTGGGAGATCGCGAAGCCGTTGCTGCCGCCGGCGCGGGCGCGGCCGCGAGGGGGCGGGGTCGCGAACATCGATGATGAGGCGGTCTTCGCCGCGATCATCTACGTGTTGGTCAGCGGCTGCGCCTGGCGGGCACTGCCGCCGTGCTTCGGAGCGTCGAAGTCGACCGTGCACCGCCGCTTCGCCATCTGGTCTCGTGCGGGAGTCTGGGAACGGCTGCATCAAAAGGTCCTGCAGCTCCTGGACGAGCGGAACTTGGTCGACTTGTCCCGTGTGGTCCTCGACTCCGCGCACGTGCGCGCTAAATAGGGGGCGAACACACAGGTCCGAGCCCCGTGGACCGGGGTAAGCCGGGTTCCAAAATGCACGTCCTGTCCGACGCGAACGGACTGCCTCTACGCGCCGGGGTCGTCCGCGGCCACGCACTCACGACAGTCAGGCCCTCGAAGCCGGTGCTGTCCCATTTCCACATGGGACACGAATCCCACGCGGCCGATTCCAAGCCAAAGCGCCTGCATGCTGACAAGGCGTACGACGTGCCTCACCTGCGGCGATGGTTATGGGGCAAGCGCATCGGCGTCCGGATCGCCCGCAAGGGCATCGACTCCAGCGAACGGCTCGGCCGCAGCAGGTGGGTCATCGAGCGCATCATGTCCTGGCTGACCGGCTACCGCCGTCTCACCCATCGCTACGAGCACCATCCCCCGCAACTACCTGGCCTTTCTCGGACTGGCCGCCGCCCTCTGCTGCTACAAACGGCTCCTCAAACTGACCATGTAGGACACGGTCGTAAACCCACGGGGGTCGATGGGGTGCCGCCGGTAAGAGCCGCGCTGTAGTGGCCCGCGCGTCGCGCCCTTTTCTCCAGTCGCGGACTGGTCAGAGAGGGAACTGTGAGGCCGTTATTCCTCTGGCCAGACGGCGGCTTTGCGAACTGTTGGCGGGACAACTAACACCCCGCTTCCATGGCATAGCTGGCGCTGTTCGCGCGAAGCAACCGCTACAAGTGTGGGGATACTGCTCAGGGGAGACCCTGGCGGCGTGGGGCGAGTCGACCACACCTGTGTCGAGCCGGGCCAAGAGTCGCTGCTCCCACGGCAGGTGTCGGGCAGGGAGTAGACAGACCTGTATCGCCGCATCGTGCTCGTGCTTCACGATGCGCTTCCTCTGACCGACCGACCTTGACGTATGGGCAGTTTCCTCAATGGAGAGGATGTTGAGCTGGTCACCGTCAGCGCTTAAGGTGTCGTCGCCGATTTGCTCCGCGCGCCCTGCGGGTGTTTCCTGGAAGAGGGGAGAACCAACCTGGCGACACTACGGAAGTGTTTCGCATGAACAATGCATGGATATGCCCAAATTGCGGCGGGGAAGTCGGGCCGAGTTCGTCCTTCTGCAGTTATTGCGGCCATTCCGTCAGATCGCCTGACAGGTCCTCCACGTCGCCGCCTCCACCTCCTAACCCCCCGCCCCGGCCAGTGCGCGATGGTGGTGAAGGGCGGACCGCTCCTGAGGGCCGAGGTGGGAATGAAAACAAGCGTGCGGTACATCCGCCACCACCCCCTTCCCTTTCGATTGGAGGCGGGCACGCTGAAGGTCAAGTGCGCGGTGTTCAGGCGCGATCCGAATCGCGTGGAGATCAGGGGTCAGAGTCGATTTGGACTTTCCGGATCGAGCGATACGACGACTCTGGAAACCGGGTATCCCTCATCCCCGTAGAAATGAGGGGTCTTACCTTCGAGGGTTCTGTGAGTGACGGTGACTCGGTTCGGGCAAGTGGGCGGATGCGTGCCGGGACACTTCGGGTGACCCGGCTGGAAAACCTCACCACCGGTGCCACCGTACGTTCCAAGGGTGTTCCTAAAGCCGCCGTTATCCTGGCGGTAATCGTATTCGCCGTAATATTGATAGTGTTTGCATGGCTCGCCTATCAGGGATTTTCCGGTCCACCGCCCGGTTTCGAAGAGCCCGAGTGACAACTTCGGCTGGGTGGGGTTTACCCATCGCTGGTGGGTCGAGTAAGGAGGAGAGCGGCAATAATGCTGCGCACTGAACGCGGAAGCTCGTAAGTATCGGCCGCGAGCATCTGTTGGGCGAAGCACAACCCTACACGTCTCCTGTTTTCCTCGATCTGAGTGCGCTGTTCAGCCGATGCGTCGTCGGGTGGATACTCTAGAAGCTCGAATGTCACGGACTCGCACACTTGCCACGTAGCGTCCCGGCTGCTGTTACCTCTGTCTGCGGCATCGGCCGCCGCCCAACGAGGCGTCATATCGTCCCTCGGCCACGAGATCGGCTGCTGCTCCCCGGTACAGGCATGTGTGCTCCGGGCAAACTTCCGTGCACGCCGGATATGGCGGGGCCCCGCAGGCGTGCTGATCAGTCGCATAAGTGCGAAAGGCATCGATCTCGGAGGGGCGCCGGTCCACGGGTGCGAGAAGGGCTTGCCGCAGCCGATGTGCGTATTGCAGTGTGGCACTGTATGTCCACTCTGCCTGTGCGCCTCTGCGTTCTGCGTACCAATCTGGGGCGTGCGCGGCGAGGCAGCGCAAGAGGGCGGTCTCCTCAATGCGTGGTCCCTGGTGAGGGCGAACGATTTGCACGAGATCTTGCCAGGTGCGTTCGAGGCTTGTTGGGTCCGACAGCAGGGACAGCACGATGCGGGTGAACGTCCGGCGTACAAGACGTTGGTCCAGCAGCGACCGGGCGAGCTGTGCATCCTCGTCGTGGCCTATGCACGCGGCCACGCAGGAGGGCCTGGCCAACCAGAGCTCGTTCCAGCGCCCGGCACGGCGCCAGGCCGCCATGGCGTTCCGGACCGCGGCATCATCGGTATCCCGGATCAGCTTGTCATCCTTCGTCGGCGGCACCTGTACCAACACAGGGGCATCTGCCCCGAATCCGAAGGCTGCCGCGCGGCCGACCGCCAGCGGGACCAGCGCGTCGGACTGGGCCTGGTCCATGCTCATCGTGCTGGCCAGGGCGAAACGATCGTCGGCTGCGACCGTCCGATGTGCCAGCTTCAGCAGGGTGTTCTTCAACACCTCAGGTGCGAGCCGGGTCGGCACTTGGTCGGCGATGACTACGCCCTGCCCGTAGGCGCGGATCTCTGACAGCAGATTCGTGAAACTCTCGACTGCGCTGCCTCGCGGATCGGCGACGTTCTCACTCCGCACAGGCTGTACGGCCCCCAGTAGACGGTGTGCTTCCTCGACGACGAACAGGTGAGTGAGTCCGGGGCGTTGCCCCTGTGCGCGGCGATATTCTGCGAGCCGCACCAACAGAAGACCCATGACGAACGCTTTGTCGTCATCGCTTCCCATCGACTCAAGTTCTATGACCGTCGGTGCTGCAAGCAGTTCGGCCATCGGCAGAGAGCGTGGTACGTCAAGCAGCGCCCCCTTCCCTCCGAGGCGCAGGCTGTTGATTCGGGTCGTCAGCGCGGCTTCGATGTTTGCGGTGACTTCTGCGTCGTATCCCAGCGAGCGTGTGACTGTGGGAACCTTCGTGGCGAGATCGCTCAGGGTAGGAAAGGCCGACCAGGCGGGTGCATGCTCGTCTAGGCGGTGGTTAGTGTCAGTTCGCAAGTCCCAGCCACGGTCTTCGTACACCTCATGCAGGCAGCGCTCCAGCACTTGTGGTAGCGGTGCCCACATGCCGAACGCTCCCTCGAAGACGGCACGCAGCAAGTCCACATGCCCTCCGATGGAGGCTCCGTCGGGGACGTCGAAGGGATTGAGGCGTAGGGGTGAGACTGTCTCCCGGCCAAGAGTGAAGACGCGCAAAGCAGGACCGACTATTGGGTCGCGCAGCAGCGCTCGGTACTCCGCCTTGGCCGGCTCGACCACGAGGAATGGGACGCCTGCAACAGCCACCTGGCGGATCAGGTGAAGCACTGAATTGCTCTTGCCGGAGCCGGTCACACCCGCGACGAACACGTGCCGAGTCAACGAGTCGATGGGAACGGTGAACGCCGTAGCACTCGGCTGGTCCCTCTCCACTACCGAACCGATGGCCACGCTTGGGCCCGCGCTCGGTGGAGACGACACATCAAACCGCGGGACGATGCGGACACTGAAGCCCGCCGTTTCCAAGGCTGGCAGATGCACGTACCCGGCAAGCTGAGACGAGCTCAACAACGTCTGTGCAGCAAAGGGGTGCTGATACCCACTGGGGCCAGGTTGCGCCGGCCCCTCCGGCATGCCCCAGCAGGCTGCCAGCTGGGCGATCGTCGGATGCGTCGTCGTGCGCACCGGTTCCGCACCAAAGCGCGACCGAAATCGGCCGCATGCACTGGTCAACG
>KE354147.1 GCA_000415505.1 Streptomyces afghaniensis 772
GGCCGCCGCCGGACGCGCGCCGCCCGTCCGCTCCCCCTGGCGGCCGTACACACCCGTCGGCGGTCGCAGGAAAGGACGTGGCCCCCAGGTGGCAGCGCACCGCAAGCCCCGCCGGCGCTCCGCGAGCGGCAACACGGCCCGTACGGCCGCCACGATCGCCCTCGCGGGCGCGGCGACCGCGACGGGCTTCGACGGCACCGGACACGCCGAACCCGAGCTCACCCCCGGCCAGGTCAAGGCCAAGGTGGACGAGCTGTACCAGGAAGCGGAGGTCGCCACCGAGAAGTACAACGGCGCGAAGGAGCAGGCCGAGGCTGCCGGACGGCGGCTGAAGGACCTCCAGGACCAGGCGGCACGCAAGGAGGAACGGCTCAACTCCGCCCGCGAGGCACTGGGTTCGGTCGCCGCCGCCCAGTACCGCGCGGGCGGCCTCGACCCCGCGCTCCAGCTCGCCCTGTCCGACGACCCCGACCGGTACCTCGACAACGCCGAGTTCGTCGAGCGGGCCGGCAACCGGCAGCGGGCCGACGTCGCGCGCGTACGACGGCAGCTCCGGGAGATCGAGCAGCTGCGCGGGGCCGCCCACATCGAGCTGACCTCCCTGAAATCGCGGCAGACGGAGCTGAGAGGGCACAAGAAGACGATCACCGGCAAGCTGGGATCCGCGCGTCAGCTGCTGTCCCGGCTCACCGCGCAGGAACGTGCCCGCATCGGCGACACCAGGGGCACGGACCGCGCCTCACGCTCCTCGACGGGTGCGCGTGACGGCCTGACCGTCCCCGGGTCCGTCAGCGCACAGGCGCCCAACTCCCGTGCGGCCGCCGCCGTCTCGTACGCCTACCGGAAGCTCGGCAGCCCCTACGTGTGGGGTGCGACGGGCCCGAACGCCTTCGACTGCTCGGGCCTCGTCCAGGCCGCGTACCGCTCCGCGGGCGTCTCCCTGCCCCGCACGACGTACTCCCAGATCGACGCGGGCCGCCGCGTCTCCCGCTCCGAACTGCTCCCCGGCGACCTGGTGTTCTTCTACGCCGGCATCAGCCACGTCGGCATCTATGTGGGTGACGGCCGGATGATCCACGCCCCGAGCCCCTCCGCACCGGTCCGGGTCGCCCCGCTCGACGAGATGCCGTTCACGGGCGCCACCCGGGTGGTCTGACCAGGGCGGCGCCCGGGTCACACCAGCCGGCGGGCCGTCGCCCAGCGCGTCAGCTCGTGCCGGTTGGAGAGCTGGAGCTTGCGGAGGACCGCCGAGACGTGCGACTCGACCGTCTTCACGGAGATGAACAGCTGCTTGGCGATCTCCTTGTACGCGTATCCCCGGGCGATGAGCCGCAGCACCTCGCGCTCGCGCTGGGTGAGGCGGTCCAGGTCCTCGTCGACCGGCGGCGCGTCCGTGGAGGCGAAGGCGTCGAGGACGAACCCGGCCAGCCGCGGGGAGAAGACCGCGTCGCCCTCCTGGACACGGAAGATGGAGTCGACCAGGTCCGTGCCGGTGATCGTCTTGGTGACGTACCCGCGGGCCCCGCCGCGGATCACGCCGATCACGTCCTCGGCGGCGTCCGACACGGACAGCGCGAGGAAGCGGACGGGCTGCTCGGTGTCGGCCATCAACGGGGCACAGCGGCGCAGCACTTCGACACCGCCGCCACCGGGCAGGTGCACGTCGAGGAGGACCACCTCGGGCCGGGTCGCGGTGATGACCGTGACCGCCTGGTCGACGTCCGCGGCCTCGCCGACGACCTCGACTCCGGTCTGCTCGGTCTGCCCGATCTCGGCCTGGACCCCCGTACGGAACATGCGGTGGTCGTCGACCAGGACCACGCGCACACGGCGACCGCCGGTGCCGCCGTCCGACTCCGCGGGCCCGGCCGCCTCCGCCGATCCCGCCGTACCGTTCGCCTCGGTCGGGTCGCTCATGACGTCTTCTCCGCCCTCTCCATCTCCAGCTCGACCTCCGTGCCGCCGTCCGGCACCGCGCGCAGCCGCGCCGTACCGCCGTTGCGCTCCATGCGGCCGATGATCGATTCTCTGACACCCATCCGGTCGGCGGGTATCGAGTCGAGGTCGAAGCCGGGGCCGCGGTCCCGGACGGACACGAAGACCGTCTTCCCCTCGACCTCGGCGAAGACCTGTACGGCTCCGCCCTCGCCACCGTACTTGGCGGCGTTCACCATCGCTTCGCGCGCGGCCTGCATCTGTGCGGCGATCCTCTCGTCGAGCGGGCAGTCGCCGACGACCACGACCTCGATGGGCACGCCGTGCTTGTCCTCCACCTCCGCCGCGTTGCGCCGCACGGCGTCGGCGAGGGTGGTGGGCTCGTCGGCCTCGTCCTTGCCCGTGCCCTCCGGCTTGTACAGCCAGGTGCGCAGGTCACGCTCCTGGGCGCGGGCGAGGCGGCGCACCTCGCTCGCGTTCTCCGCGTTGCGCTGGATCAGGGTGAGGGTGTGCAGCACCGAGTCGTGCACATGCGCGGCGACCTCCGCCCGCTCCTGGGCGCGGATGCGCATCAGGCGCTCCTCGGAGAGGTCCTGCGTCATGCGCACCAGATACGGCCCGGCGAGAAGCGTTATCCCGACGAGGACCGCGAGCGCCGCCTGCAGGACGGAGCCGAGGTGGGCGGCGGAGCCCTGCATGACGAAGATGCCGGAGACGCCGGCCGTCACCAGCAGCACACCGCCCACCGAGCGCAGCAGCGTGACCGTACGCCGCCGGCGGCCGACCTCGGCCCAGCGGGCCCGGCGGGCGTTGTCGGCCTGCCGCCAGACCAGGGCGACGCCCGCGCCGACGAGCACCGCCGGCCAGAGATACGCCCTGGCCCCGCCGCTGAGGTTCACATTGCCCACGAACACCATGGCCACGACGACCATGAGGAGCAGGGCCACGATCTGGCCCTTGTCGGGCCTGCGGGCGACGAGTCTGCGGCGGCCGTCGGGCGAGGTCTCCGAGGCGACCGGCGACGGCGGCTTCTGCGCCTCGACGCCGCCGACGCCGAGCGGGACGAAGAACCAGAACGCGGCGTACAGCAGCGCACCGAGGCCGTCGGCCATGAACAGGCCGATGAAGACGAGCCGAACCCAGACCACGGGGAGCCCGAGGTGCCCGGCGAGCCCTCGCGCCACACCACCGAGCCAGCGTCCGTCACTGCTGCGGTAGAGCTTGCGCGGCGGCCGCGGTTCGGCGAGTGGCGCTGCTGCGGCTTCCGACATGCCATTGATGGTCACACGGCCGGAAGTCCGGAGCATCAGGGTCGGCCCCTAAGACTCCCCTGATCTCCGAGCCCAGGCCTTCGAACGCTTCCCGAGCCGCCCCTCAGGGCCGATATCAGGGTCCGGCCAGGGTCATTCCGGCTGCCGCAGCGCCGCCGCGCCCGTCACCATGGACCCATGACCGATCACGAGCACGCCGCGACGGGTCCGGGACCCGGCTCCGGCCCGCGCCCGCACCGGCGCCGGGCCGCACGGATGCCGCGCCCGCCGCGGCCGGCCCGTCGGGGAAGCGCCCGCCGGACCACCGCACGAGGTACGGCGCGACCGCCGCCACAAGGCCCTGGCCGGCGTCTGCGCCGGGCTCGGACGGCAGTGCGACATGGACCCGGTGATCTTCCGGATCACCCTCGCGGTGCTGTCCGCCACCGGCGGCATCGGCCTCCTCTTCTACGGCTTCGCCTGGCTCGTCGTGCCCTACGACGACGAGGACGAGAACGAGGTGCGTAAGCTGCTGACCGGCCGCGTCGACGGCCAGGCCCTGACAGCGGTGCTGTTCGCGCTGGTCGGCTGCGGCGTGTTCCTGACGCTGCTGAACAACGGCGGGGTGCTGACCTTCGCCGTCGTCCTCTCCCTCCTCCTCGCGGGCGCCGGCTACTGGTCGCGCCAGCGCGGCGCGCCCAGCCCCGACCCGCTGGCCGCCCAGGCCGCCGCCGACGCCCCGCCCGAACCCCAGGCACCGCCGGTGTTCATCACCTACCCGTCCTGGTGGCGCGATCCCATCGTCAAGGACGGCACCCACATCGGTGGCACGGGCTACCTCTGGGGCCCGCGCGACACCCGCGACCTGGACGTCGCCGCGGCCATCAACATCAGCCTCGGCACCCAGGCCGGCGACCGCGAGGACATACCCGTCCCGCGCACCCGGCCGCCCCAGCCGCGCGGCCCCCGCCGGATCGGCGGCTGGGTCTTCCTGCTGGCCCTGCTCGCGGGTGCGCTGGGCACGAGCCTGACCTGGGACCAGCACCCGCTCGGCACGAGTCTGCAGACCGGCCTGTCCTGCGCGCTCGCCGTTCTGGGTCTGGGCATAGCGGTCAGCGCCTTCCTGGGGCGGACCGGCGCCGGCTCGATCCTCCTGGCGATCATCACGGCCGGGCTGCTCGCCGGCTCGGCGGCACTGCCCAAGGACATCGGCACGCAGTGGGAGCGCACGACCTGGCAGCCCACCACGGTGGCGGGCGTACACCGGCAGTACGACCTGGGCACGGGCGTCGGCACCCTGGACCTGACCAGGGTGGCCCTGGACCGGAACCAGACCGTCACGACCCGCGCCGACATCGGCGTGGGCCGGGTGAAAGTACTCGTGCCCGAGGACGTGACCGTGCGGCTGAGCGTCGAGGTCGGGATCGGAGACCTCCAGCTGCCGGGCGACGACGAGAAGGACGTGGACGTGCAACCGGGCCGGCACAAGGAGATAACCCTCTCCCCCGCCCAGGGCGTCACGAAGTCGGGCACCATCGACCTGGATCTCCAGGTCGGCATGGGACAGGCGGAGGTGGCCCGTGCTGCGTCATGAACTCCACCCCGGAAAGCTGGTCGCCGGCACCGTCCTCGCCCTGGCGGGCGTCCTCTACGCCGGTGACGCGGGCGGCGCCTGGGAGACGCCGTGGTTCGCGGCGATACCCCTCGTCACGGGCGGGCTCTTCCTGGCCGGCGCGGTGGCGTTCGTGACGGGCCGGATACGCCGGCGCCGGGCGTCGGGCCGCACCACCGACGAGCCCGGCCCGGACATGGCCGCCTGACGCAGACCACGCCCACCGCGCAGCCTCCGGACGCTACCGGTAACCCCCTGTCCGCTGCCGTCGCCGCGACCGCAAGGCGGCGTCCACGGAGAACAGGGGAGCGCCGGCGAGCACGAGGGGGATCCAGGCCATGAGGTAGGCGAGGTCGTTGCCGTAGTAGTACGGGTCGGAGGCCCAGCTCACGGTCAGCCACAGGCTGAGGGAGATCAGCGCGCCGCCGAGTGCGGCCAGACGGGCGAGGAGGCCGAGCAGCGTGCCGATGCCGACGGCCAGTTCTCCGAAGGCGATGGCATATCCGAAGCCGACAGGGCTCTTCAGGGAGAGGTCCACCAGGGCGGGGATGGCGGAGGAGTCGCGGACGGCGCGCATCATGTCGCCGATCGAGCCGGAACCGGCGTCCTTCATGAAGGCGCTGTCGGTGAGTTTGTCCAGGCCGGCGTAGATGAAGGTGACGCCGAGGAAGACCCGTAGGGGAAGGAGGGCGTAGCGGACGGCGGTGTCCCGCCAGTCTCCTCCGTTGCCGAAGTGGGGGGTGTGCGTGTCCGTTCTCATACCGTGAGTCATCGCTGCTAGCCGCCTCTCGCCCGCCGGTGCCGAGACCCCCTCAACGACCATACGTACGACAAACCGACCCCGCTCAATCCTGTGCGGCGGCTTTTGTTACCGGGGCCCGGCAACCGGCGTTTCCAGGTGCTCGGTTTCACCACGACCGCGCAGGCGCAGCCGTCATTCCGTCACGTCGACCGCATACCGGTTCGTCTCCACGCCCGCCGCCGTGACCACCTGCACCTCCACCCGCCCCGGCTCGACATCCGCCGGTACCGGCACGGTCAGCAGCGTGTTCGTCGGGTTGTCGAAACCCCCGGGCACCGGCACCAACGGCACGTGCACGTGCACGGCACCGACGCGGACGACCATCCGGGCCAGCCGGTTGGGCCCCTGCGCACCCGGCGGCACGAACCCGGCGCCCCGGATCTCGATGTCGTCGCCCGTGCGGATCGGCCCGTCCAGGTCACCCGCCTCCCGTGACCGCACGACGGAGAGGATGACCGGCCGGCCGCCCTCCGCGTACTTGCCAGCCAGGTACGTCGCCGCCGACACCAGGACCACCACCGCCAGCCCCCACGGCAGATCCGGCAACTGGTCGGGCCGCCGGGCCAGCCGTACCGCGGCGAAGACCAGGGCGACGGCGCTGATCACGACGTACTGGATGTCGGCGAAGGTGCCCCGGCCCGCGTCGTCGGTCAGCAGGTCGGCGGCTCGCGGCCGGTCGGCGGGTACCTTCTGGAGCCGCTGCCCCAGCACCCGAAGACCGACCACCCGCCGCACGAGCACGGCGATCCCGCACACCACCGCGAGCACGGTCACCATCCCCGCCCCGCGGGCGAGTTCCAGCCCGGAGAGCAGCGCGTCCCGGTCGGCGTGCCGGGAGGCGCCCGCCAGCCGCCCGGCCAGCACGAGCACCGCGTAGGCCACGAACAGCACCCACACGGCGGCGACCGTACGGGAGGTGGACAGCCGGTTGTCCTCACCGATGACGGGCGCCAGCGCACCGCCCTTCGCCCGGTGGAACCACGACGCCGCCGTCAGCGCCCCGGCGACCACCAGCGCGGCGGCCAGCCCGGCCGTGCGCGCCGAAGTCCAGCCGGCGCCGACCGCGGTGAGGGACTGGCCGAGGAGCAACAGCACGACGGCCGCCCACACGACACCCGCCGTGCGGCGCCACAGGCCGGCCAGCCAGGCCTGGCCCTCGGCCCGGCCGCGCTCGGCGACGAGTTCCGCGGACTGCGCCAGTTCCTCCGAGACCCACTGGCGGGAAGCCGAGGCGGAGTGGGCCACCGCGGCGGGCAGCCCGTGCCCGGCCGCGAACTCGTCGCGCCTGCGCAGAAACGCGGCGACGGCCCTCCGGTGCCCCTCACGCGCCCCGTGCGGGCAGTCCCCGCAGGCGCACCCCCCTCCGTGCCCACCGTTGTGCACACCACCGTGGCCACCGCCGTCCATACCTCCGGGCGCACTCCCCTGCACGGCGCCGCGTCCGCCCGCGTACCCACCGGCATACGCCCCCGCGGCTCCACCGGTGTACCGCCCCGCATACGCACCCGCGTCCGCATACGGACCCGCGTCCGCACCGCCCTGTCCCGCCTCGCGCACCGTCACGCCCGACGCCCGCCTTCCCGCGACCCAACCACCGTCGGCCTTCCGGACCCCGGAAACACCGCTGTACAACTCCCGTGCGACGACAGCGGATTATCCCTTCACGACCTGGTCCGCGTCCGCCCCGTCTGGTCAACACGGGTGAAGTTCGGCGTGCCATGTTGACCAGGCTGCGAGAATTCCCTTATGGCCGAGATCATCCAGCGTGACGGGACCTGGGCCTTCGACGGCAGTACGGTGCGGATCACGCCCGGTCTGCACCGCTCCGTGCCGCTGTTCCGGCAGACGTACGGTGAGATCTCCGTGCCGCTGGAGGCGGTCTCGGGTGTCGTCCTCGAACCGGAACGCAGGCGCGGACGGCTCCGGTTGCGGCTGCGGGAGGGCGCCGACCCGCTGCTCCAGGCGACCGGAGGGCGGCTGCCGGACGCGGCCGATCCGTACCGGCTGGCAGTGGAGGTCGACCGGACGGGGGTCGCCGAGTACGTCGCCGAGGAGATCCGCCGCGCGCTGCTTCTCGACCAGGTCCCGAAGGAACCGGCCAAGGCCTACCTGCTGCCCGGCCCGCCGGTTCCGGTGTCGGTGCGCTCGTCCGACGGGACGGTCTCCTTCGACGGGACCCGGGTACGGATCGACTGGGCCGACACCTCCGAGCGGGTCAAACGCGCCACCGGCCCACGCATCATCGACCTGGGCGACCTGGTGCGGGTCGAGTGGCTGCCGAACTCCGGCCACGAGGACGGCTTTCTGCGTTTCGTGACCCGCGAGACGGTGTTCTCGAAACTGCCACCGGAGAAGGACCCGTACGCCCTGGACCTGTGGGGCAGCGTGCGCCGCGACCTGCTGACCGCGCTGGTCGCGACGGCGGTCACCGCCCGGCTGCCGCACCCGTCCACCCGCACCGCGGCCGGGAACCACCAGGCCGGCGCGCACGGCCCCCGCACGGCCCCCGCCGTACCGCCCGCGGCCGACCACCACGACGTACTGCTGCGCCGCCTGCGCGAGTTGGGCGAGCTGCACCGGGACGGTGTGCTCACCGACGAGGAGTTCGCCAGGACGAAGGCCGTGGTGCTCCGCGGCTTCTGACGGCGGCCGCTCAGCTCAGCAGATCCGGCTCGCTCCGGCTGACCTCCTGCCACATCGGCTGGTAGTTGATCCACGCCACCAGGTCGCCTCCCAGCTGTTCCCGTGTCGCGACCGCCATCCGGTGGTCGATGCGGACCGGCCGCCCGGCGGCCTGCGCCGTCATCTGCACCTGGCAGGACCGTTCCATCGACACGAACCACCAGGCGGCGGCGTCCACCGAGTCGCCGACGGTCAGCAGCCCGTGGTTGCGCAGCACGAGCGCCTTGCGGGAGCCGAGCGCGGCCGCGATGCGCCGCCCCTCCTCGGCGTCGACGGCGACGCCGGTGTAGGCGTCGTAGAGGGCGTGATCCTCGTAGAAGGCGCAGCTCTCCTGGGTGATCGGTTCCAGCAGCTCGCCGAGGGCGGCGAGCGCCCGGCCGTGCACCGAGTGGCAGTGGGCGACGGCGACCACGTCGGGGCGGGCGGCGTGGACCTGGGCGTGCACGGTGAAGGCGGCCTGGTTGACGTGGTAACCGCCCTCGACGACCTGGCCGTCCTGGTTGGCGAGCACCAGGTCACTCACGGTGACGTGCCGGAAGGGCATCCCGAACGGGTTGACCCAGAAGCAGTCGGTGTACTCGGGGTCGCGGGCGGTGATGTGCCCGGACACGCCGTCCTCGTAGCCGAGCCGCCCGAAGATCCGCAGTGCGCCCGCGAGCCGTTCCTTGCGGTGCCGGCGCTCGTCCTCGACCGACTCGTGCATGGGCGGCATCGCGAACCGCAGCCGGTCGGTGGGCAGCGGCAGGGGCGGGGTGGGCCCGTGCATAGGTCCTCCAGCGCTGGTTCTACGTACGGGGCGGAAGCTACCGCCGGTCGGGCAGGAAAGAACAGAACCGTTTGGTGAAGATGAGACGAGCGACCCGGCGAGCGCCCCATGAGCGCCCACGAGTACCCGTGAGCGCCGGCGAGCACCCGTGCGCACCCCGTTCGCCCCCGGTCTCCCCCACCCCACGAATAGCCGACAGAGGATGTCGGGTTTCGGCGCCAGACTCTCCGTATGACAGCGAACTGGGCGGCATTCGCCACCGCCGAACCGGATCTGGCCGGCACCGTCGAGAAGCGCTTCGGCGCCTACACCCACCACGTCCTCGCCACCCTCCGGAAGGACGGCTCGCCCCGCACCAGCGGCCTGGAGGTGCGGTTCCTGGGCGGCGAGCTGTGGCTCGGCATGATGCCGGACTCGCTCAAGGCGCTCGACCTGCGCCGCGACCCGCGCTTCGCGCTCCAGGCGAACCCCGGGGAGGGCACGTGCATGGGCGGCGGCGACGTGCGGATCAGCGGGCGGGCGATCGAGGTCGACGACGTGGAGACGAAGGCGCGGTACGTCGAAGAGGTGGAACCGCCGGAGCCGTTCCACCTCTTCCGCACCGAGCTCACGGAGGTCGTGCGGACCTACGTCGAGGACGACAAGTACCTCGTCGTCCAGATCTGGACGCCCGGCGAGCCCCTGCGCACGATCAAGCGCACGTAGGGGTCACTCCCACTCGATCGTCCCCGGCGGCTTCGAGGTGACGTCGAGGACGACCCGGTTGACGTCCTTGACCTCGTTGGTGATGCGCGTGGAGATCCGGGCCAGGACGTCGTACGGCAGGCGCGACCAGTCGGCGGTCATCGCGTCCTCGGAGGAGACGGGCCGCAGGACGATCGGGTGGCCGTACGTCCGGCCGTCGCCCTGGACGCCGACGCTGCGGACGTCCGCGAGCAGGACCACCGGGCACTGCCAGATGTCCCGGTCGAGGCCGGCCGCCGTGAGCTCCTCGCGGGCGATGGCGTCGGCCTCGCGCAGCAGGTCCAGGCGCTCCTTGGTGACCTCGCCGACGATCCGGATGCCGAGGCCGGGGCCGGGGAAGGGCTGGCGCTGGACGATCTCGTCCGGCAGGCCGAGCTCCTGGCCGACCATGCGGACCTCGTCCTTGAAGAGCTTGCGCAGCGGCTCGATCAGCTGGAACTCGAGGTCCTCGGGGAGGCCGCCCACGTTGTGGTGGGACTTGATGTTGGCGGTGCCGGTGCCGCCGCCGGACTCGACCACGTCGGGGTAGAGGGTGCCCTGCACGAGGAACTCCACCGCCGGGCCCTCGTCCGCGATGATCTCGGCCTGGGCCTGCTCGAAGACCCGGATGAACTCGCGGCCGATGATCTTCCGCTTCTCCTCGGGGTCGGAGACCCCGGCGAGCGCCTTGAGGAACCGCTCCTCGGCGTCCACGACCTTCAGCTGCACGCCGGTCGCGGCCACGAAGTCCTTCTCGACCTGCTCGGTCTCGCCCTTGCGCATCAGGCCGTGGTCGACGTACACGCAGGTCAGCTGGGAGCCGATGGCCTTCTGGACGAGGGCCGCGGCGACCGCGGAGTCCACGCCGCCGGACAGCCCGCAGATGGCGCGCTTGTCGCCGACCTGCTCACGGATCGCGGCGACCTGCTCCTCGATCACGCTGCCCGTGGTCCAGGACGGGGTCAGGCCCGCGCCCCGGTACAGGAAGTGCTCCAGCACCTGCTGCCCGTGCGTGGAGTGCATCACCTCGGGGTGGTACTGGACTCCGTACAGCTTCTTCTCGTCGTTCTCGAACGCGGCGACCGGCACGACGTCCGTGGAGGCCGTGACGGAGAAGCCCTCGGGGGCGGCGGAGCAGGCGTCGCCGTGCGACATCCAGACGGCCTGCTCGGCGGGGGTGCCCTCGAAGAGGGTGGAGGACGACTTGGAGACGTGCAGGTCGGTGCGGCCGTACTCGCGGGCTCCGGTGTTGTCGACGGTGCCGCCGAGGGTCTGCGCCATCAGCTGGAAGCCGTAGCACATGCCGAAGACGGGGACGCCGGCCTCGAAGAGCGCGCGGTCCAGGCGCGGGGCGCCTTCCTCGTAGACCGACGAGGGGCCGCCGGAGAGGATGATCGCCGCGGGGTTCTTGGCGAGCATCTCGGCGACCGGCATGGTGCTCGGCACGATCTCGCTGTAGACCCGCGCCTCGCGGACACGACGGGCGATGAGCTGGGCGTACTGCGCGCCGAAGTCGACGACCAGGACGGTGTCGGCGGCGCTGGCAGCGGGAGTCGCTGATGACACAGGGTGCCTTCCGGCGGTGGGGCGGGGGTCTTGTGCCACCCGATTCTACCGGGGTGCCGGGGGGCGGTCGTCCGGGCGCCGGGAGCCGGGGCCGTCTCAGGATGCGAACCGGGTTGGACGCCCCCGGGGAGCGGGGCATACTGGCCCCATGCTCCAGCACCAGACGTTCGTCTTTACCTATGGCACCCGGCCCGCCGGCTGCCATGGTCGTGCTGCTTGAGCAACTGACAAGCGACTTCCCAGGCGCCCCGGGCCGACAAGGCCCGGGGCGTCTGCCGTCGTCCGGGCCTTGCCGCTCCGGGGCACCCCTTGACGACAAGGAGCCCCCATGAACGCCACCGACGTGACCGGCGCCCGCACCCCCGAGGCCGCCGGCGTGATCACCGGCGCGCGTGAACGCATCGACGCGCTGGACGACCGGATCATCGGCCTGATCCAGGAACGGGCGGCCGTCTCCGCCGTCATCCAGGAGGCCCGGATCTCCTCCGGCGGCCGGCGCGTGAACCTCTCCCGTGAGATGGAGGTCCTCGGCCACTACCGGGAGGCGCTGGGCAAGCCGGGCACGGCCCTCGCGATGACCCTGCTGGAGCTGTGCCGGGGCAGGATCTGAATCCCCGTTCCCAGGACAGACGTGCGCCCCCTTCTCACCCGTACGGCGCGTGACCGTCCCGCGAGCCGCTTCGTTGTCCCGGTGTCCGTGCCAGCCAGGGGCGGGCCCGAGAGAACCACGCGTGGCTCACTGGAGCGATGAGACGTACGGATCGTGCCGTGCGTCGTGGGACCTCGCTCCAGGGAAGTGACCGGACGGCAGGGGACAGCAGCCCGGTCACCCAAGAGAACGGTCGGCTCCGGGGACGCCCGGAGCCGACCGGCGGACCTTGCAAAAATGCACAAGACCGGATCGAACGGTTGCGGGCGCCGCGTTCATCCAGCACGATGCGTAGACAGCCCAAGTCCCCTCGTCGGCATCCGCATTGCCCCCTTGCCAGAGGTACAGACCAGCGGCGCAACCCCCCGGCGCCGCTCCCAAAGCACCGGCGCTGCCCTGACGTCGGTGCTGACGAGAAGAAGGGCCCCGCGGCTCCACCGCGCGGGGCCCTTCGCTCTGCGTCGCCGGCCGTCCCGAGGGGCGGTCAGGTGCGCGACACCGTCCCGCACTCGTCCTGGTCGTGGTCGATGTCCTTGCTCCGGTCGTACGGATCCGTCGTCGGGCCGCTCGGCTCAGCGCCCGTGGGCCCGCTCGACGGGAACTCCGGGTGCAGATAGCCGTCGTGGACGTCGCAGGAGGAGTTGCCGATCTCCTGGTCGTACTCCATGAGCAGCAGCCGGCCCTGGGTGACCTGGTATCGCGCGGGGTCGGCGAGTTCGACGTCGAGCACCCGGCGCACGATGGTGCGGGTGACCTCGGTGGGACCGTCGGCCCGTACGACGGGGTAGACGAAGGTGTAGTCGGCGCGCACGGCCACGCCCCCCTGCGTTCCCTTCTTGAACGTCATGCGGCCGCGGGTCTTGATCACGTCGCCGACCGGACGCACCTCGTCGGGGTCGAACCGGCTGAACAGCGTCACCGGGTCGTGCTTCCTGCTCGGGGAGCGCAGGGCGGTGCCGAGGCCGTCGAGGACGCCCGGCTGCTTGGGGTCCAGTACGGAGAGCGCGGCCTCGGGGCGGGCGCCGCGCACCGCCTTCGGGTCGAGGTTGGCGCCCACCAGCAGCTTCTTCGTCAGCTTCAGCGCCTGCTCCACACGGTCCTTGGGGACCGGACCGACGGCTTCGGCCTCGGGCAGCACGATGCCGGCCTCGCCGTCGGCCCAGCGCAGCGCCGGGGAGCCGGCGAACGGCTTGTCCAGGGTGGGGGTCTCGGGGTCCGACGCCCCGGGCGCGGCACTGGGGGCCGCGGTCTCGTCGGGCAGCGGTGAGGCCGCGGCCGGTGACTCGTCCGTGCCGAAGGGGTCGCCGGGCAGCAGCGACGGTTTCAGCGCCACCAACGCCACTGCGACGGCGAGGGGCACGCCGAGGACGGCCCACAGCTTGCGGCGCCGCGCCGCCCGGCCGTTCATCTCCTGCCAGGCCGGGCCCGTCCGCCACCCGGGAGGCGACTCGCCCCGGGCTTCCTGCTGGCGCAGGCGCTCGGTCACCATGCGCGCCCGTGCGGACGGCTCCTTCGGGACGGAGGGCTGACTGTTCCGCTCGGCGTCGCGGAGGAACTGCTCCCAGGCGTCGTCGGGGAGCTCCGAGGCCGACGGCTCATCGTCGGACGGCTTTTCAGACACGAAGTCAAGATCTAAGCGGGTGGGCGGCGGCTTCACAAGAAGGTCTTGAGTGTGACTCAGCCCACATAAAAGTTCTGTGAATGCCAGCACAACCATTCACAGGCTTCACGGATCAAACCTGCCGAACCAAGGGCACTCCCGCGCCCCACACGCGGAGGCCTCCCCCAACGTTCGTACCGCACCCTGCGGTACGCCCGGACTCTCCGAGGTCTTCATGAAGCTTCGCCGCGCCATGGCAGCAGCGGCCGCTACGGCGGTCATAGCCCCGGTCGCACTGCTCGCGGCACCGGCCGCGTACGCGACCGACGAAACGTCGCCCAGCCCGAGCACGTCCGCGAGCGAGTCGGCCACCGAGACGCCGCCCGCGCCGAGCACGTCCGCGAGCGAGTCCGCCACCCAGACGCCGCCCGCACCGAGCACGTCCGCGAGCGAGTCCGCCACCCAGACACCGCCCGCACCGAGCACGTCCGCGAGCGACTCCGCCACCCCGGCGCCGTCCACCTCCGAGCCCGAGGAGTCGGAGTCCCCCGACCCCGAGCCCTCGGTGTGCGAGGACACCAAGGTCGACGTCAGCATCTCCGGTCTGCCCGGCAAGATCGCCGCGGGCAGCGGCTGGCACAAGTTCTCGCTGAACGTGCTCAACAACTCCGACTCCACGCTCAACGACCTCGACTTCTTCGCCGGGGCCTCCCCCGACAAGAACGGCGAGGAGCTGTTCTCCAGCAAGCAGGTCCAGCTCCAGGCCTGGGACCCCCAGGACAAGATCTGGGTCGACCTCAACGAGGGCGGCTACGCGGTCGGTTACGTCGGTTACACCGACGAGCTGAAGCCCGACTACCAGGTCAACATCCCGCTGCGCCTCAACGTCAAGCCGTCCGCCCCCGTCGGCGCCGGCTTCTCGCTGGGCGCGACGATCTACGGTGACAACGACGCCGAGTGCACCGGCTTCGGCGATGTGTCGTACAAGTTCCAGATCGTTTCGGCCGGTACGGACACCGGTGGCACCAAGCCGTCTGAAGGCGGCAAGGCGCCGGTCACCGACGAGAAGCCGAGCGGCAACACGCCGGAGGTCACCGGCAGCCTCGCCGAGACCGGCTCCAGCTCCGCCCTGCCGATGATCAGCCTCGTCGGCGGTGCCGCGGTCGTCGCCGGTGCCGGCGCGATCTTCGTCGTGCGTCGCCGCAAGGCCGGCGTTCAGGCGTAAGCCACAGCGGCCGACAGGCCGTTGCACAAGCAGAAGAGGGACCTGCGCTCGGAGGGGGGCGCAGGTCCCTCTTCTGCTGTCCGTTGCCGGTCAGCTCTTCGGCGGCATGGCCGGCAGGCCGAGGAACGGCAGCCGCAGCGCGCCGAACGCCTCCGCCGGGACCGCCGGAGACTTGGGCTCGACCGGCTGAAGACGCTCGTAGGCCGCGCCCTGCCGCGGTCGCGGGTCGGGCTCGCCCTTGTTGGGCCAGAAGGACATCGCCCGCTCGGCCTGGGCGGTGATGGTGAGGGACGGGTTGACGCCCAGGTTGGCGGAGACCGCGGCGCCGTCGACCACCGAGATGCCGGGGTGGCCGTAGAGGCGGTGGTACGGGTCGATCACGCCGGTCTCGCGGGAGTCGCCGATCGGGCAGCCGCCCAGGAAGTGGGCCGTGAGCGGGGTGCCCATCAGTTCGCCGACGTTCGAGCCGGCGAAGCCGTTGATCTCGGCGGCCAGGGCCGACGCGCTCTCCGTGGCCGCCTTGATCTGCTTCGGGTTGGGCGCGCCGTGGCCCTGCCGGGCGGTGAGCAGGCCGCGGCCGACACCCGACGGTTTGAGGTACGTCGTCAGGGAGTTGTCCAGCGACTGCATCACCAGGCCGATGATGGTCCGCTCCGACCAGCGGCGGTTGGACAGGGAGCGCAGCACCAGCAAGGGGTGTTTCGCCGCGTGGGCGAGGAAGCCCAGGACCCGTGAGGTGCCCGAGCCGCTCCCGGCGTACGGGACCTGGAGGATCGACAGGCTGCCCATCGAGTTGGAGCCCTTGCCGTAGCGGACGGGCTCGATGTGGGTGTTCTCGTCCGGGTGGATCGAGGACGTGATGGCCACGCCCCGCGTGAAGTCGGCCTTCGGCGCGCCGTGCGCCTTGCGGTAGCGCCGGTCGTCGGTCTGTGCGCCGACCAGGGCCTCCGAGTTGGTGCGGGTCAGCCCGCCCAACCTGTCCGATAGGTGCGGCAGCTGTCCGCCGGCCTTCATGCGGTGCAGCAGCGTCTGGGTGCCGTACGTGCCGGCGGCGAGGACGACCTGGCGGGCCCTGTAGGTCCGGCCCCCGGCCTTGCGGCGGTCGTCGGTGGGCAGGGTGGCGACCGCGTACCCGCCGCGCGAGTCGTCGGTGACCGAGACGACCGTCGTCAGGGGGTGCACGACCGCGCCGGCCTTCTCGGCGAGGTACAGGTAGTTCTCGTTGAGGGTGTTCTTCGCGCCGTGCCGGCAGCCGGTCATGCACTCGCCGCACTCCGCGCAGGCCCTGCGGGCCGGGCCCGCTCCGCCGAAGTACGGGTCGGGCACCTCCTGGCCCGGCTTCGCCTTCGCCGTGCCGTCGGCGTCCTCGCCGTCGCCGAAGAAGACGCCGACCGGGGCGAGGTGGAAGGAGTCGCCGCAGCCCATGCGCTCCGCGGCGGCCTTCAGGTGCACGTCGGACGGGGTCATGGTCGGGTTGAGCCGTACGCCGAGCATGCGGCGGGCCTGGTCGTAGTACGGCTTCAGCTCCTCCTGCCAGTCCGTGATGTCCCGCCACTGGGGGTCCTCGAAGAACGGCTCGGGCGGGACGTAGAGGGTGTTGGCGTAGTTGAGGGAGCCGCCGCCCACGCCCGCTCCCGCCAGGACCATGACGTTGCCCAGCAGGTGGATGCGCTGGATGCCGTACATGCCGAGTTTCGGCGCCCAGAGGTAGTTCTTGAGGTCCCAGGAATTCTTGGGCAGGGTCTCGCGGGTGAAGCGGCGGCCGGCCTCCAGGACGCCTACGCGATACCCCTTCTCCGTGAGGCGCAGGGCGGTCACCGAGCCGCCGAAGCCGGAGCCGACGACGATGACGTCGTAGTCGTAGGTGTCCTGGGGCACGGGCTCTCCTCGTCGAGAACGGGTGTGGTCTGGCTCTAGCGGAACCGGAACGCCTTCATCAGGCGGAGGCTCCTGCTCATGAACTGGGCGTACTTCTCGTCGTCCATGCCCAGTGAGGGGGCCATGGGGAGCACGCGCTGGTGGGCGACCGTCTGGGCCTCGGTGTACTTGAGGATGCCCTCGGCGCCGTGGCGGCGGCCGAGGCCGGAGTCCTTCATGCCACCCATGGGCGACTGGACGCTGCCGTAGGCGGGGGCGTAGCCCTCGTTGATGTTGACCGTGCCGGTGCGCAGGCGGGCCGCGACCTCCTGGCCGCGGCGGCCGTTCTTCGTCCAGACCGAGGAGTTCAGGCCGTACGCCGTGGCGTTGGCGCGCTCGATCACCTCGTCCTCGTCCGTGAAGCGGTAGACCGAGACGACCGGGCCGAAGGTCTCCTCCGTGCAGACGGACATGTCCGTGGCGACCCCGTCGAGGATCGTGGGCTCGAAGAAGTACGGGCCGATGTCCGGTCGCGCCACACCGCCCGCGACGACCTTCGCACCCTTGGCGACCGCCTCCTCCACGTGCCGGGTGACGGTCTCCAGCTGGCGTTCGCCGACCAGGGAGCCCATGTCGGCGCCGTACGCCAGGGACGTGCCGAGGCGGATGGCCTTCGTGCGGGCGGCGAAGCGCTCCAGGAAGGCGTCCGCGATCGACTCGTGGACGTAGAGCCGCTCGATGGAGATGCACAGCTGGCCCGCCGAGGAGAAGCAGGCGCGGACGGCACCGGCCGCGGCCTTCTCGATGTCGGCGTCCTCCAGCACCAGCATGGCGTTCTTGCCGCCGAGTTCGAGGGAGACGCCGACCAGCCGGGCGGCGGCGCCCTGGGCGACCTCGCGCCCGGTGCGGGTGGAGCCGGTGAAGGAGACGTAGTCGGCGTGCCGGACGACCTCGGGGCCGACGACCGGGCCGTCACCGAGGACGACCTGGAAGACGTCGGCGGGCAGACCGGCCTCGATGAGCAGGTCACGGGCCCACAGGGCGGTCAGGCAGGTCTCGGTGTCAGGCTTCATGACGACCGCGTTGCCCGCGACGAAGGCGGGGAGCGCGTCGCCGACCGACAGTTCCAGCGGGTAGTTCCAGGGCGCGATCTGGCCGACGACGCCGCGCGGGTGGCGCAGTTCGGTGACCTTGGTGAGGGTCGGCATGGCGCCGGCGTGCCGCTTCGGGCGGAGGTAGGCGGGGGCCTTGCGGCCGTAGTGCCGGGCGGCGACCGCGACGGCCTGGACCTCCTCGTGGGCGTGCAGCCGGGCCTTGCCGGTCTCCAGCTGGATCAGGTCGAGCACCTCGGCCTGGCGCTCCAGCACCAGGTCGTGGAAGCGCAGCAGGACGGCGGCGCGCTGCCGTACCGGGGTCTGCGCCCACACGGCCTGGGCGGCGCGGGCCAGTTCGAAGGCCTTCGCCACGTCCTCGGGCGTCGACTCGGGCAGGTCGGCCAGCTTCTCGCCGGTGAACGGCGTGTGGTTGGCGGTCCGGCCGGAGCCTGCCACGCCCTTGGTGAGCTGGGCGACCAGCTCGGGGGTGACCACGTCGGCGGCGGTGCGGGCGCCCTCCGGGGCGGGGGCGAGGGGGTTCGTGCCGGTGTGTGCCGTGCCGGTCTTCTCCGGGGCGTGCGCGTCCGTCATGAGGCGCAGGGTATGCCCCGGCGGAGCCTTTGGGTACCCGTCGGTAATACGGCTTCACCGACTGCACACAGGGCGCCAGTGGCTGCTGGCAACGAACGCCCTGATCAGGGCGTTGTGCGGTGACCAGTTGGTGTGATTCAGCCTTTTACGATCCCGAGCCGGTCCCGGGCGCCCTTGAACACCGAGGTGCCCTCCTTCTCCTCGGGCGTGCCCTTGGGCATGTCGACGCGCAGTTCGTACATGCGGTCGTCGTCGGTGCGGATCACCACTCGCATCACCCGCCTGGGGTCCTCGTCCAGGTTGTAGGTGGTGTCGGCGAGGGCGGCCTCGTAGCCCTGGACGCTGGTACGGGTGTACTGCGTGTCCCCCCGAACGACCGGTACGTCCCGGACCTGGTCCATCGGGGAGCCCGAGGCCCGGTCCCAGAGGAGGAGGCGGACCTGGACGGTGCCGCCCTGTTCGTCGCCGTAGAGCACCGTGCGGGGCTGGTCGGTCGCGCTGCCGGTCCGGTCGAGTTCGCGGTAGTGGCTCGGGAGATGGAGTACGGCCGCCAGGTCCGGATCGCGGTGCGGGGTCCAGGTCTCCATCGCTTCGGCGGTCTCCGCGCTGCTGGTGTCGCCGAGGTGGGTGGCGACGCCTATGCCGCCGGCGAGGAGGGCGCTCATCAGGGCGAGGGGGCCGGGGCGGAGAAGGCTCTGGCGCTTCGGCGGTACAGGGTCGTGCTGCGTTGCGGAGTCGTTCTGCGTTGCGGGGTCGTTCCGCGTCACGGGGCCGGGGCGGGGTTCCTCCGGCGGTGCGGCCGTGGGGTCTGCGAGCCGGAGCGTGTTGGGGTCCTCCGCCGCGGAATCCCGTACGTTCGGGGACTTCCGTATGTCCGCGGCCTGCTGAGACTCCTTCGGTATCTCCTCCGCCGCCGGCCACTGCCCGGCCGCCGCCTCCAGCGCCTTCGCGACCTCATCGGCGTCCGGCCGCTGTTCGGGTTCCTGCACCAGCAGTCGTGCGATCAGCCCTCCGAGCGGTCCGGCCTGCTTCGGTTCGGGCGGCTCGGCGGCGAGGATCGCGGCGATGGTGGCCTCCGGCGTGCCCCGGCGGAACGGGGACGCCCCTTCGACGGCCGCATGCAGCAGTACGCCCAGGGACCACAGGTCGGAGGCGGGCCCGGCGATGCGGCCGGACATCCGCTCGGGCGCGACGAACTCCAGCGAGCCGACGAACTCGCCACCCGCCGTGAGCGATTCCTCGCCCTGCACATGGGCGATGCCGAAGTCGGTGAGGACGACGCGCCGATGCGGGCCGAGCAGCACATTGGCCGGTTTCACGTCCCGGTGCACGATGCCGACGGAGTGCGCGGCACGCAGGGCACCGAGGACGGCGAGGCCGATCCGGGCGGCTTCGCGCGCCTCCACGGGGCCGCGCCGGAGCACCTCGTGCAGGGACTCGCCCGGCACCAACTCCATGACGATCCAGGGGTGTCCGTCGAGCACCGCGTCGACCGCGTCCAGCCCGTCGCGTCCGAGCCGGCCGGGGCGGTCGATCCGCCCGGCGGGTGCCTGCGGCTGCCGCTCCGGCTCGACGACCACGTCGTGGATGGTGACGGCGGCGGGATGGTCGACGCGGGCGGCGGCGCGGGCCTCGCGGTAGAGCCGGTGGGCCGCACGCCGACGGCTCTCGTCCTCCGGGTCGTCCGGACCGCCCGGCAACCGGGGCTGCTTGACGGCGACTTCCCGCTGCACGAGCTCGTCGTAGGCCCGCCAGACGGTGCCCATCCCGCCGGAGCCGATGCGCTCGATCAGCCGGTACCGCCCGCCGACCGACCGGCCCTGGGCGCCCGTCCCGCCCCCGTCGTTGCTCATGCCCCATCAGTACCCCGCGGGGCGGCCGCTTGTCGACGTGAGGCCGTGGCGGAGGGTCCTGGAGCAGCACACCGCCGCACACCGCGTCAGGGCGAGGGGGAGACGGCCGCGGTGGTGGTGGCGCCGGTGGCCGCCGGGGTGCTCGGAGCGCCCGTGCCGCGGGAGGAGGGTCCGGCCGAAGGCGTCTTGGGCGCCGAACTCTTCGGCGTACGGCCGCCGTCCCCGCCGCCCTCGTCCATGAGCAGCGCCGCCGCCGACACACCCGCCCGGCCATCGCGGCGACCAGCAGCGCGGCCACGAGCACCCGGCGCGTGGGCTGCCGGAGCAACTGCTCGTGCC
>KE354148.1 GCA_000415505.1 Streptomyces afghaniensis 772
CGGTTGCCGATCGGCGCTGTCCTGCGGCCGTCCGTGCGGGGCACCACCCCGCACCATCGGCGCGTACCCGGGCGGCGGAGCCTGCGGCGTGCTGCCCGTCTCGCGGAACACCCGCAGCATCCGCTCCGCCCGGTCCGCATCCAGCCGCCGGTCCGGATCGCGTTCCAGCAGGCCCTGTACGACGGGCAGGAGCGGCCCGGCCTGCGCGGGCGGACGAATGTCGCCGACGACGACCGCGTGCAGGACGCCGCCCAGCGAGTCGCGATGGAACGGCGACTCGCCGCTGAGGGCCGCGCACAGCAGCGCGCCCAGCGACCACAGGTCGGATTCGGGCCCGGTCCTGACTCCGGACATCCGCTCGGGCGCGGTGTACTCGGGCGAGCCGACGAAGGACCCGTTCTCGGTGAGCGTGGGGGCGCCCGCGACCTGGGCGATGCCGAAGTCGGTGAGGACGACCCGGTCGGTACCGGCCTCCAGCAGCACGTTGTCGGGCTTGAGGTCGCGGTGCAGAACCCCGGCCGCGTGCGCGGCGCGCAGCGCGCCGAGCAGGGCGATGCCGATCCGTGCGGCCTCGGCGGCCTCGACCGGGCCTTCGGTCGCGAGCCGGTCGGCGAGCGAACCGCCCTCGATCAGCTCCATGACGATGTACGGGCGTTCGTCGTCCTCGACGACGTCGTGGACGACGATGATGTGCGGATGGCTCAGCTGGGCGACCGCCCGCGCCTCGCGCAGCGTACGGTCCCGCTGCCGGCGCGCTTCCGCCGCGGAGAGCGTCTCGTCGAAGGGGAGCTCCTTGACGGCCACGCCCCGGCCGAGCAGCTGGTCGGTCGCCCGCCAGACCACGCCCATGCCACCGCGCCCGAGCCTCGCCTCGAGCCGGTACCGGCCCGCGATGACACGCATGTTGTGCCCCTCGGTCCCCATGCGGCAATCATGCCCCACCGGAGGGGCGGGCTCCGGGGCAGCGGCCCCCGGGTGGCCGAAACACACGGCCCTGCGTCAGGGGGTCTTCTCGTGCCAGCCCTGCAGCAGCGACGTGAACTGCTTGCGCGCCTTCGCCCAGTCCTGCGCGGGCGCCGACATGTAGAGCGCGTACTCGGTGCCGTCACGGGCGACGTACGTCTCCTCGATGGCCCTGCGCGGACCGGGGAACTTGGTGTCCTTCGGCTGCGCGGTCCAGGTGTACTCCCACAGCGCGCCGTCCCGGTCGCGGTAGACGTTGCGTTCCAGCTTCACTCGCTTGTAGTCGACCAGCCGCTGCAACTGCTGCTCCAGGTCGAGCTGGTGGGCGTACGGGTCGGCGAAGTCCGGGGAGGTGTCGACGGCGATCCGGACGAAGTGCCGGCCGCCGTCGGGCGTGTAGTCGATCTGCTTGAGCTCGCCCTGCGGGCCGAAGGTCTGGCGCTTCCAGCCCTTGGGCAGGTAGAGGCTGAAACCCGCGGGGTCGTCGCGGCGGGTCCAGCCGGCGGGAACCGAGCCCCCGGGCTGCTCCGTGCTCGTGGTACGGGAGGAGCCGGATGCGCTGCCCGACGTCTGCCGGCTCTCGTTCCACTGCTGGAGCACCACCGCGGTGCCTCCGCCGATGATGGCCGCGAGAGCGACGACGAGGGCGAGGGTACGAAGCCGGCGGCGCCGGCCCGAGCCGGTCGGCTGCTGCCCCGTCGCCATCGGGCCGATCATGGTGGGATCGGGAGTCCCGTGCCCGGTGGCGAAGGCCCCGGCTGCGGGAGTGCCGGCCGTGGTGGCGCCGGCCGGTGTCCCGGCCAGCGGCGGGAGCGGCGTCCGGGTGTGCGATCCGGAGCCGGTACCGACCGTGCCCGTGCCGGACGGATGCGTGCCGGACGGATTCGTGCCGCTGTGCGCGTCCCGGTACGGCGACGATCCGCCGTACTGCGTCGGCACATACGCCTGCGCCCCGCTCGGCCGCCGGCCCTCCGCCGCCTCGGCGAGCATCTGCTCGGCCTCGGACGCGTCGGGCCGGGTGGCGGGATCCTTGCGCAGCAGGGCGGTGATGACGGGCGTGAGCGCGTCCGCGTGCCGAAGCTCGGCGGCCTCCTCCTCGACCACCGCCTGCATGGTGGTGAGCGGTGTGGTGCGGCGGAACGGCGAGCGGCCCTCCACCGCCGTGTAGAGCGTCGCGCCGAGCGCCCACAGGTCGGAGGACGGGCCGGGGTCGTGGCCGCGCACGCGCTCGGGCGCCAGGTAGTCGACCGAGCCGACGACCTCTCCGGTCCGGGTGATGGTGGTGTCGCCCTCGATCTGGGCGATGCCGAAGTCGGTGAGCAGGACCCGCCCGTCCCGGGCGAGGAGGACGTTGCCCGGCTTGACGTCGCGGTGCAGGACGCCGGCGGTGTGCGCGGCGCGCAGGGCCCGCAGCACCCACATGCCGATGCGCGCCGCCTCGCGCGGCTCGACGCGCCCCTCCTCCTTGACCGCGTCGGCCAGGGAGCGGCCCTCGACCAGCTCCATCACGATCCACGGGCGGCCGTCGTGCTCCAGCACGTCGTGCACGGTGACGACTGCCGAGTGGTTGATCCGCGCGGCGGCCCTGGCCTCGGCCCGGGTGCGCGCCAGCAGGATGGCCTGCTCGCTCTCGGAGACGTAGAGCGCGGCCGTCAGCTCCTTGATGGCGACGGACCGGTGCAGCACCTCGTCATGTGCCCGCCATACCCGGCCCATACCGCCACTGCCGATGGAGTCGGCAAGCCGGTAGCGGCCCGCGACGAGCAGGCCCTGCATCTGATTCACGTTGCCCCGCAATGGTCTTGACAGGGTCAGCGTAAGGACCCGCCCTTCCCCAGGGAACAAGCGGGGTACCACGGTGACCGCACTGTGACGGTTGTGGCGCCTGAGACAAGAGGGAACCGTGAGGTGAACTCCAGCGCACGGCAGTCGGGTCAGAAGATCATTTCGTCGCCTTGTACGTCGCCGCCGCCTGCTCGTACAGCCGCGTCACCTCGTCCCGTTCGGACTCCGGGCCGCGCACCTGGACCACGTGGTACCGCCCGCCGACCAGCATCGCGAGATTGCGCACATACAGCTCGCCCCCGTCGTCGCCGGTCCAGGTGAACTGCCCCTCGGCCATGGTCCGCCCGCCCACCTCGATCGTCTTCAGCCCCGTGGAGGTGGCCCAGCTGGAGTCGCGGTACGGCTGCAACTCACGCTCCTTCTCCCGCTGGTAGACCATCGGATCGCCGCCGTACTCGGACGCGCTGTCCCGGCCCGGTACGACGATGAGCTCGAAGTCGCCCTTCGCGTAGACCACCTGACCGCTGGCCCGCGAGGTGCGGTCCCAGCCCTTGGCGACGGCGACCTGGAAGCCCGCCGAGTCCTTGCGCAGGGTGAAGCCGTCGGCGACCTCGGGGCCGGTGGTCTGCGTCTGAGTGGAACCGGCCGACGTCGACGGGCTCTTCTCCGGCTCGGGCGACGCCCGGTCGGGCCGGGGCTCGCCGCTGGCCTCCGGCTCGGGCGCCTGGCCGGCCTCACCGGCGGCTCCGGTGCGGTCCGTGCCCTGCGCGCCGTCGGTCTGCGACTTGGGCATGAAGAGCATGGCGTAGGCGATCGCCGCGGCCATCACGAGCAGGACGAGGAGGAGCAGGGTGCGGCCGAGGCGGTGCGGCGACCGGGACTCCTTCCTGGCCCGCTTGTGCCGCCCGTGGTGCGCGGGCAGCCCGGCCCGCCGCCTGCGCACGAGCTCGCCCCGGCGCCGTACGACGGGCAGCCGGCTCGCGTCGGCGGGCGGCACAGCGACGACGTGCACACCGGCCTCCGGCTCGGGCGCCGAGCGCACGAGCGAGCGCAGCCAGCCGCGCAGTTCCTCGAAGTCGAGGCGCTCGGTCGGGTCCTGACGCAGCAGCGACTCCACGACCGGCCTGAGCGGCCCGCACTCCTCGGCGTACGCGGGCGGTTCCGCGCACACCATCTGCACCAGCTCGGCCGTCGACTCCTCCGGATAGGGCGCATGCCCCTGTACGGCCCTGAAGAGCAGCGCGCCGAGCGCCCACAGGTCGGTGGCGGGACCGATCGGCGCGGCCAACTGCCAGTTCTCGTGCACGGGTCCGGCCTGCTCGGGCGCCCAGCGCTCCGTCACGGGACCCACCACGGCCATCCGCGCCTGCCGCGCCCGCTCGGCGGCCAGCGCCGTGGCCGGGCCGCGCCGGGGTGCGGGGGTGTGGGCGACCAGGTCGTCCCACCGCGTGGGCTCGCCGGGGGCAGCGGGGTCCGGGCCGGGGGGAGAGCCGTCTGCTCCTGTCCCTGCGGCAAGGGCGCGTTGCCGGTTGCGCCGCGGGGTGTTGCGCCGTGCCAGGCGGTCGTCCGGGGGCGCCGCCCACGCCGTAGGGGTCGGCTATCTGCCCTGGCGGGACCGCCCCGGGCCCGGTGCTCTGCCCGGGGACGTACGGCGACTGCGCCGAGCCGTTGGCGTGGGGCCCGGGTCCGCCGTCCGGGGCGGGCCGGGCACCGGGCAGTGCCGCCCGGCCGTTCTGCTGCGTCTCCTGGACCCGGGCCGCGGCCCGGGCACCCGCCCGGTAGGCGGCGATCGCCCCGGCTCGTGCGGCCCGCGGGTCCTCGCTGTCCTCCGCGCTCCTGCGGGCCGGCACGGGTGAGCCCCCACTGCCCGTGTCGACTCCGGTTGCCGGCAGCCCCCGGGCCTCCCGGGCCTCTATGGCGGCCCGTCGCG
>KE354149.1 GCA_000415505.1 Streptomyces afghaniensis 772
GTGCACCCGCCGCTCGGCCGGCCGCCACACGCGACCCACGCTGCCGCCTGGCCGTCGACGCGCAGTGCACCGCGCAGCTCTCCGGCGTCAGCATCTGCCCCGGCTGGATGGCGAACGGCGTGACGGTGCAGTCCGGCAGCCGCAGGCACTCCGGGAAGCGCACCGGCAGTGTGCTGCCCAGGACCCCCCAGCCCAGCCGGTCCTGCCCCGGCGAGGGCGCGTCCGAGCGGATGAGCAGCAGCCCGCTGTCGTGGTCGGCGAGCAGCAGCCGGTCGTCGCTGTCGGCGGCGATCTGGAGCAGCGGCGACACCTCCCCACCGCCCTCCAGGTCCACCACGACGGCCTTGGTGCGCCCGCCGGTCTCGCGGTCCAGGGCCAGCAGTCGTCCCGTTCGGTCCAGCCAGACCCCGCCCGAGCAGCGGCCGGGCAACTCGGCCAGCCGCTCGGGCCCGAACGCACCGCCCGCCACCAGCCACACCGTCGTCGAACGCGGGCCGACGGACAGGGCGTACGCCCGCTCGCCGCCGGGGGCGGGCGGCAACAGTCGCAGCCGGGCCGTGTCGTGCGGGCACTCGACCACACCCAGGGGCAGCTCGCCGGTGCCCGGCCCGGTCGGGTACAGCAGCGAGAAGGCGTGCCGCCCGGCCACCAGACGGTGGATGAGGACCCGCCCGTCGCCCATCGGCTGCACCTCGGTGCCGGGTTCCTCCGGCTGGTTGCGGGGCAGGGGTACCGCGTACGGCTCGGGGCCGTCCAGGGTCCAGCGCTCCGGGAACCAGGAGTCGCCGGCCGACGCGAGGCGCGCGGCGTAGGCACCGTCCGCGGTGAGTGTGCATCCTGCCGGCGCGGCCTCGTCCTCGTGTCCCGCCGAAGGTTCGATCGCACACGCTGTCATCGTTCGGTCACCTCCAGTGACGAACGTAGTTTTCGTGTGCACGGCCGGGGAATCCGCAGGTACCCGACTTCACACATAAGGGTGTTCCAGGAACGATTCGCCTGAGGATGTGGGGGTTTCTGTGCTGGGCGGGCCGACAGCGGGCCGACGGGGCATGGAGCGGTGGCAGTGGCGGTGGGAGCGGCGGTGGCCCAGCAGGGCGGTGGCGGTGACGGTGGCGGTTCAACGCCACAGATCAGACGGGTAGCCTTGCACCCGTGCCCCGTCTGTCTGAAGTCATCGCCGAGCTGGAGAGCCTGTGGCCCGCCGAGCGGGCCGAGTCCTGGGACGCGGTCGGCACCGTCGTGGGCGACCCGGACCAGGAGGTCACGCGCGTCCTGTTCGCCGTCGACCCGGTCCAGGAGATCGTCGACGAGGCCGTGAAGCTGGGCGCCGACCTGCTCGTCACCCACCATCCGCTCTATCTGCGCGGCACGACGACGGTCGCGGCGTCGCACTTCAAGGGCCGTGTCGTCCACACCCTCATCAAGAACGACATCGCGCTGCACGTCGCCCACACCAACGCCGACACCGCCGACCCCGGCGTCTCCGACGCCCTCGCGGGCGCCCTGGACCTCAGGGTCACCGGCCCGCTCGTACCGGACCCCGCCGACCCCGAAGGCCGCCGCGGCCTGGGCCGCGTCTGCGCCCTGGACCACCCGCTGACCGTCCGCGAGTTCGCCGCCCGCGCAGCGGAGCGGCTGCCCGCCACCGCGCAGGGCATCCGGGTCGCCGGCGACCCCGAGGCGGTGCTGCGTACCGTCGCCGTCAGCGGCGGCTCCGGCGACAGCCTCTTCGACCACGTACGCGCGGCGGGTGTTGACGCCTTCCTCACCGCCGATCTGCGCCACCACCCCGTCTCCGAGGCCCGCGCCCACAGCCCCCTCGCGCTGCTCGACGCGGCGCACTGGGCCACCGAGTGGCCCTGGTGCGAGCTGGCCGCGAGCCAGCTCGACGAGATCTCCGACCGTCACGGATGGGACCTGCGCGTCCACGTCTCGAAGACGGTCACCGACCCCTGGACCGCCCACGCGGCGTCCAGTACTTCCTCTGACCCACTGGGAGCCCCCAACTGAACGCCGCGCCCGCCGACCAGATCCGACTCCTCGACGTCCAGGACCTCGACGTCCGCCTCCAGCAGCTCGCCCACAAGCGGAGGTCGCTGCCCGAGCACGCCGAGATCGAGTCGCTGAACAAGGACCTGACGCAGCTGCGCGACCTCCTCGTGGCCGCGCAGACCGAGGAGAGCGACACCGCCCGCGAGCAGACCAAGGCCGAGCAGGACGTCGACCAGGTCCGCCAGCGCGCCGCCCGCGACCAGCAGCGCCTGGACTCGGGCGCCGTCTCCTCCCCCAAGGACCTGGAGAACCTCCAGCACGAGATCGCCTCGCTCGCCAAGCGGCAGGGCGACCTGGAAGACGTCGTGCTGGAGGTCATGGAGCGCCGGGAGTCCGCGCAGCAGCGGGTCGCCGAGCTGACCGAGCGGGTCGGCTCCGTCCAGTCGAAGATCGACGACGCGACCGCGCGCCGTGACGCCGCCTTCGAGGAGATCGACGGCGAGATCGCCACGGTCACCAAGGAGCGCGAGGTCATCGCCGGTTCGATCCCCGCCGACCTGCTCAAGCTCTACGACAAGCTGCGCGAGCAGCAGGGCGGCATCGGCGCGGCGAAGCTGTACGCGCGCAGCTGCCAGGGCTGCCGGCAGGAGCTCGCCATCACGGAGCTGAGCGAGATCCGCAGCGCCGCGCCCGACACGGTGATCCGCTGCGAGAACTGCCGCCGCATCCTGGTGCGCACGTCCGAGTCCGGTATCTAGGCCGCGGGGAGCCCTTCCGGTGCGGGAGTTCATCGTCGAGGCCGACGGCGGGTCGCGGGGCAACCCGGGGCCCGCGGGCTACGGGGCCGTGGTGAGCGACGCGGCGACGGGGGAGACACTGCGGGAGGCCGCCGAGTACCTCGGCGTCGCCACGAACAACGTCGCCGAGTACCGCGGCCTCCTCGCCGGTCTGCGCGCCGCCCACGAACTGGACCCGGCCGCGACGGTCCACGTCCGGATGGACTCCAAGCTCGTGGTCGAGCAGATGTCGGGCCGCTGGAAGATCAAGCACCCCGACATGAAGCCACTGGCCGCCGACGCGGCCCGGATCTTCCCGCCCGGGCGCGTGACGTACGAGTGGATTCCGCGCGAGCGCAACAAGCACGCGGACCGGCTGGCCAACGAGGCGATGGACGCCGGGGCCAGGGGGGAGCAGTGGTCGGCGTCGACGTCGACGGCGGACCTGGACACGCCCGCCGCGACCGTCGCCCCGCCTGATCCGCCGGGCCCACCGGGTGACGCGACGGCAGGCGCCGCGAGGGCCCGTGAAGCGCTGGCGGCCGGCAGGACTCCGGAGTCCGGGTCTTCTTCGCCCGCACCTTCTTCCGCCCCCGGGACGACGGAGCAGCCGGACGCCGGCGTCAGTGCGGCCAAGGCGGATGCCGATGCCCGGGCCGCCAAGGCCGTCGCCTCGCCCGGCTGGGCTCCCGCGGACATGGGCGCCCCCGCCACCTTCGTGCTGCTGCGGCACGGGGAGACGCCGTTGACGCCGCAGAAGCGGTTCTCCGGCAGTGGGGGCACCGACCCCGCCCTCTCAGACATCGGCAGGGACCAGGCCGAGCGCGCCGCCGCCCTGCTCGCCCGGCGGGGCACGATCCAGGCGATCGTGTCGTCGCCGCTCGCCCGCACCCGGGAGACCGCCGGGATCGTCGCCGCCCGGCTCGGCCTGGACGTCGGCGTCGACGACGGGCTGCGCGAGACGGACTTCGGGGCCTGGGAGGGCCTCACCTTCGCCGAGGTACGCGAACGCCACCCCGACGACCTGAACTCCTGGCTGGCCTCCCCGGACGCCGAACCCACCGGCGGCGGCGAGAGCTTCGCGGCGACCGCCACCCGGATCGCCGCCACCCGCGACAAGCTGGTCGCGGCATACGCGGGCCGCACGGTCCTGCTCGTCACGCACGTGACCCCGATCAAGACGCTTGTCCGGCTCGCCCTCGGCGCCCCGCCGGAGTCCCTGTTCCGGATGGAACTGTCGGCCGCGTCCCTGTCGGTCGTCGCGTACTACGCGGACGGCAACGCCAGCGTCCGGCTCCTCAACGACACGTCCCACCTGCGCTGAGCGCCGCCGCCTCGCGGGCCAGCGCCTCGACCCGGCCCCAGTCGCGCGCCGCGACCGCGTCCCGCGGCAGCATCCAGCTTCCGCCCACGCAGGCGACGTTGGGCAGGGCCAGATAGTCCGGGGCGGAGGCCGGGCCGATCCCGCCCGTGGGGCAGAACCGGGCCTGGGGGAGCGGCCCCGCCAGCGACTTCAGATACGCCGTACCGCCCGCGGCCTCGGCCGGGAAGAACTTCATCTCCCGCACCCCGCGCTCCAGCAGCGCCACGACCTCCGAGGTGGTCGACACCCCCGGCAGGAACGGCACGCCGGAGGCACTCATGGCCTCCAGCAGTACGTCGGTCCAGCCGGGACTGACCAGGAAGCGGGCGCCCGCGGCCACCGTGTCCGCGACCTGCCCGGGGCTGATCACCGTCCCGGCACCCACCACCGCCTCCGGAACCTGCCCGGCGATCTCCCGGATCGCCTCCACAGCCGCCGACGTCCGCAGCGTCACCTCGATCGCGGGCAGCCCACCGGCGACCAGCGCCCGCGCCAGCGGTACGGCGTCACCGGCATCCTCGACGACGACGACGGGGACGACGGGCGCGAGGTCCAGCACGGAGGCGGGCAGGGGAGAGGCCATGGCCGTATCCTGCCGTCGACTCAACAGCATGCGCAAAGGCCATTGCGTATGCTGCAACGCGTCACTTCATGCCGTGATGATGCTCAGTGGACCTCGGTCACCAGCACGTCCAGCGACCACGCCTGCCCCGCCTTCGCAGGGGCCTGGGCCTCCACGACGTACCCGAGATCCCGCAGAACCTCCACCAGCTCGGCCGGCCCCTTCGGAGCGGCCCCGGCGGTCAGCAGACTGCGCACCATCCGCCCCTTCGTCGCCTTGTTGAAGTGGCTGACGACCTTCCGCGTCGGCGCGTGCAGCACCCGCACGGACGCCGTCCGCCCGGCGACCTCGCCCTTCGGCTTCCACGCGGCGGCGTACGCGGCCGACCGCAGATCCAGCACCAGCCCGTCCCCGGCCACCTCGGGCAGCACCGACGCCATCGGCGTACGCCAGTGCGCGCCCAGCGCACCGAGCCCCGGCAGCTTCACCCCCATCGAGCACCGGTAGGAGGGAATCCGGTCCGTCACCCGGACCGCTCCCCACAGCCCGGAGAAGACCAGCAGCGACCGCGCGGCACGCCGCTTGGCGGAGGCGTCCAGGGACGCCAGGCCGAGGGCGTCGTACAGCACCCCGGTGTAGATCTCCCCGGCCGGCCGTGCCCCCGCCGTGCGCAGCTCCGCGTTCTTCGCGACCTCGCCCCGCAGTCCCTCGCTCAGCCCGAGCACCTCGCGCGCCTTGTCCTCGTCGCCGGCGCACAGCTCGACCAGCTCGGTGAGGACGGCCTCCCGGGCGGCGGCCAGCCCCGGCAGCGACAGTGACTCCGGCTTCAGCGGGGCCCCGCGGCCGGAGGGGGCCTTGCCTTCGGACGGCGGCAGCAGGACAAGCACGCGTACTCCTTCGATCGAACTCCGCCGACAGCGTACGGGGAGCTCAGACGCGGGCCCGGCCGAGGGCGCGTACGAGGCCGTCGGCGTCGTCGGCGTGGAAGCGGACGACCCGTACCTCCCTCCGGCGCCCGAAGAAGGTGAGGTGCGTGACGGGTTCCGTCAGTTCGAGCGTGACGGTGGTCTGGGACCCGACCTCGACGTCGAGCTCACCGTCGGCCCGCTCGTGCGTCATCCGCAGCTCGCGCCGCACCGAGGCGATCCGCTCCAGCGGCACCCGCAGATCCACATGGACGTACCGGCGGATCCGCAGCGAGCCGTCGCCCGGATCCAGCACGTGCGGGCGTACGACGGACGAGGCGTGCAGCGCGACGACGATCACGATGCCGTACACGTCCAGGAAGAGGAACACGGCGTGCACGGTCGGCCAGTCGCGCAGCAGCACGGACATCGCGACGGTCTCGACGAGACACACGAACCCGAACCCGAACATCATCGCGCCCTGCCCACGCGCGTACCCGAAAGCCCGCCCACTCCTCGTCCCCTCGGTACGCCGCACCACCCACAGCGCGAGACTCACCAGCAGCCGCACCTCGTGCCGGACCAGCAGACGCGCGATCCTCATCGCCGCTCCTCGGCGAGGATGCGCAGCGCCCGGCGGATCGCCTCCGCCTGGGCCGGGGCCAGGTCCTCGTAGAAGGCGCGCAGGACACTGTCGTCGTGGTCGAGGTCCCCGATCTCCGGGAACAGGCCCGGCGGAATGCAGTCGGCGAGGGCCCGGGCGGCCCCGGCGACGCGCGGGTCGTCCGGCTCCGCGTCGGCGAGCGCGTCGAGCCGGGCATACACCTCGTCGGCCCGCGCCACGGCATCGGGCCGGCCGAGCACCTCACCCAGCGACGACACGAGCTGCTGCCGGGCCTCGTCGGGCATGGCCGTCTCCAGGAAGGCGATGATCTCGCGGTCCTTGGCGGCCATCGGCGAGTCCGACAGATGCGCGGTCCCCGCGAACAGCGCGGCCAGCTCGGGCGACACCGGCCCCTCGGCGGGCAGCCCGCCCTCCGCCTCCAGCAACGCCCGCAGCCGCCCCCGCCGTTCCCGGATGGCCTCCTCCTGCCGGGCCAGATCCTCGTCCAGCTCGGTCAGCACCTCGACGAGGTCCTTCCCCGCGTCGTCCGCCAGCACGTCCCGCGCCTCCGCGAGCCCCAGCCCCAACTCGGTCAGCCGCCGGATCCGCGCCAGTACGACAGCGTGCCGCAGCCCGTACTCCCGATACCCGTTCGCCCGCCGCTCCGGCTCGGGCAACAGCCCCAGATGGTGGTAGTGCCGCACGGCCCGCGTGGTGACACCGACGACGTCGGCGAGTTCTCCGATCCGCATGGGACCAGTAGAGACGTTGACGTTGCGGCAAGGTCAAGGGACCACGATCGAGGGAACGGCCCTCGATCCCGCGGACGGGTCCGCGCCGGTGTCCCAGTCTGGCCGGTGATCGCGGAAGGGAGCGGCATCGCCATGGCGCAGGATCCGTACACGCAGCAGTTGCTGCTGGACTGGTTTGTCGAGCTGGACACTCACCAGGCCGGAGATCGATCGAGTGGTCAAGCGCAGTTGCTACGCCCGTGGCGGTATCCCTTTCTCCTCCGATTCACCACTGTGGCCTTCGGCAGACCGATCACCCTCCCGAACCCCTTCGCCTTCGACCTGGACACCACCGACTTCCTCTGATCCCCTGTGAGACGGGGAGGTAGTACGCGGTGAGCACACGGGGGCGGATACGGGAACAGGCCCGCTGGGCCAGGGCGCGGCTGGGGCGGGAGGGGCCGGCTCTCGATCTGCTCACCGCCCACTTCGATCAGCATGTCTACGCTCCGCACGCCCACAACGAATTCACCATCGGCGTCACCGTCGGCGGGTCGGAGGTCATCGCCTACCGGGGCGGGCTGATCCACTCCTACCCGGGCTCGATCGTCGTCCTGGAGCCGGGCGAGATGCACACCGGCGGTCCGGCCGCCTGCGAGGGGTACGCCTACCAGGCCCTGTACGCCGAGCCGTCCCTCCTCACCGACGGCACGCTCGGCGGCCTCCCGCACTTCCGCGACCCCGTCCTGCACGACCCGGAACTGGCCACCGCCCTGCGCGCCGCCCACACCGACATCAGCGCCTGCCCCGACCCGCTGGAGGCCGAGTCCCGGCTGCCCTGGCTGCTCACGGCCCTGGCCCGCCGGCACTCCACGGCCCGGGCGAGCGAGGACACGGTGCCCGGCGCCGGCCACATCGCCAGGGTCGTACGCGACCGCCTCGCGGACGAGCTGCTGGAACCACCCTCCCTGGCCGACCTCGCCACCGACCTGGGCCTGTCCCGCTACCAGCTGCTGCGCGCCTTCCGCACGACGATGGGCGTACCGCCCTACGCCTGGCTCGCCCAGCACCGCGTCGCCAGGGCCCGCGGCCTCCTGGAAACCGGCTTGCGCCCCGCCGAGGTCGCGAGCCTCGTCGGCTTCGCCGACCAGGCGCACCTCACCCGCTGGTTCCGCCGCGTGCTGGGCGTGACCCCGGCGGCGTACCGCAACAGCGTTCAAGACGCGGCGGGGTGAGGCGGCCGAGACTCGCCGTATGACTGCACGCGGCTGGTTCCTGTTCTCCCTGATGGGAGTGGTCTGGGGTGTCCCCTACCTGATGATCAAGGTGGCGGTGGACGACCTGTCCCCGTCCATGGTGGTGTTCACGCGCTGCGCTCTGGGCGCCGCGCTCCTGCTCCCCTTCGCCCTGCGCCAGGGCGGCCTGACCCGCACGGTCCGCACCCACTGGCGCCCTCTCCTGGCCTTCGCGTGCATCGAGATCATCGGCCCCTGGTGGACGCTGACGGACGCCGAACGCCACCTGTCCAGCTCCACGGCGGGCCTGCTGATCGCCGGCGTCCCCATCGTCGGCGTGGTCATGGCCCGCTTCTTCGGCGACACGGAACGACTCGGCGTACGCCGCGTGGCCGGCCTCGCGCTGGGGCTGGGCGGCGTGGCGGTCCTCACGATCCCGCACCTCACCGGCGGCGACGCCCGCTCCCTGGGCGAGGTCCTGCTGACGGTCCTCGGCTACGCGACGGCCCCCTGATCGCCGCCCGGCGCCTGAAGGAGGTACCGTCCCTCCAGCTCACGGCCTTCTGCCTGACCCTGGCCGCACTCGTCTACGCCCCGGCGGCCGCGCTCTCCCGGCCCTCCTCGGTCCCGGCCCCCGAGGTCCTGGCCGCCCTGGCCGGACTGGGAGTGCTGTGCACGGCGATCGCCTTCGTCGCCTTCCTGGAACTGATCAAGGAGGCGGGCCCGACCCGGGCGACAGTGATCACCTACGTCAACCCGGCGGTGGCGGTGGCGGCGGGGGCACTGTTCCTCGACGAGCGTCTGACCCCCGGCATCATCGCGGCCTTCACCCTGATCCTCGCCGGTTCGGTCCTGGCGACCGCCGCCGGTCCGCGGCCCCGCTCACGCCCGGTACCATGGTCGACACGGCAGACGAGCCGGGCGGACGGCCGCGTGGAGTCCCCCTGACGGGGAGCTCCCCGAGGAACGTCCGGGCTCCACAGGGCAGGGTGGTGGCTAACGGCCACCCGGGGTGACCCGCGGGACAGTGCCACAGAAAGCAAACCGCCGAGGGCTCCGGCCCTCGGTAAGGGTGAAACGGTGGTGTAAGAGACCACCAGTGCCTGGGGTGACTCAGGCAGCTAGGTAAACCCCACCCGGAGCAAGGTCAAGAGGGAGCACCTCGGTGCTCCTGCGCGGACGTTCGAGGGCTGCCCGCCCGAGTCCGCGGGTAGACCGCACGAGGCCGGTGGCAACGCCGGCCCTAGATGGATGGCCGTCGCCCGGGGCTCCGCGAGGAACCCCGGGAACAGAACCCGGCGTACAGCCCGACTCGTCTGCCGCTACCCCTGGCTCGCCGTCGCCCTCACGCTGACACACCCTCGTGGAAAGCCGCGGGCATGCTCACCCGGCGGCTGTACCGCTGCAAGGCGAGGTGGCCGTCGTGAGGTTCGCCCGCGTAGGTGTCCAGCATCTGGCCGAGTGGGGTGATGCGGAGAGCCCCGGCTCGGAAGAACTCCCCGGACAGGGCCACGTCGCCGTCCCCCGTCGCGGCGAGGCCGACTGTTTGCAGGTAGCGGCGCATGGGGTGCAGGACGCGCACGATGTCCTCGCGGGGCAGTGGCTTGACCCAGATGGTGCCGAACAGGGGCGAGGCACACAGACCCGGGCGCGTGTCGGCCAGGACGTGCCAGCGTCCGTCCGAGGCGCTGCGGGTGCGCGTCAGCCCCAGGTGCTCTTCGAGTCGGGCGACCTCGACCACGTTGGTGACCTCGGCCTGTTCCGCTGCGGTGGGGGCGATGACGGGAAGCCCCGGGGCCTCGTCGGCGAGAGCCGTGGCGAGTGCGTCGGCGACACCGAAGAGCCGGTCGTGGTCCGTGGTGTCGACGTACAGCACCTGAGGGCTGGTGCAGGTGCGCTGCGCGTTGCGCAGGATGTCGCGCGCCAGGCCCCGAAGGCCGGCGGGTTCGGCCGACGCCGTCCGGTCGAGGTACGCGAAGGAGATCTTCGGGCCCCACGCGACGACACGACAGCCCGAGGGGGCGTGCTGGGCGATCCCGGCGACAGCTTCCTCCGACCCCCATACCGCGACCGCGTCGGCGGATCGGCACAGCCGCCGCAGCCAGTCGGTGTTGCTGGAGGAGAACCGCAGGACGACGAGTCGGTCGCGGATCCGGCCCGTGGGGTCCGCGTCGGCCAGGAGGGCGAGTGCCCGCTGGGTGAAGAGACCGTCGGTCCCGCTCGTCTTGACGATGTTCGTGTTGCCCGCGAGCAGGCCTTCGACGGCGCTCAGCACACCGGCCGTGGCCACGTTGGCGGGTGAGATGTGGACGAGTGTTCCCACGGGTTGCCATACCTCGACCGCCTCGTTCGCGAACGGCGCGGGTACGGGGACGCCGGGGGCCGCACTGCCCAGTTCGGCGGTCAGCTGAGCGGCCAGCGACCGCGGATCGAGGGCCTTCGCGAGCCCGGCCAGGAGAGCGTCCGCGTCCTTTGCAGGCAGGGCCGTGGTGGAGGGATCGGTCAATTCGTCGCGGAGTCCTGCGTATGTGCTGCCCGTGGTGTCGTCGAGTTGGGAGGCCAGGTGGCGGCACGCGGCGAGGACGTCGTCCACGACGAGCGGCTCGCGCAGGCCGGGCAGGATGAGGCCGATGTCGTCGAGCCGGCGCCCCGCGCTCTCCTCGTCGACCCATTCGCCGCGCCAGTAGTAGGGCGTCACATGCTTCAGGAGCGTCATCGTTTCCCCAGGAGTTCGGCCGCGGCAACGGCACAGTTGCGGTTACGGCGTACGCCGGCTCGCCCATGGACGTCGAACCAGGGCGTGTCCACCTCACAGGCCCCCGGAGGGTGAAGCGTCCCCAGGTCGGCCATGAGGATGCTGTGAGCAGGCAGCGCCGTGATGTAGGGCGAGATGAACTGCAGATATCCGGGGTTTCCGTAGGGCAGTGGTTCGAGGGTGCGGACGTCACGAACGACGACGCGGGACCAGACCGGCACGTGGAAGTGGTGGTCGGCGCATTCGATGTACGGCAGGCAGTGCTCGACGGAGCCGTAGCAGTCGCGGATCCGGTCGTCCGGAATGCCCAGTCCGCTCCGGACGGCTTCGCGGAACGCCGGCTTGGTGATGGCCCGGTCGGCGTGCCCCTTCCAGCCGCCACCGGTGAGAACGAGGGACCCTTCCGGGAACCGCAAGGGCGGGACGCCCATCTGGCGCATGCGCTCGACCACCGCGTACACGAAGGCGGGGAAGCCCACGACGCGTACGGGTTCGTCGCGAGCGGCGTAGTCGAGGAGTGCGTCGACAGAGCCCATGGGGTTGAACTCATGGCCGCCGCCCGTGTTGCGCAGCGCGTGCACGGCGGAGGCGACCGGGGCGAAGTCGCAGAGCTCGTTGAGGCCGTGAGCGGCGCCGACCGTGAGGCGGGGATCCGGCTCGTAGCCGCACACCAGGTAGTTCGCGGGGCGATCGGGGTCGATCAGCCCCAGTGCCTTGAGGGTCCAGGCATCCATGCGCTGCGCCGATCCGATGGACCAGGCGTCGAAACCGATTTCCGTGCGCTCACCGCCCGTGCCCGAGGAGGTGAGGCGCAAGGCGACATCCGCGTCGGGCACGGAACCCAGGGCATGGCGCTTGAAGAGATTCACATGGAGGTACGGGAGGGCGTCCAGTTCCCGTGTCCTGCGAGGAACCGGGCTGCCCGCCTTCTCCCAGGCAGCCCGGTAGAGCGGTGACCGCGCCACGTGCCAGGCGTTGATCTCCCGCATCGCGGCGACGAAGAGGGAATCCGTGTCCTCTCCCGGCCGAAAGGGATCGTCCCTGTCGCACAGCTCCTGGACGTGCGGAAGTTCCAAGGGTGCCGGCACGGTGATCGGGCGGAAGTACTTGGCGAGGGTGGGCAGTCGTCGCGCGAGATCGGCGTCTGCGCTGATCGCGGTGGTCATGATGCTGTTTCGCTCCGGAAGTGGGTGGGGATTCGGTTGCCGGGTCCCGTTCTCGTGATGGCTCCGGGCAGGCCAGGCCGGATGATCTCCGATGTGCACCGACGGAGAAGCGGTGGTTTCGCGGCAGGGCGCTTCGAGGGGGCGCTGGTCAGATGTGGGCGATGGCCGGCAGGGCGGCGTGTTGCCGAGCCGCGTGGAGTGTGTGACGGACCAGGTTGAGGACGGAGACCGCTGTGCCGCCGCCCGGAACACGTTCCTCGCGGATCAGGCCGCGCAGCAGCAGGCCGTGCAGGGCCCGGGTGACCTCCTGGGGTGGTCCTCCGAGGCGGCGCTGCACCTCCTCGGTCGGGCAGGGGGCACGGTGGAGGGCCAGGGCGGCCAGCACTCTGGCCGGCGCAGGGCGCAGCGCGGTGATGGCGCTGCCGATCAGCGTGCCGAGATCGAGTCCCCCTCCGGACTCGCCGTCGAAGACGGGCTCCACCAGGTCGAGCGGGCTGTCCAGCGCCACGGAGTGCAGTTGCTCGGGCGAGTACATCGGCAGCCAGCCCGCCGCCAGGTTGAGGGCGAGGGGAATCCCGTCCAGTTGCCGGCAGAGCCCGGTCACCGCTTCGGTGACGGAAGCGGTCTGTTGCAGCGACGGCCGGGCGCAGCTGACGTGGGACAGCATGAGCCGCACTGCGGCCGACGCCGTGCCCTGCCCCGGTTCCGCGCTGGGCGGAGCCAGGGGCAACGGGGCGAGTGGCACGGCGCGGACGCCGAGGACCGGTAGCGGGCTCCGCAGTGGTGACCAGGACCTGGAGGCCGTCGCAGCCTGCGAGCAGCCGCAGGAGACGCCCCCGTCGGCGGCGGGGTCGTCGTACCCGTCGATCACCAGAAGGGTGCGGCGGCCGCCGATCAGCCTGGCCAACTCGTCCAGCGGGCCGTTCCCGGTGAGCCGGTCCAGCATCCAGGACGCGAGCAGGCTCTGTGCGCGGTCAGGTCCCGCACCGGGCCCGAACGGGGTCGCCCCGCTGTCGGGTGAGGCCGGGAGCCAGATGACGCGGGCCTCCCGTTCGGCCTCGTAGCGGTGGGCCACCGCCAGCGCGAGCCGGCTCTTGCCCACTCCGGGGAGCCCCACCAGGGACAGCAGACGCTCCTGGCCGACGAGGAGGGCGCGGGCGAGCACGTCGAGTTCTCGTTCCCTGCCGACCAGCGGGTACATCGCCGCCGGAGCGGAGGCCGCGTCCTCCTCGTACATCTGCCGCAGCGTGGTGTCCACGGACGCGTGGCCGGATGCGTGGTCGAGCAGTACCCGGTGGGAGCCGGTGAGGTCGAGGGCGTCGGCCAGGAGCCGGATCGTCTCCCTGCGAGGGCGGTTGGCGCGGCCCAGTTCCAGGTCCCGGATGGCTCGGATGCTGACACCGGAGGCCGCGGCGAGCTGCTCCTGCGTCAGGCCCGCTCGTTTCCGTGCGAGCTGAAGGGTGCTGCCGAAGCGGGTGGGCTCGGCGCCGGGGTCCGAATGCATGAGCCTCACCTTCTGCCGCTCCGGCCGCGGTCTGCTGGGACGTACGTCATGCGGCGCCGCCAGGCGTCGGGACACCCTTCTCCATGGCGCCCGCACCCGGGGCGTTCCAGCCGAAGTCGCGCGGCTGACCGTTCCAGCCGATGTCCTTCCCCACGACCCGCTCCGCTGCCGGGTTCGAGGGGAGATTGCGCTTGGGACCGTCCCAGCCGATGTCCATCGCCAGGACGCGCTCAGCGGGGGAGTTCCAGCCGAAGTCATGGGGCCCGTGGGCGCCCGTGAGCAGGGCGCCGGCCCCCACGAGCAGTGCGCCGGTCAGGGTGACGGCGGCTACGGTCCGCCGCGCTCTGTGCAGCGCCTTGCCGGCGCCGTGCTCTTCGTCGATACCCGTCGCAGAAATCTTGATCATGGCGTTTTTCCCCCGCTTATGGCGCGTTATCTCGGTCACCTGGAGGCTAGGGTTCGACTGAGTAGGAACTCCACGGTACGGGGGGGACAGTTTTTTGCATCGCAGAGATCTGAGGGGGGCATATGGGGCCAGATAACCGCGAAACTTTACCGGAACTGTCGGAAGCAGCACTGGCCGCCTACGAAATGGCCCTTCGCGAAACGGCCTTGGCCCCCGACACCGATGTGCCGGGGGTTGACGACCTCGCCCGGATCGGCTTGCTGGAGCTGTCGCCCGACGACGCGTCCCTACGGCCGGTCGATCCGAGACTGGTGGAGGCCCGGCTCGCGGCCCAGTGGCGCACCGCGGCATGGGAGTTGGAGTTGCGGGCCTCGGAGGTCGAGCACAGGCTCGCACCGGCGCTCCGGATCTTCATGGCCCAGGCCCCGCCAGAACGCGCGACACCCGCTGTCGAGTACCTCCACGGCATGACGACGATCCGGGACTACATCACCCGGGTCACCGACGAGGCCACGGAGGAGATCCTCACCGCGCAGCCGGGCGGCGGGCGCCCGGCCACGGTGCTCAACGCCGTGCTGCCGCTCACCCTGGAGCACCTGCGCCGCGGGGTGCGCATGCGGACGCTGTATCAGCACCCGGCACGGTTCAACACGGCCACGAAGGCTTACGTCGAGGCCGTGACGGAGGGCGGTGGGGAGGTCCGCACCCTGGACGAGTTCTTCGACCGGCTCATCGTCATCGACCGTTCGCGGGCCATCGTGCCGACGGACGAGGACCGCACCACAGCGGTGGTCATCCACGACAGGGCTCTGGTGCGATTCCTGACGGACGTGTTCGACCGGAACTGGCAGCGCGCGACGCCCTTCGACCCCACGCACGCCTCACACGCCTCCACCGAGGTCATGCCGGACATTCACAGCATGATCAAGCGCCTCCTCGTCGAGGGTCTGACCGACTCCGTCATCGCCCGGCGGATCGGTGTCAGCGAGCGCACGTACCACAGCCACCTGGCACGGATCCGGGAGAGCATGGGGGCACAGAGCCGTCTGCAGTTGGGTTACCTGCTCGCCAGGGAGGAGCTGAACCAGGAGGAGACAGCTCCTCCCGAGCAGGGCGACTGAACGGCCCGGACGTGCGGGGGAACACGTCCGGGCACTCCGCTACCGGCCCGGGCGGCTTCCCCGGGCCGGCCCGCTCCCGAGGTGCGGCGCTTCGCCCATGCAAGCAGCCCGGACGACCGGCAGGACGTCGTCGATGCGGTCGTTCAGGTAGAAGTGTCCACCGGGGAAGACGCGCATCGCGTACCCGGCCGTCGTCAGGTCCCGCCACGCTGTGAGGCCTGTGACCGGCACTCCGGGATCGGCGGCCCCGCCCAGCGCGGTGACGGGAACGCTCAGCGGCGGACGCGGCCTGAACCGATAGCCGTCACACACCTGGTAGTCGGCTCGGAAGAGGGGCAGCAGCAGCTCCATCATCTCCGCCGATCGCAGCACGTCTTCGGGCGTGCCGCCCAGCGACCGGATGCGGTCGATCAACTCGGCGTCCCCGCGCGCCCCGGCCACGGGCCCGCTGCGGTGGGCCGCCAAGGGCGGTGCCGTCATCCCGGAGACGACGAGGTGTGCGGGCGGGCGGTTCGCAGCGGACATCCGGTGGGCCACCTCGTAGGCGATCAGGGCACCCATGCTGTGGCCGAACAGGGCCCAGTGCTGGTCGCCGCGCTCCGCCAACGCGGCGCACATGCCGTCAGCGATCTCGTCGGCCGTGGTGGCGGGTTCCTCTGCGAATCGTGCTTCCCGGCCCGGGAGCTGGACGGGCACCACCTCGATACCGTCGCCGAGCCGTCCTCCCCAGGCGCGGTAGGCGGAGGCGCCGGCTCCGGCGTGCGGCAGACAGTAGAGGCGCAGCCGGAACGGGTCGGCGGTGCCGCCCTCCGAGGGGAACCAGCCGGTGGCGACCGCCCGGCGCTTCATGTTGTCGGTCCTCCACCTGGAAGACCCGGTCGTTGTGATCGTCACTGGAGCATTCCTTAGAGTCGGCCGGAAGAGTCGGAGAGCAGGGCGTCGGTCTCCTCGTCGGAGAGGTGCTCGATCTCTGCGAGCAGCTCCTCGACGCCCACGGAGTGGTCACCGTCCCGGGCACCCGCTGCGACGAGGGTGGTGATCTCGGCGGCCAGGGGCTCCAGGACGGGGGTCTCGAAGAGTGTGCGCAGCGGGAGCTGGACGTCGAAGTCGGAGCGGATGCGGGCGATGAGCTGCGTGGCGAGCAGGGAATGGCCGCCCAGCGCGAAGAAGTCGTCGTCCAGACCGACCCGCTCGACACCGAGCACCTCGGCGAACAACTCGGCGAGAAGCCGCTCGTCCAGTGTGCGCGGCTCGCGGTGGGGGGCGCGCCGGGTCGTCAGATCGGGGGCGGGCAGGGCGGCCCTGTCGATCTTGCCGTTCGGGGTGATCGGCATCGCGTCGAGGCTGACGACGACGGAGGGCACCATGGCCTCCGGGAGTGTCCGGGCGAGCGCGGCCCGTGCCTGTTCCGGCTGAGCGGTGCCCGTCACGTAGCCGACGAGGGCGGTGGTGCCGGAGGGATGCGGTCGGTCCAGGACCACGGCGTCGGTGACGCCGGGTTGTTCGCGCAGTGTGTGCTCGATCTCGCCGAGTTCGATGCGCTGTCCGCGGATCTTGACCTGGTGGTCGCGCCGTCCGAGGAACTCCAGCTCTCCGTCGGGCAGGTAGCGCACGACGTCGCCGGTGGCGTACATGCGGGCGCCCTGCGTCGTGCTGAACGGGTCGGGCACGAAGACGGCGGCCGTCTTCGCGGGATCGTCCAGGTATCCGCGGCCGACGCCCGTGCCGCCGACGAACAGTTCGCCGCGGGCGCCGACCGGCACCGGCCTGAGGGACGGGTCGAGTACGTACAGGCGCGTGTTGCGCACGACCCTGCCGATGGGAACCCTCGTCCGGCTGCCGGGGGAGCCCACGGTGAGGTGGGCGTGGGTGACGTCGTCGGAGCATTCGGTGGGGCCGTAGGCGTTGATGATGTCGATGTGGGGGTAGCGCGTGAACCAGCGGGTGCACAGGTCCGGTGGCAGGGTCTCACCGGTCACCACGAGGGTTCGCAGGTGGGGCAGTGCGGGCGCTGCTGTTGTTGTGTGGGGGGTGCGGGCTGCGTTGTCCAGGGTGTCCCAGGCGTCGAGTGTGGCGCGGAGGAGAGAGGGGACGACTTCGAGGATGGTGGCGCCGTCGTGGTGGGCGCGGGTGAACAGGCCGATCGGGTCCAGGGCGGTGTCGTCGCCGTAGACGGTGGTGCGGCCGCCTTCCATGAGCGCGGCGACCATTTGCCATACGGAGATGTCGAAGGTCAGGGCGGCGTTCTGGACCAGTACGTCGGAGTCGGTGAGTGTCAGGTCGTCCACCTTGGCCTGGAGGTGGTTGTTCATTCCGGCTCGGTGGACCATGGCGCCCTTGGGCCTGCCGGTGGATCCGGAGGTGTAGATGACGTAGGCCAGGTCGTCGCCTGCGCCTCGCACCGGCACCAGATCGTCCAGCCCATCGGCCGAGTTCGGACAGGCGAGCACGGCCACGTCCGGCCGGCCGCTGCGGCGGTGACCGCAGCCTCCGCCGTGCGGTCGGGTTCCGCCACGATGTACCGCGCACCGGACGCGACGACCATGTCGGCTTGGCGGGTGTGGGGGGTGCGTAGGTTGAGGGGGACGTAGGCGCCGCCTGCGCCGAGGATTCCGAGGAGGGTGATGAGGGCGGTGGTGCCGCGTTGGCCGTGGTAGACGACTCGGTCGTCGGGGGTGATGCCGGCGGTGAGGAGTTCGCGGGTGAGGCGGCTGGCGCGGCCGGCGAGTTCGGCGTAGGTCAGTGACTGGTGGTCGTCGGTGACGGCGATGGCGTGGGGTGTGTGTGCGGCGTGGTGTCTGATGCGTTCCACGACGCAGGTGAGGGTGTCGTTGCGGTCGGTGGCGTTCCAGGTGTGGAGCAGTAGTTGGCGTTCGGTTTCGGAGACCGCGGTGAGTTCGTGGAGGGGTTGGGCCGGGTCGGCGGCGGCTGCGTGGCAGGCGCGCAGGATGTCGTTGAGGATCGTGTGTGCGGTGTGTTCGGTGAACAGGTCGGTGCTGTATTCCAGGGTCAGTGACAGTTCGCCGGTGGGGTCGTTCCTGGGTGATGAGCATCAGGTCGAACTTGGATGTGCCGTCGCCGGTGGGCAGGTGGGTCAGGCGGGTCTGGCCCAGGATCTGTTCGGTGGCGGGGGCGTTCTGGAAGGCGAGCATCACCTGGAAGAGCGGGTTGCGGGAGCGGTCGCGGTCGGGGACGAGGTGTTGTGCGAGTCGTTCGAAGGGCACGTCCTGGTGGGACAGTCCTTCTTGGGAGGTGCGGCTGACCTGGTCGAGGAGGGTGTGGAAGGTGTCGGTGGGTGGTCACGTGGGTGCGCAGGGGCAGGGTGTTGACGAAGAAGCCGATGAGGTCTTCGGTTTCGATGCGGGAGCGGTTGGCGACGGGGACGCCGATCACGATGTCGTCTTGTCCGGCGCGTCGTGCGAGCACTGCGGCCAGGACGGACTGCATGACGTTGAAGAGGGTGCTTCCCCGGTCCTGGGCGATGTGCGTCAGCCGGGTGACGGCGTGTGTGTCGAGTGTGTCGGTGAGCTGGGCGCCCCGGTAGGTGGGTGTGGCCGGGCGGGGGTGGTCGGTCGGCAGGTCGAGTGCGGGTGGTGCGCCGGCCAGGGCTGTTTGCCAGTAGGTGAGTTGTTCTTCCAGTACGTCGCCGGTAAGCCAGGTGCGCTGCCAGGTGGCGTAGTCGGCGTACTGGACGGGCAGGGCGGGCAGGTGCTGGCCGGTGTAGGCGGCCTGGATCTCCTTGAGCAGGACACGACCGACCAGCCGTCGGAGACGATGTGGTGCATCGACAGGGCCAGGACGTGTTCGTCGTCGCGCAGGCGCATCACGACGACCCGCATCAGTGGTCCGGTCTCGAGGTCGAACGGCAGTCGGGCCAGTTCGTCGGCGGCGGCGGAGGCGGCCGAGGTGGGGTCGGCGGCGTGGGAGAGGTCTTGTGCGGTGATGTCGATCATCGGCTTGTCGCCCACGATCTGTACCGGTCCTGAGGTGTGTTCCTCGAATCGTGTGCGCAGTGTTTCGTGCCGGCCGGCCACCGTGAGCAGGCTTCGCGCAGCCGTTCGACGTCCATCGGGCCACTCAGGCGCACCGCGGCCGGGACGTTGTAGACGGGAGCTGTCCGGTTCGAGCTGGTGCAGGAACCACATGCGTTGCTGAGCGAAGGACAGCGGCAGTGGTCCCTCCCGCCGCACAGGACGCAACTCGGGCAGCGCTCCTACGCGTTTGGCCGACCGGA
>KE354150.1 GCA_000415505.1 Streptomyces afghaniensis 772
GGCTCTGGCAAGACCCGTCTCGCCGAGGAAGCCGCCGCCGGGCTGCCGCAGGCGTGGCTGGCCGAGCTCGCCCCGCTCGACCGGCCGGAGGCGGTGCCGGGAGCGGTGGTCAGTGCGCTCGGTCTGCGCGAGACCGTGCTGATGACCAGCGAGCTGACGGCCATGCAGGACGACCCCGTCGCCCTGCTCGTGGAGTACTGCGCGCCGCGCAGCCAACTGCTGATCCTTGACAACTGCGAGCATGTCATCGGCGCCGCCGCCCGCCTCGCCGAGACCCTGCTGACCCGCTGCCCGGGGCTCACGATCCTCGCCACCAGCCGTGAACCCCTGGGCGTGCCCGGTGAACTGGTGCGTCCGGTCGAGCCCCTGCCGCCGGACCACGCCCGCCGGCTGTTCGCCGAGCGCGCCACCGCCGTCCGTCCCGACGCGCAGGCCGTGCTCCGGGACGAGCGGGCGGTGGCGGAGATCTGCCGCCGCCTGGACGGGCTGCCGCTCGCCATCGAGCTGGCCGCGGCCCGGCTCCGGCTGCTGACGCCCCGGCAGATCGCCGACCGGCTCGACGACCGCTTCCGCCTCCTCACCTCCGGGAGCCGTACGGTCGTGCCCCGCCAGCAGACCCTGCGTGCCGTCGTCGACTGGTCGTGGGACCTGCTCGACGAGGCCGAGCGGACGGTGCTGTGCGAGGTGTCCGTGTTCGCGGGCGGCTGGGACCTGGCGGCGGCGGAGGCCGTGTGCACCGGGCCCGCCGCCGAACTGCTCGGGGCCCTCGTCGACAAGTCCCTCGTCGTCGCGGCACCCTGCGGGACGGACGACCTGGACGGCATGCGGTACCGGTTGCTGGAGACCATCCACGAGTACGCCGTCGAGCGTGCCGCCGAGGCTCCGCAACAGCGCGCCGCGGCCGAGCGGCGGCACCGGGCGTGGGTGCGCGCGCTCGTCGAGCAGGCCGAGCCGCTGCTGCGCTCCGCCGGGCAACTGCCGTGGGTCTCCCGGTTGGAGACCGAGCTCGACAACATCCGCGCGGCCCTCGACCGGGCCCTCACGGCCGGGGGCGAGCAGGAGGCCGGCGCGCTCGCCCTGGCCATGGGCTGGTTCTGGTGGCTGCGCAACTACCGGCACGAGGGTCTGGAGTGGCTCGGCCGGACCCTGCGGCTGGGCGTGGAGAGGGACGCCGCCGCGGGGCTTGTGCCGTCCGGCGGCGAGCCGGGCCCGTCCGACCCGGTCGACCACTTCCTCGCCGCGCCGGACGGGGAGTCGGGGCATCCGCTGCACGCCCTGCGGATGGATCTGCGTCTGCTGCATGTGTTCTTCATGACCGAGGCGGGGCCCATACAGCGGTTCGTCGACGAGCGGCGGCCGTATGTGGAGCGGGTGTGGGCCTACTTCCAGGAAGGGGGCCCACGGGCGGCCCGGATCCCGGGGCTCGTCTGCCCGATCATCACCTCCTACCTGGGCGACCGCAGCGACCTCCGGGCCGTCATGGACTCCGCCGTCGCCAACTGCCGTACGTACGGCGGGGACTGGGAGACCGCCGTGGCCCTGATGTTCCGTACGCACATGGTCGTCGACGCACCCGGTGACCTGGACGGCGTGGACGACGACCTCGCGGAGTTGCGCGTCCTCAGCCGCCGCACCGGTGACCGCTGGCTGCGGGCCCAGGTGTGCAGCGCGGCCGGCGAGGCCGCCATGGCGCGCAGCCGCTTCGAGGAGGCCAAGGGGGAGTACGAGGAGGCGCTGCGGCTCGCCTACGAGGTGGGCGCGTACGCCGAGTCGCCGTTCCTCCTCGCCCGGCTCGCCGAGATCGCCTACCGCGCGGGAGACCGCCCGGCCGCGCTGGCGGGGCTGGACGAGGCGAGTGCCGCCTCCGAACGGTACGGCGTGGCGGACTCCAGGGCGTTCGTCCTGCTGCTGCGGACCCAGATGGCGTTCGAGGAGGGGGACATCACCCGGGCGCGCGAGTTCTGCGAGGCGGCGCGTGCGGACGCCGCGCGCGGCACACCGCCGCCCCAGTTCGTCGTGATGCTGGATCTCATGGACGCCGTGGTCACGGCGAGCGAGTTGGGCCCGGGGCCCGGCCTGGCCAAGCTGACCGTAGCCCTGCGCGAGGCCGTGGACAAGCGGTGCTCCGACCTGATCCGGGCCATCGTCGTGGACAGCGCGGCAGGACTGCTGGCCGACCTCGGCGACTTCCCGCGCGCGGCACGGCTGCTCGGTGCCGGGGACCACTGGTGGGCCGGCCGCCCCCGCCCCATGCCGGAGCACGCCCAGGTGGAACGGACCGGGGCAGCCGCGCGTGCCGCCCTGGGCCCTGCCCGGTGCGAGTCGGAGCGCGCCCGGGGCACGGCCCTCACGGCGGACGACGTCCTGCGCGAGCTGGAGAAGGCGCGGACCTCGCACGCCACCGGGCCGAGAGCCGCTAACCGCAGGTGAACCTGGACTCCGCCCAGTCCGCCAGGCCCAGGTTGTCGAGGGCGCCGTGCGGTTCCACCACCAGCCGCACGGTGCTCCGGCCGGTGAGGTTCACCTGGACGGGAACCACCGGGTCACCGCCCTCCACCAGCCCGGACCGCCACAGCCGGACCCCGTCGGCGTAGACGGAGAAGTAGACCTTGCCGAGCTTCAGCGCCATGTCGTCCACCCCGACGAGCGCCTCGTACGAGGAGCAGGAGCGGTTGAGGTCGATGGTGACGGAGGAGCGGCCGTGCACGGTGACGCCGTGCGTGTACCGCCGGTCGCCTGCCGACAGGCCGTCCCGCTGCCAGACCCAGCTGCTCGCGCCGATCCGCATCTCGGGCGCGGTGCCGTCGCCGCTGATGTCGTACGACAGTTCGCTCCACTGGTAGACGGCCGGGGTGGGCGGCCTCTCGGTCGGTGTCGGAGTCGGTGTGGGCGTGGGCGCCGGGGGCGGTGCCGGCCTCGGGGACGCGCGCGGTGGGGTGGGCGTCGGGGTCGCGGCCGGGGACGGTGTGGACGACGGGCTGGTCCTGCGGGTCGGCGTCGGTGCGGGCGTCTCGGCGCGCGCGGGCACCATCGCCGGTGGCCGCGGTCCCGGTTCCCGCTCCGAAGGAGAGGGCGTGGGCTCGGCGGGCCGGACCACCGGCGAGGACGGGGTGGGAGCGGGCCTTGCCTCGTCCTGCTGCTTCTCGTTGCCGGCCAGCGCCAGCACCACCGCGGCCACGACGCCCACGGCGACCACACCGGCCGCGATACCCGCCTTCACCGGCGCGCCCACTCCTTCGGAGGCCGCCGCACCACCTCCGGCCCCACCGGTCGAGCCGCCCCCGCGGCCCCACCGGTCGAACCGGCGCCCGCCGCCGTCCCGCCCGACGAGCCCCCGCCCGTCGCCGCCGCGGCCGCTCCCGCCCCCACTCCCGCGCCTGCGGCGATGAGCCCGGCCGCCTTGGCGTATCCGGCGGCACCGAACCAGCCGATGACCGCCAGCGGCACCACGGCGGGGATGCCACCAGCGACCTCCTCGATCTGCGTCGCGGCCAGCCGGCACTTCGCGCACTCCTCCAGGTGCTTGCGCAGCCCCCGTTCGGCACGCGTGCGCAGCCTGCCGCGGGCGTACGTGCCGAGCTGGTCGGCGTAGCGCGCGCATTCCTCGTCGGCGGTGAGCGTGGCGCTGACGTGGGCCTGGAGGTAGGCCTGCCTGAGGCCCTCGCGGGCCCGGCTGGCGAGCACGCGCGTGCCGTTGGCGTCCAGCCCGAAGAGCGTGGCGACCTCGCTGGGCGACTCGTCCTCCACCTCGGTGTGCCACAGCACGGCCTGCCACCGCTCCGGCAGCGACCGGAAGGCCCGCATGGCCATGGACCGCTCGGCGTCGTGCATCGCCCGCACGTCCGCGCCCAGGTCGAGCGTGTCGTCGTCGGACACGTAGGAGCCGCGTGCGGACTGGGCGGCGAACACCGCGAAGTCGTCGACGAGCTGCTCGCGCCGCGCCGACCGCGTCCAGGAGGCGGCGACGCGCCGGACGGAGGTGAGCAGGTAGGCGCGTACGGCGTGCTCGGGGCCGGAGCCGCCGCGTACCGCCTGGAGCATGCGCGCGAAGACCTCGGCGGTCAGGTCGTCGGCGGTGTGGGCGTCACGGCAGCAGGTCCGGGCGTACCGGCGCACGGCCGGCGCATGCCGCCGGAACAGCTCCTCGTACGCCGTGTCGTCGCCCGAGCGCATCCGGTCGATGAGATCGGCGTCGGAGGGCGGCAGCTCGCGCGGCGGCGGCAGGACGCCGTCCTCACGCCAGGTGCGCTGTGGCGGGACCGAGTCGTCGGCTGGATGCCCGCTCGGCGGTACGCCCGCGCGTCCGCCCTGGCTCGGCACCTGCGGCGGGACCGGGCCGCCTGCTGTGGCGTCCCCGTTACCGCTCGGCTCGTCCCGCCCGTCACCGCTCATCGCGGAAAGCCCCCGCCAGCCGCCCAACACGTCCAGACCACCGGGTCAGAGTGCCATATTGGCTTTTGTTCAGAACCCTGGAGTCCGGACCATCACTCATCCGTGGGGATTTACCGCACGCCAGTACTAGACATCACTCGTTCGGGGAATGAATCCCTGTCACGCCTGGCTCGGAAGCTGACCGGACCGATCCCGCAGCTGGTCATGACCGCCACAGCCGACCGGTCCGATCGACCGGATCAGCCGACCAGTCCGGCCGACCAGCCCGGCCGACCGCACCGGCCGATCGCTCCGCTCGTTCCGGAAACCCCTTGCGGAAACCCTTCCGGCAGCCCGGCCCGCCTCACGCCGGCCGTGACCGAAGCCCCTCCAGCAGGATGTCCAGCAGCCGGGCCGACGCGGCCGCCTGCTGTGCCGCGTCCGGCAGCGAGGGCGCGGCCGTCGCGATCACCAGCAGTACGTCCGACACCGACACGTCCGCCCGCAGCTCACCCGCCGCACGCGCCCGCTCCACGAGCTGACCCACGACCTCGAGCAGCGCCGACGCCCCGGCGTCGTCCTCCGCCGTGACCGCCGCCGTCGGCACCGAGGCGACCGCCACCGGCTCCTCCGGCACCAGTCGCAGCTCAGCCGGGCCCGGCTGCGTCCGCTGCTGCGGCACCCGCGCCTGACCGGCACGGTCCTCCTCGACCGAGACCCGCAGCACCTGCGGCGGCAGCAGCCGCCCGGCGCCGGAGGCCACCGACGTACGCAGGAAGCGCGACAGCGCCGACCACGGCTCGTCCTCCTGCCCGAGCGCCGCACGCGCCTGGTCGGTCAGCCGGGAGGTCTCCTCCTCGGCTATCCGCCGCACCAGGACGTCCTTGCTCGGGAACCGCCGGTACACCGTGCCCACGCCGACCCGCGCGCGTCGCGCCACGTCCTCCATCGGCGCGCCGTACCCCAGCTCGCCGAACACCTCGCGCGCCGCCCGCAGCACATGCTCCAGATTGCGCTGTGCGTCCACGCGCAGCGGAGTCGTCCGCGCTCCGTTCCCGCGTCCGTTGCCCGCCGTCGCGCTCATCGTCGCGCCACCCGCCGCGACAGCGGACGCGGACGACCAATGAGAGCCCTGAACATGCATTCGCATTCCCCCGGTAATGACGTCTCCCCCCGGAGACACTCCCCGCCATTCGATGCCGGGACGGAGGAACAGGCCCGGGTCCCCGGCCCCGCCCGTCGCGGACCCGGCGAGCGCATCCCCCTACACCCCGTCGACACACGAACATAGTTGAGAGGGAGTCAATTCAGAAGGGGGACGTTCCGCACGGAGCGCCCACCGATCGGAGTACGGGCCGTATACGTCCTGAATGTGCCCCCGACCGCCCCCCACACTACCCCCGCTGACCTGCGGGTATTCGCCACACCTCGCCTTTCCGGCCAACTCCGCGCGCTCTCCCGCTCCGGTCACACAATTTGTCGAGGCTGTGGACAAACGCCAGCGGCGGGTGCGTCATGGGATGGTGAAGGAACGTGCGCGCATTCTCGTTGTCGGTGGTGGCTACGTCGGGATGTACACGGCCCTGCGCCTGCAGCGCAGACTGAAACGGGAGCTGGAGCGGGGCGACGTGGAGATCACCGTCGTCACCCCCGACCCGTACATGACGTACCAGCCGTTCCTTCCCGAGGCCGCCGCGGGCGCCATCTCCCCGCGCCACGTCGTCGTACCGCTGCGCCGCGTCCTCGACCGGTGCCGCGTCGTCATCGGCGAGGCCACCGCCATCGACCACGCGAAGCGCACCGCCACCATCACCACCCTGGCCACCGAGGAGGAGGGCACGGGCGGGCAACTGCTGACCTACGACGAACTCGTCCTCGCCCCTGGCTCCGTCTCGCGCACCCTGCCCGTCCCCGGCCTCGCCGACCACGGCATCGGCTTCAAGACCGTCGAAGAGGCCATCGGCCTGCGCAACCACGTCATCGAGCAGATGGACATCGCCTCCTCCACCCGCGATCCCGCGATCCGCGACGCGGCCCTCACCTTCGTCTTCGTCGGCGGCGGCTTCGCCGGCGTGGAGGCGCTCGGCGAACTGGAGGACATGGCCCGCTACGCCGCGCGCTACTACCACAACGTCCAGCCCGAGGACATGAAGTGGATCCTCGTCGAGGCCTCGGACCGCATCCTGCCCGAGGTCGGCGAGGAGATGGGCCGCTACACCGTCACCGAACTGCGCCGCCGCAACATCGACGTACGCCTCCAAACCCGCCTGGAGTCCTGCGCGGACCGGGTCGCGGTCCTCAGCGACGGCGCCCGCTTCCCCACCCGTACGGTCGTCTGGACGGCCGGCGTCAAACCCCACCCGGTCCTCGCCGCCACCGACCTGCCCCGCAACGACCGCGGACGGCTCAAGTGCACGGCGGAACTGGCCGTCGAGGGCGCCACGCACGCGTGGGCGGCCGGAGACGCCGCCGCCGTCCCCGACGTGACCGCGGATGAGCCGGGCCGCGAGTGCGCCCCCAACGCCCAGCACGCCCTCCGCCAGGCCAAGGTCCTCGCCGACAACATCGTGCACACCCTGCGCGCCGAACCCCTGCAGACGTACGAACACGCCTACGCCGGCTCGGTCGCCTCCCTCGGCCTGCACAAGGGCGTGGCCCACGTCTACGGACGCAAGATCAAGGGCTACCCCGCCTGGTTCATGCACCGCGCCTACCACCTCAGTCGCGTGCCCACCTTCAACCGCAAGGCGCGCGTGCTCGCCGAATGGACCCTGGCCGGGCTCTTCAAACGCGAGATCGTCTCCCTGGGTTCACTCGAACACCCCCGGGCCGAGTTCGAACTCGCGGCCGGTGGAAAGCCTTCTCAAGACCCCCCGGTGAACCCGAAGGGGTCGTCCTGACCGGACCCAGGAACTCCTCCGGCCGGCCCGGCGTCTGACGGATGCCGGTCCGGTCCGCTCACTGCCAGACTGGTCCACCACCGCGGGCGTGCCACCCCTCGCCCCGGTGCGGGCCCCCGGGGCCCCGGCCGGTTCCGGTGCCGGCCGCCGACGACTACACGAGGCAAGGATTCGTGAACTTCACGCGCTGGAGCGCCCGGCTCCCCGGAACGCAGCGCCGCGCCGCAGCGCGGACCGAGCAGACGGCCTCCCCGGACCGGCGACGGGAAGGTTCCGTACCCGCCGCCCGTGCCGAACAACTGGCCGACGAGCCACCGTCCGTACCCGCCGTCGACGAACTGCGGGTGCGCGAGGTCCTCGACCGCGTCCCGTCCCTCGTCGCCCTGGTCCACGGCCCCGACCACCGCATCGCCTACGTCAACGACGCCTACACGACCGCCTTCGGCGCACGCCCCCTGGGCGAACGCGCCCGCGAGGTCCTCCCGGAACTGGACGCCCTCGGCCTCTTCCCCCTCCTGGACCAGGTCCAGCGCAGCGGCAAACCCCGCACGGTCAAGTCCCGCAAGGCCCCCGACGGCCGCTCCTACACCTTCACCTGCACCCCGGTCGCCCAGGGCGACGGCAAGGGTGGCAGCGACGGCCGCGGCGTACTCGTCTTCGCCACGGACGTCACCGACCACGCCGAAGCCGCCGAACGCCTGCGCGCCAGCGAACGCCGCCAGCGTGAAACGGCGGTGACACTCCAGAGGTCACTGCTCCCCCAGGAGCTCGAAGAACCCGACGACCTGCGCGTCGCCGCCACGTACCACCCCGGCGGCACGGAGGCCGCGGTCGGCGGCGACTGGTACGACGTCATCACCCTGGGCGGCGGCCGCACCGCCCTCGTCATCGGCGACGTCATGGGCCGCGGCGTCCGCGCGGCAGCGGTCATGGGCCAGCTCCGCACGGCCGTCCGCGCCTACGCCCGCCTCGACCTGCCCCCGCACGAGGTCCTCCAGCTCCTCGACGGCCTGGCAGCCGAGATCGACGCCAACCAGATCGCCACCTGCGCGTACGCGGTCCACGACCCGAACGAGGGCAAGCTGGTCTACGCCTCGGCGGGCCACCTCCCCATCCTGGTCCGCGACGAGAACGGCGCGGTCCTGCGCGCCGACGAACCCACCGGCCCGCCGCTCGGCACCGGCGGCTGGATGCACGCCTCGGGCTCGATCCCCCTCGGCCCCGGCTCCACGGCCGTCCTCTACACGGACGGCCTGGTGGAGCGCCGGGACGCCGACCTGGACGAGGGCATCGCCGCCCTGGAACGCGCCCTGGCCGGCGCCACCGGCACCCCCCAGGTCGTCTGCGACCGCCTGGTCCGCTCGGCGGGCGTCACCCCCGACCACGACGACGACGTGGCCGTCCTGGTCCTCCAGCACCCTGCCCGCACCGGTCCGGAGAGCGAGCTGTTCCGCAACGCCGCCCTGGACCTCCTGGGTGGCGTGGAAGCGGCCCCACGCGCGCGTGCCTTCGCCTCCGGCGTCCTGACCAGCTGGCGCTTCCCCGCCGATCTGCACGACCTGGGCGTCCTGGCCACCAGCGAACTGGTCGCCAACTCCCTCCAGCACGGCACGCCACCGATGCGCCTGCGCCTGCGCCGCACCGACCGACGCCTGATCATCGAGGTCACCGACGGCGACGACCATCTCCCCAGACGCCGCCGCGCGGAACCGGGCGACGAATCGGGCCGGGGCATCGCCATCGTCGCCACGATCGCGTCGAACTGGGGCTGCCGCCGGACCCCGGGCGGCGGCAAGGCGGTGTGGTGCGAGTTCGCCCTGCCGCACGGACGGATGCCGAGTTGACCGCAGCCGCTGGTGCACCGCTTGTCCGGACGAGCGGGGTGTGCAAGGCGTACCGTTCCGCGGCCGAGACCGTATGGGCCGCACGAGACGTGGACTTCACCGCCCGGGCGGGGGAGTTCGTGTGCGTGTACGGCGCCAGCGGCTCCGGCAAGTCGACCCTGCTGAACCTGCTCGCCGGCCTGGATCTCGCCGACTCCGGCGAGATCCAGGCCGGCGGGGTCGGAGCACAACCTCATCGAGGAGTTCACCGCGGCGGTGTACGCCACCCGGGTCGACTCGCCCGCCCAGGCCATGGTCCTCACCGGCATCATGATCGCCGCGGTGCTCCTGACCATCCCCGAGGTGTTCGCGGGGCTGCTCAGACTGATGCCGGAGGGCGGTCCCCGACGCCGCCTGGTGCGACGGCAGCTGGCCGCCGACCGGGCCAGGGCCTGCGCCGCCCGGCCGGCGCCTCCGGGCTCGACGGCCTGCCCCGCACCAAAGTGCGCTTCCTGATGGCGGGAGACCCGGACAACCCCCTGATGGCCGGCCGGGAAGGCCAGTACGGCAGCCTCCTCGCCGCGAACCAACCGCGCGACGTCGAACGACTGACCGGCCGCCGCCTCGACCCGGGCCAGACCTCCGTCCTGCGCGAGGGCGGCGTCCTGGTCTGGTCACACGCCGCCGATGCCCCCACCGGGCCGGACACGCGCCTGCGTCTCGCCGTCCGCCAGGGCGACAAGGTCCTGGGCCGCACCGCCGCCCTGCCCGCCGCGGCCCTCGACGTGGACCCGGCCGAATGGCGCACAGGCTCCGACGGCACCATGCTGCGCGCCACCGCGACCGCGCTCGACCTGCCGATCCAGGCCCGCGGACCGGTCATGATCACCGGTGTCTCCGACAAGAAGGCCCACGCCCTGCAACAAGCGGTGATCGACGCCGGCATGGATGCCGGTGCAGTGCTGATCCACGTCGAGCCCGACGACCCGGTGCCCCCGGCAGCGCTCCTGGCCACCGCGGTGGGCCTGGTGGCCCTGGCTCTCGCCGCAGTGCTCGCCGCCACCCGCAGTCAGACCCGCATCCTGCGTCGCTACCTCGCCCGGCTGATCGCCGTGGGCATCCCGCCGCGCTGGGCACGCCAGGTGCTGCTCTGTCAGCACGCGGCCCTCTCGCCGTGAGCACCCTGCTCGGCCTGGCGATCGCTGTGTTCCCGACCGTGGTCCTCGCGGCGCGGATCTCCGGTTTCGTGCTGAGCGTCCCGGGGTGGCAGCTGGCCGTCCTCGCCGCGGCGATCTACTTCGCCGCGCTGCTCGCCGCGGTCCACTCGGCCGACCGGCTCCGCGTGACCGAGGCGCGATCGGCCTGCCCGGACGGCCCGGCCCGGGCACACGCCGACGGCGCCGGTGCCTCACACGTCCGCGGACACGGACGCCCCACCCCGCGCCACGACCCGGCTCTTCGCGAGCCACGGCTGATCCTGTACGTCGGTCAGCTGCCGCCCCAGCCGCACGGCGAGAACGGTGATCCCCAGCGAGAACAGGAGGAACGCCACGATGTACGGCGCGTGCAGCGAGGCCCCCAGCGGCCCGCCCACCGCCGGCCCGACGGCCAGCGCCAGCTGCTTGACCAGGGCGAACGCGGAGTTGTACTGCCCGGCCATCCCCTCCGGCGCCAGATCGGCGACCAGCGGGGCGACCGTCGGCGACAGCATCGCCTCGCCCAGCCCGAACAGCGCGTACGTCGAGACGAACGCGGCCGTCGCCATCTCCTGGCTCCCGTGCCCGAGCCCCGCGTACCCGGCGACGGCCCAGGCCACGGCCCAGATCAGCCCGACAGCAGCGATCACCCGCGAGCGCCGACGCCGCTCCACGAACCGCAGCACGGCGAACTGCGCCACGACGATCACCAGCGTGTTCGCCGCCAGGGCGGTCCCCAGCGCCGACGTCGATATCCCGGCGGCCTCGACCCCGTACGCGCTCAGCCCCGACTCGAACTGCCCGTAGCAGGCGAAGAACAGCACGAAGCCCAGCACGCACAGCTGCACCATGGCCCGGTTCCCCAGCATCTGCTTCCAGCTGCCCCGCCCCGACGCCACGGGCGCCGCCTCGATCCGCGGCGCGTGCGGCAGCCGCACCGTCACCATCACCACGACCAGCAGCAGGAACATCACCGCCTCGATCGCGAAGAGCAGCGTGAAGGAGGCGGCGCTCGACGTGTCGACGAGATGCCCACCGATGAGGCCACCCACCCCGAGCCCGAGGTTCTGCAGGAAGAACTGCATGGCGAAGGCCCGCGACCGCGTCTCCGCCGACGAGCAGTCCACGATCATCGTGGCCAGCGCCGGCTGCATCACGGCCTGTCCGGCCCCCAGCAGGGCAGCCGACACCAGCACGGCAGCCGCACTGCTCGCGACCCCCAGACTCAGCGCACCCAGGGCGGCGGCGACCAGGGCGGCGAGCAGCACCGGCAGCGGGCCACGCCGGACGATGGCCCGCCCGGCGAACGGCAGCACGACCAGCGCCGCCACAGCGAAGACGGCGAGTACGAGACCCGCCGTCATGGCTCCCAGTCCCCGCACCTGCGCCACATAGACGTACAGATAGGGGACGGTGAAGCCGAGCCCGAACGCGCTGAGTGCGTTGCCCACGTGGATCCGGCGCATCGCTGCGCCCATCGCCCTGGTCACGTTCACCTCTCTCACAAGTAGTTAGGAGTGAAGACTTCGAAACTAAAGTTCGAAGCTAAAGAGTACATACCCAAGGACTTCAAGGCAAAGAACGAGCGTGCGATACTCCCCCCATGGGCGACACCCCCGGCCCCAGCGAGCCGACCCTCGAAGAGCAGATCGCGGCGTACCAGCGCGAGTTCCAGGACCTCGACCCCCAGGTGGAGCAGATCGTCTCGGCCCTGTCCCGCCTGAACCGCCGTATGAACGTCGCCTACGGCCGTCAGACCGCGGCCCTCGGCATCAGCAACGCCGAGTGGGAGGTACTGAAGGCCCTCGTCCTCTCCGGCGCCCCCTACCGTCTGGGCCCGAGCGACCTCGCCAAGCGCCTCGGCCTGACCCCGGCCGCCATGACCCACCGGATCGACCGCATGGTCGGCGAAGGACTGGTCACCCGGGAGCGGGACGAGTCCAACAGGGTTCGCGTCATCGTGGAGCTCACCAACGGAGGTCGTGAGAAGTGGCTGGAGGCGATGCGCCTGGCGTCGGTCTTCGAGGAGGACCTGCTCCAGGACCTGTCCCCGCAGGAGCGCACCGCGCTCGGCGAGGTCCTCACCCGGCTCCTGCGCCGGGTGGAAGACGCCCAGCCGGACGCCGGCGGCCGCCTCTCCGACCTGGACTGACGCCCGCATAAAGATCTTGACAGGGGGCTCTTGACAGGCCTCCTCCCGATCCGTAAAGTTCTTCGGGTTGCCGCGGAGCCGTAACGGTTCTGCGACAGCACTTCCGCCGCACGAGCGGCACCCAACCACTAGCAAGATCGCTCCCAACGGGGTTGGTTTCGGCATGCCCGAATTCAATTCGAATTGGGACTCGACGACCTGATCGACTCCGCACAGGCTTCGATTTTGGAAACGCCGAGAGAACGCGCTAAGGTTGGACACGTCGGAACGGCCCAGCGGCCGAGAAGACGAACCCCGCTGACTGGGGGTCAGATCGAAGAAAAAGATCTGATAGAGTCGGAAACGCAAGACCGAAGGGAAGCGCCCGGAGGAAAGCCCGAGAGGGTGAGTACAAAGGAAGCGACCGTTCCTTGAGAACTCAACAGCGTGCCAAAAGTCAACGCCAGATATGTTGATACCCCGTCTCCAGCATCTGCTGGGGCGAGGTTCCTTTGAAAAAACACAGCGAGGACGCTGTGAACGGCCGGGCTTATTCCGCCTGGCTGTTCCGCTCTCGTGGTGTCGACCGGATTACCGGTAAACATTCACGGAGAGTTTGATCCTGGCTCAGGACGAACGCTGGCGGCGTGCTTAACACATGCAAGTCGAACGATGAACCACTTCGGTGGGGATTAGTGGCGAACGGGTGAGTAACACGTGGGCAATCTGCCCTGCACTCTGGGACAAGCCCTGGAAACGGGGTCTAATACCGGATACAACCACTAGGGGCATCTCTTGGTGGTGGAAAGCTCCGGCGGTGCAGGATGAGCCCGCGGCCTATCAGCTTGTTGGTGAGGTAATGGCTCACCAAGGCGACGACGGGTAGCCGGCCTGAGAGGGCGACCGGCCACACTGGGACTGAGACACGGCCCAGACTCCTACGGGAGGCAGCAGTGGGGAATATTGCACAATGGGCGAAAGCCTGATGCAGCGACGCCGCGTGAGGGATGACGGCCTTCGGGTTGTAAACCTCTTTCAGCAGGGAAGAAGCGAAAGTGACGGTACCTGCAGAAGAAGCGCCGGCTAACTACGTGCCAGCAGCCGCGGTAATACGTAGGGCGCGAGCGTTGTCCGGAATTATTGGGCGTAAAGAGCTCGTAGGCGGCTTGTCACGTCGGTTGTGAAAGCCCGGGGCTTAACCCCGGGTCTGCAGTCGATACGGGCAGGCTAGAGTTCGGTAGGGGAGATCGGAATTCCTGGTGTAGCGGTGAAATGCGCAGATATCAGGAGGAACACCGGTGGCGAAGGCGGATCTCTGGGCCGATACTGACGCTGAGGAGCGAAAGCGTGGGGAGCGAACAGGATTAGATACCCTGGTAGTCCACGCCGTAAACGGTGGGCACTAGGTGTGGGCAACATTCCACGTTGTCCGTGCCGCAGCTAACGCATTAAGTGCCCCGCCTGGGGAGTACGGCCGCAAGGCTAAAACTCAAAGGAATTGACGGGGGCCCGCACAAGCGGCGGAGCATGTGGCTTAATTCGACGCAACGCGAAGAACCTTACCAAGGCTTGACATACACCGGAAAACCCTGGAGACAGGGTCCCCCTTGTGGTCGGTGTACAGGTGGTGCATGGCTGTCGTCAGCTCGTGTCGTGAGATGTTGGGTTAAGTCCCGCAACGAGCGCAACCCTTGTCCCGTGTTGCCAGCAGGCCCTTGTGGTGCTGGGGACTCACGGGAGACCGCCGGGGTCAACTCGGAGGAAGGTGGGGACGACGTCAAGTCATCATGCCCCTTATGTCTTGGGCTGCACACGTGCTACAATGGCCGGTACAATGAGCTGCGATACCGCGAGGTGGAGCGAATCTCAAAAAGCCGGTCTCAGTTCGGATTGGGGTCTGCAACTCGACCCCATGAAGTCGGAGTCGCTAGTAATCGCAGATCAGCATTGCTGCGGTGAATACGTTCCCGGGCCTTGTACACACCGCCCGTCACGTCACGAAAGTCGGTAACACCCGAAGCCGGTGGCCCAACCCCCTTGTGGGGAGGGAGCTGTCGAAGGTGGGACTGGCGATTGGGACGAAGTCGTAACAAGGTAGCCGTACCGGAAGGTGCGGCTGGATCACCTCCTTTCTAAGGAGCACTTCTAAGCCGGTCCTTCGGGGCTGGTTCAGAGGCCAGTACATCAGCGAATGTCTGATGCTGGTTGCTCATGGGTGGAACGTTGACTATTCGGCGCACTTGATCGTCTTCTCCTTCCAGTACTGCTCGCAAGAGCGTGGAACGTTGAGGGAAGCGGGGAGTGTGTCGGGCACGCTGTTGGGTGTCTGAGGGAATGAACTTTCCTCAGTGCCGGCCCCAGTGAACTCGGACCGAAGGTTCGGGGTGATGGGTGGCTGGTCGTTGTTTGAGAACTGCACAGTGGACGCGAGCATCTGTGGCCAAGTTTTTAAGGGCGCACGGTGGATGCCTTGGCACCAGGAACCGATGAAGGACGTGGGAGGCCACGATAGTCCCCGGGGAGTCGTCAACCAGGCTTTGATCCGGGGGTTTCCGAATGGGGAAACCCGGCAGTCGTCATGGGCTGTCACCCGCTGCTGAACACATAGGCAGTGTGGAGGGAACGCGGGGAAGTGAAACATCTCAGTACCCGCAGGAAGAGAAAACAACCGTGATTCCGGGAGTAGTGGCGAGCGAAACCGGATGAGGCCAAACCGTATGCGTGTGAGACCCGGCAGGGGTTGCGTATACGGGGTTGTGGGATCTCTCTTTCACGGTCTGCCGGCCGTGAGACGAGTCAGAAACCGTTGATGTAGGCGAAGGACATGCGAAAGGTCCGGCGTAGAGGGTAAGACCCCCGTAGTCGAAACGTCAGCGGCTCGTTTGAGAGACACCCAAGTAGCACGGGGCCCGAGAAATCCCGTGTGAATCTGGCGGGACCACCCGCTAAGCCTAAATATTCCCTGGTGACCGATAGCGGATAGTACCGTGAGGGAATGGTGAAAAGTACCGCGGGAGCGGAGTGAAATAGTACCTGAAACCGTGTGCCTACAAGCCGTGGGAGCGTCGGATGGAAGCTTGCTTCCATCTCGTGACTGCGTGCCTTTTGAAGAATGAGCCTGCGAGTTTGCGGTGTGTTGCGAGGTTAACCCGGGTGGGGAAGCCGTAGCGAAAGCGAGTCCGAATAGGGCGTTTCAGTAGCACGCTCAAGACCCGAAGCGGAGTGATCTAGCCATGGGCAGGTTGAAGCGGAGGTAAGACTTCGTGGAGGACCGAACCCACCAGGGTTGAAAACCTGGGGGATGACCTGTGGTTAGGGGTGAAAGGCCAATCAAACTCCGTGATAGCTGGTTCTCCCCGAAATGCATTTAGGTGCAGACGTCGTGTGTTTCTTGCCGAGGTAGAGCACTGGATAGGCGATGGGCCTACCGGGTTACTGACCTTAGCCAAACTCCGAATGCCGGTAAGTGAGAGCGCGGCAGTGAGACTGTGGGGAGTAAGCTCCATGGTCGAGAGGGAAACAGCCCAGAGCATTGACTAAGGCCCCTAAGCGTACGCTAAGTGGGAAAGGATGTGGAGTCGCACAGACAACCAGGAGGTTGGCTTAGAAGCAGCCACCCTTGAAAGAGTGCGTAATAGCTCACTGGTCTAGTGATTCCGCGCCGACAATGTAGCGGGGCTCAAGCGTACCGCCGAAGTCGTGTCATTGCAGCAATACGGC
>KE354151.1 GCA_000415505.1 Streptomyces afghaniensis 772
CGGACCACCCTGACACGCTCACTACCCGGCATAACCTCGCCCGCCAACGGGGGGAGCGGGCGATGCCGCAGGGGCAGTCGTCGACTTCGAACAACTTCTCGCGTACCAGGAGCGGGTGCTGGGTTCCGACAACCCCGACATCCTCACCACCCGGGCCCACATCGCCCACTGGCGGGGGAGGCGGGGGATGCGGCGAGGGGCAACGTGCCGCTACGAGCGACTTCTCCAGACCTGGACGCGGGTACTCGGGCCCCGACCACCCCGACACCCTCACCACCT
>KE354152.1 GCA_000415505.1 Streptomyces afghaniensis 772
CCCGGCTCATCGCGGCCGACGACGGACCTCGCGGGCGTCCGCGTCCTGGTCCTCACCACGTACGACACCGACGAGAACATCGTGGACGCCCTGCGCGCCGGCGCCTCCGGGTTCCTGGTGAAGGACACCAGGCCGGCCGAACTCCTCGACGCCATCCGTACGGTCGCGGCCGGGGAGTCCCTGCTGTCGCCGGGGCCCACGGCACGGCTGATCGAGCGGTTCCTGCGCAGCCCCTCGGCACCGGAGACCGGCGGGCCGGAGTGTCTGTCCGGCCGTGAGCGGGAGGTGCTGGCGCTGGTCGCGCGCGGCCTCAACAACACCGAGATAGCCGAGGCGTTGGGGCTGAGCCCGCTGACCGACGAACGACCCACGG
>KE354153.1 GCA_000415505.1 Streptomyces afghaniensis 772
TGAACAGCCTGCCCGGTTCGATGTGCGGTCGCTGCACGCTCATGGCCCGCTCGCCCTCCCGGTGCGGCGCTCAGCCGTCACCGTGCTCACGCCGGTCGCGCCACTGCGGCCGACAGGTTTTCGGATGATGGCCCAGCGGTGCCCGCCTGGACAGAGACCCGGGAGACGAGCGCCGGAAGTGAGGACGAATGACGTATCCCGAGCACGACGTTCAGCCTTGTCAGGTCGGCCTGCTGCCGAGTGGCGCGCCTTCGCGGTCCGTGCTCCCACCGGCCCGGCAGCTTTCCGTCCGATGGACCGAGGAGAGTCAGGACATTCGTCGCTGTGCACAGATACTTGAACTCTCAAGAATTGGCCCAGGAGCCCAGCCGGACCGGCACGGCCCGTCTTGTTTTCCGTGGAAGGACGATCGATGACAAGTTCTCTCGCACGCAGGCAGCTTCTCGGCGCGGGCATCGCCCTGGGAGCGACGGCCCTGATCGGTGGTACGGCACAGGCCGCCCCGGGCACCGCCAGATCCTGGCCCGGGGAGTTCTCGCTGCCCAACGGCTGGGGGCCGGAGGGAGTCGCGATCGGCTCCGCGCCGTACGCCTACTTCGGATCGATCGCCACCGGCGGCGTGTACCGGGTGAACCTCGCGAACGGCAAGGGCAAGGTCGTCCACCGCGGCCTGGGGCGCATGACGGTCGGCCTGAAGGTCGACTCCTGGGGCCGGCTGTTCCTGGCCGGCGGCAGCAGTGGCGAACTGCGGGTCGTGGACGCGCACAGTGGTGCGCTGCTCGCCAACCACGTGGTCGCCGGAGAGAACAGTTTCGTCAACGACGTCCTGCTCACCCGCGACGCCGCCTGGTTCACCGAGTCGTTCAGCGCGCGGCTGTTCAAGCTGCCCCTGGGCAGGCAGGGCCGCATCGGCGCCCCGGAGAGCCTCACGCTGAGCGGTGACTGGGTGCAGTCCGGTTTCACGTCCAACGGCATCTCACTCACCCCCGACGGCAGCGCCCTGCTCGTCACCAACGCGGCCGTGGAGGGCGGTTCGCTGATGCGCGTCAACCCCCGCACCGGCGTGGCCCGCAAGGTGGACCTGGGTGACACGGCGCTGCCCAGCGGCGACGGGCTGGTGCTCATCGGCCGCACTCTCTACGTGGTCCAGCCCAACCCCAACCAGGTGGACGTGATCCGGCTCAACCGGTCGGGCACAAGGGGCACCGCGATCGGGGTGATCAGGGACGACCGCTTCGACCTGCCCACCACGGCCGCCGCGTACAAGGGTCGGCTTTACCTGCCCAACTCCCGCTTCACCACCCCGGGCCGGGACGAGAACACCCCTTACAACGCGGTGTCCGTGCCGTTGGTGTGACGTACGGCCGGAGCACGGCTTGCCCCTGTCCGCTCGAAGCGGGCCGGGTCCAGCCGTGCTCCCGGTTTCTATCCGTGCGTCGTGATGGTGTGCGCTTCGGTGAAGGAGAGCAGACCCTCGGGGCCCATCTCGCGTCCGATACCGCTCTGCCGGAAGCCGCCGAACGGAGCCCGGTCGTCGCACGCGACGGCGTTGGCTTGATTGATCCAGGTGGTACCGGTACGCAGTCGTTCCGCGAGGGCGGCCGCACGGGCGGGATCGCCGCTCCACACCGAGGAGCACAGCCCCGACCAGTCGTTGTTGACCCGGTCCACCACGGAATCGATGTCGTCGAAGGGCAGGATCGGCAGGGCGGGGCCGAACTGTTCCTCGGTGACGATCCGCAGGCCGGTGTCCGGGTCGAGGACGAGGGTGGGGCGCAGATAGTGGCCCTTGGAGGTGGCCACGCCGGGGGCCAGGGTGCCCAGTTCCCGCACCTCGGCTCCGGCTCCGGCCGCCTGGGCGAGCATGGCCGCCACCTTGTCGCGCTGGGCGGCGCTGTTGAGGGGGCCCATGGTCGAGGCAGGATCGTCTCCGGGCCCCACACGCTGGGTGTCGAGGGCGGAGGAGAGCGCGTCGACGAGTTCGTCGTAGCGGGAGCGGTGGACGTACACCCGCTTGACGGCCATGCAGACCTGGCCGCTCGTCAGGAAGGCGCCCTGGACTGCGGGCTCGTGGGTGGGCGCTGACGGACCAACAGCTGGCGCCCGGCATTCGGTCGGTCGCGCCCCGTTGCGTGACGGCTCCGGCCAGGTCATCGCGGCACTCAACGTCAACTGCCACGCGGCCGAGACATCGGTCGAGCGGCTTGTCGAGGAGCATCTACCGCTGCTGTTGCAGACCGCGGGAGACATCAGCGCGGATTTCGCCCGCGTCGCGGCCGTCCCGCAGACCTGAGCAGCCAGTTGCCCCTGGCACGGACCTGAGGGCCGTAGGAGGGCCGCGTGCGCGTCACGCCTCCTCAACGGCTTCCAGATCGAGGGGTGTGGGCCTGAAGTCCTGGAGTCGGTCCGCATAGGCGCCTGAGAAGAGTTCCGCGACCGATCCGGCGGTCCAGCCGCCCCGCCCGAACCGCTCCTCGACCTCACCGGGGTGCGTCCACAGGGCGATCCGGTCGCCTCCCGCCGCGATGGCCTGTCCGGTGACGTGGGCCGACTCCTTGGACGCGAGGTACACGATCACCGGTGCCACGTCTTCCGGCGATCCCAGCCCCTGCCGCCGGATGGCGTCGGGAACGGGCTCCCCGGCATCGACCTTCGCCACGAGGTCACCGACCCGGGGCATGGTCGCCACCATGCGGGTCAGCGCGGTCGGCACGATGGCGTTGACGGTGACATCGATCTTCGCGAGCTCGAGCGCCCAGGTGCGCGTCATCGCGACGATCGCGCCCTTGGACGCCGAGTACGCGGTCTGGCCGAAGCTGGCGCGCTGCCCAGCCGGTGATCCCACCAGGATGAGACGACCGCCCTCGCCCTGTTCGCGGAAGCGGGCAGCCGCCGCGCGACCGCAGGTGAACGTACCGCGCAGATGGCTGTCGACGACGAGGTCGAAGTCGTCGTCGGTGGTGTTGCGCAGGGTCCGGTCGCGCAGCGCACCGGCGTTGGTGACCATCACGTCCAGTCGGCCGAACTCGTCGACCGCGCGCCGCACCAGCGCGTCGGCGAACTCGGAACCTCCGACCGCACCGACATGGGCGACGGCCGTTCCGCCCGCGTCCGTGATCAGGTCGGCCGTCTCCGTGGCCACATCGGCGTCCAGGTCGTTCACGACGACGGCGGCACCCGCCGCGGCCATCGCGCGAGCATAGGAACGTCCCAGGCCTCGGCCCGAACCTGTGACAATGGCGACTTTGCCGTCGAGCATGCTGTCCTCCTGGACGGGGGCGATAGGGCGACTCCCCTGAGCGTAGGAACGCCTGGGCCCGTGAGGATCCCGCTGATGACGGCACCTGCGGCCGACCTGTGTCCCGGCCGGTCCGGGACATCCGTCGCGGTCGGCAGGGCGGTCAGCCCTTCGGGGGCACCAGTCCTTGCCGCACCGCGAGCAACGCGGCCTGGGTGCGGGAGGTGAGCCGGAGTTTGCGCAGTACGTTGCTCACGTGGGTGCGGGCGGTGCGCTCGCTGATCACCAGCTCGTCGGCGATCTGCTGGTTCGAGCGGCCCTCGGCGACGAGCACGAGGACGTCGCGTTCCCGGCTGGTGAGCGAGGCGAGCCCGGTCGGCGGCGAAACGATCTCCTGGGTGAGTCCTCTGGCCACCTCGGGGTCGAGGAAGACCTCGCCCCGGGCGGCCGCGCGGATCGCGGCGACCACCTCGCTTGCGTCGGCGTCCTTGAGCAGGTAGCCGGCGGCCCCCTGCGCGAGCGCCGCATGAACGCGTTCCATCTCGCCGAAGCTGGTGAGCACCACAAGTCGGAGACCAGGGTGGCGCTGCTTGATCGCTCCGATCGCCGTCGCCCCGTCCATCTTGGGCATGAGCAGGTCGATCAGGACCACGTCCGGCAGTTCCTGGTGAGCGGCCATCGCGTCGAGCCTGGTGAGTGCCTCCTGGCCGTCGGCGGCCTCCGCGGCCACTTCCATGTCGTCCAGGACTTCGAGGTAGGCGCGGATTCCGCGGCGTACGACGGCGTGGTCGTCGACGATCAGGACCCGGACCGGGCGGGGTTCTCGGTTCCCCGGAGCGGAACCGCCGATGGGATGCTCCCTGATCCCTCCGAGCCCGGGGGCGACTCCGGCACTCGTACGGGAAGGGGTATGACGACCCGTACGGTCGTGCCGCTCCTGGCGCCGGATCTGATCCTCATGGTGCCGCCCCATCGCTCTGTCCTTTCCCGCATGGTCCTCAGTCCGTAGCCGTGGTGTCCGGTGACAGTGGCCGCCTCGCCGTCCTCGTTCTCCTGTGCGGCCCGTCGCCCGCCGGATTCCGTGACCCCGCGGCCGTCGTCGCGGATGGCGGCGGTCAGGGTGTGGTCGTGTACGGCGAGGCGGATGGTGACGGTGGTGGCCTCCGCGTGCTTGACCACGTTGTGGATGGCCTCCCCGACGATCCGGTACATGTCCTCGGCCAGTTCCGGTTCGACCGTGTCCACTTGCTGTCCGCACTCCAGCCGGATGCTGAGGCCCGTCCGGTTCTCGGTGCTTTTGACGAGCGTGGTCACCGCGTCCTCGAGGCCGAGCCGGAGGGAGGAGGCGGGACGTAGTTCGTGCACCATGGCCCTCAGGTCGGCGAGGACGGTTCGCGAGAGGGTCCCGACCTCGTCCGCGAAGGCGCGGACCGCTTCCGCCGGCACCGCTTCGTCCCGCGCGCCCAGCACTCCCACGGCGTTGGCCTGCATGCCGATGGAGAACACCTGCTGCACGATCGAGTCGTGCAGGTCGCGGGCGAGGCGCTGACGCTCGTTGCGGCGGGCGCCCTCGCGCTCACGCTGAAGCAGCGTGGCGTAGTCGACGGCGAGGGCGGCCTGTTCCGCCATGGCGGCGAGGAACTCCAGGGTCCGGCTCCCGATCTCCTGCCCGGGGGCGAAGTAGGCGTTCAGCACCCCTTCGGGACGACCGCGCGCCATCAACGGCACACTGACGAAGGAGTCCCAGTTCAGCTCCCCGAGGTAGGCGTGCAGCGGTTCCCAGGCCGGGTCCTCGAGGATCTGGGCCCACCGGTGCGGGACGACGATCGGCCTGCGCTCCTTCAGGGTGTCCAGCATGCACAGCCGGGCGCCCCGGTCACGGCACTCCAGCAGACGGTCGAGGAACGCGTCCCAGTGGCGCAGTCCCGCGGAGCCCATCAGCCGCAGTTCCCGGCCTGTGCTGTCGAGGGTGAGGATCTGCACGCCCGCCAGGCCGTCCGCCTGGACGATCTGCTGGGCCACAGCGTCCAGTGTGGAGCCGAGCGAGCCCTCCGAGGCCAGTGCGATCGACGTCCGGGCGATCGCCGCGATCCTGCGCTGCCGGTGCCATTCGTCGGTGACGTCGCGGAACGACACCACCGTCAACTTCGGGTCGGCCGGCAGACTGCGGGCGCGGTACGCGAACTCGCGTCGGGGTCCGCGGGCGGGCTCCCAGTGGGCCACCTGCTCGTCCGACCGGACCTCCAGCAGCCCCGCGCGGCACTCGGCGGCTCCCTCCACCAGGGTGAACGGGGACGGCGCACCGATGAGGTCGCCCTCTGTGTCCGCCCGAAGCAGCGCGGCCGCCGCCGGGTTCAGCCGTACGAACCGGCCCACGCAGTCCAGAACGGCGAGGCCGTCCGGCGCGACGGCGGCGATGTCGTCCCACCCCACGAGCGGCGACGCGGACATGACCGATCTCCCTCAACATCGACGAAGAACCCGCCCCGCAGACCTGCTGTGCGACAGGGACGCGTTCGAAAACCGCGGGCCTGCGTCGTACGCGTCGGCCGGTTCGGAGACGAAGGCGACTGGCGCCCGGCCACAGCATCGTAGCCCGGCGTATTCGAGGTGGTCCTACGTCATTCGACCTGTTCGTCGGCAGGTCGAAGCGCCGAGCCGCTTCAGTCATTGCTCGCGTTCCCCGCGGGGAGGGCGCCTGCCTAGGTTGAGAGGACGCCCCGCGGATCGTTACTCCCCCGAAAGGATCCGCGGGGCCCTACGAGCGGCCTGCTCAGCCGTGCGCTCCGCGTAAGCCATCGAGGACGAGGAGGTCCGAGACGTGAACGTGTCCATCGGCACGATCTGGGAGGCGGTCTGCCGCGCGCTGCCCGATGCCGTCGCCATCACGGAACCCGGTCGTGGGACCACGTACCGGGAGTTCGACGAGCGCGCGTCACGGCTGGCCGCCGCACTGGAAGCCGTCGGGGTGGGCGAGGGCCACACCGTGGCCTGCTATCTGTACAACGGCGCCGCCTACCTGGAGACGGTCTTCGCCGCCTTCAAGCTCGGTGCCATACCGGTGAACGCCAACTACCGCTACACCGGCGAGGAACTTTCCGAACTCCTGACCGACGCCGACGCCGCCGCGGTCGTCTTCAGCGGCGCCCTGGCCGACCGCGTCACGCATGCCGCGAAGCATGTGCGCACACTGAAGCTGCTGGTGAGGGTGGGCGAGCCGCCCGCCGACGGTCCGGGCGGGCCCACGGTGCCCGAACTGGAGGAGCTGCTGACCGCGCACCCGCCGCGCGAGCCTCAGCGACGGCCCGGAACGGACCAGCTGTTCATGTACACCGGCGGGACCACGGGCAAGCCGAAGGGCGTCATATGGCAGCTGAGCGACCTGCTGCGCGCCCACGTGGTCCCGTTCTACCACCCGCTCGGAGTCACCGAACTTCCCGCAAGCCTCGACGAGGCCGTGGCCGTCGCCGTCAAGGCACGCCACGAAGGCCGCGCGCCGACCACGATGCCCGTCGTACCCCTGATGCACGCCACCGGGCTGTTCAACACCATGGGCGCCCTGATGACAGGAGGCCGGGCGGTCACCCCACGAGCGGGCGGCCTCGACCCGGAACATGTCTGGCACATGATCGCCGAGCAGCGGGTCGATACGGCCATCATCGCGGGCAACGCCGTGTGCCGCCCGCTCGTCGACGAACTCCTGCGGGCTGAGAAAGCCGGGACGCCGCACGACCTGCGCTCGTTGCGCAGGATGATCAGCTCCGGCACCGCGCTCAGCGATCCGCTCAAGAGGGCACTGCACGAACGTGCCGACATCACCATCACCGAAGCCATCGCATCGAGCGAAGGGGGCCCTTTCGCCTTCGCGATCACCTCCTCGGTAGAGGATCTGCCCTCGCGTTTCCGCCCCGTTCCGGCGACGCGGGTGATCGGCTCCGATGACCGCTTTCTCGAACCAGGCAGCGACGAGACGGGCGTCCTCGCCTATTGCGGGCCCATGCCGCTCGGCTACTACAAGGACACCGAGAAGAGCGCGAAGGCATACCGCACCATCGAAGGGGTCCGGCACGCGATCCCCGGCGACCTGGCTCGAATCGAAGCCGACGGCGCGATCCGGTTCCTCGGGCGCGGCTCGGGCGTGATCAACACGGGCGGGGAGAAGGTGCACCCGCAGGAGGTGGAGAACGTACTGCTGGGGCATCCGGAGGTGACGGACTGTGCCGTCGTCGGCGTCCCCGACGAGACCTGGGGCGAGCGTGTGGCGGCCGTCGTGGCGGTCCGGCCGGGCAGTACCGTCACCGGCGACGAACTGCGCGACCTGGTCCGGCAGAGTCTCGCCGGGTACAAGGTGCCGCGTTCCATCGTCCTGACGGACAGACTGCCGCGGACCCCGACCGGCAAGCTCGAGACCGCCTGGGCCAGGAAGACGGCCCAGGAAGCCGGCTCGGGCGACGGAATGTGACTGTGGCGTCTGCCTCAGCTCGCGCGGTGCCTACCTGCTTCAAGCATCCGGAGGGCCTCCACCGCAGTGGCGCCATGGTCCCGCATGGCCGCTTCGGCCGCGGTCGGGTCCTTGGCGATCATCGCCTCGATGATCCGCTGGTGCCGGGGCAGCGACACACGGGCCCGTCCCGGCATCAGGGAGAGCACGGAGTGGTGCCGCACCACCTGGGCCCGCAGCCGTTCGAGAACCTGGTCGGCCGTCTCGTGGCCGGCGATGTCGCGCACACAGCGGTGCAGACGGGCGTTGAGGTCGCTGTACGTCATCAGTTCGCCGTCGGCGACCGCCCTAGCCATGCTCGCGCCGATGCCACGCAGTTGTTCGGCCTGCGCCCGGCCGACCCGCTCCGTCGTACGAGCGGCGATCAGCCCCTCCACCGCCAGCAGCCGGAGTGCCGACCTGACGTCGGCGGGGCCGGCGCCGAACCGTTCGCAGAGGTCCGCCTCGATCAGGTGCTGTCGCGGCAGGTACTCACCGCTCAGGAGCGCGCCCCGGACCGCACCGGTGACGTCGGTTTCCACAGGAAGGCTCACGGTGCTCAGTCGCCCTCCACAACACGTTCACGGCGGGGAATTCGGTCAGTCCTGATAGACCACGCCCAGGTCGGCGAGCCTGGCGCGCAGTCCGTAGTGGTCGACGCCCAGCGTCCCGGAGCGCAGGACCTCGCGGGTGGCCGCCTCCTTGGCGAGCCGCTTCTCCGCGAGCTCGGCCGCCTCGTCCGCCTCCGCGAGGGGCACCACGACCACACCGTCGTCGTCGGCGACGACGACATCGCCAGGGGAAACGGTCACCCCGCCGAGCGCCACGGGAACGTTGACCGAACCCGGGGAGGCCTTCACCGTGCCCTGGGCGGACACCGAACGGGCCCAGACATGGAAGCCCATGTCCCGCAGTTCGGCGGTGTCGCGTACACCGGCCCCCGTGACCAGGCCGATGACGCCCCGGGCGGCGAGGGACGTCGCCAGCAGTTCGCCGAACATCCCGTCCGTGGACGGCGAGGTCGTGGTCACCACGAGGACGTCACCGGGCCGGCAGACCTCGACGGCGGCATGGATCATCAGGTTGTCTCCCGGGTGGGAGCTCACCGTCACCGCGGGGCCCGCCATACGCACGTTCCGCTGGTTGGGCCGCAGGCCGGTCCCCGCGAAGCCGCGGCGGCCGATGGCCTCGTGGACCGTGGACACCCCCGCCTCGGCGAGCCGGGCGACGACATCGGCGGCAGGCCGGTCGATGTTCCTCACGACGACATGACGGTTCGGCATGTTTCCTCCGGGCTGTGCCAGGGCTGGTGTCAGGAGAATTCACGAAGACAACACTATTGTCAACAGAAATGCTGGCTATACGGTGACATCGATTGACTTGACCTCTTTCGTCCCGTCTTCTCTTCGTCACATACGCACAGGGGCAAGGGACTTCGCATCACGTCGCCCACCCCACTCGATCTCAAGGAGTCCTGATGACCTCCCACACCTCCACTCCGTCCGAAGGGTCGCTGCTGGTGATCAGCGCGCACGCGGGCGACTTCGTCTGGCGGGCCGGTGGCGCCATAGCCCTCGCCGCCGAACGCGGTCAGCGCGCAAAGGTGTTGTGCCTGAGCTTTGGTGAGCGCGGCGAGTCCGCCCGTGCCTGGCGGGACGGTCTCGCCCTGGACGAGATCAAGGCGCTGCGCCGCACCGAGGCAACGAACGCCGCGGCCGCCCTGGGTGCAGAGATCGAGTTCCTGGACGCCGGGGACTACCCGCTGCTGGAGACACCGGAGTTGGTGGACCGCATCGTGCGCGTGTACCGGGAGGTGGACCCCGCGGTCGTCCTCACCCACACCCTTGCCGACCCCTACAACGGCGACCATCCGGCCGCCGCCCGCATGGCGCTCCAGGCACGCGTACTGGCCCAGGCGGTCGGCTACGACGCGCCCGGCGAACCGCTCGGCGCTCCCCCGGTGTTCTTCTTCGAGCCGCACCAGCCGGAGCAGTGCGACTTCAAGCCGAACGTCCTGCTGGACATCACCCCGGTCTTCGACAAGAAGCGCAAGGCCATGGAGTGCCTGGCCGCCCAGCAGCACATGTGGGACTACTACACCGACCTCGCCAAGCGGCGCGGCGTCCAGCTGAAGCGCAACGCCGGCCCCAACCTCGGCCTCTCGCACGGAACCATGGGAGAGGCGTACGTGCGGCTCTACCCGCAGACGACGGGTGTTCTGGCGTGACGGCACAGGGCGGGACGGGTGTCCGTGGGGCTACGCACATCTGGGTTCCCTTCCGGGACACGTGCCTTTACGTGCAGTTCGCGGACGAACCCGACGGGGCGAACGGACCGGCCCCGACGTACGACCGCCTGAGCCTGTTGGCCGATGCTGTCGCCGAGGACGCGCTGACACGCGACGACCGCTACGGCGTACCGATGTGGCGCACCGACGTCCGACAGCTGCACGCCGTCGTGGAGGCCCTCTGGAACGAGGACGACCGCCAGGTGCGGATCCATCTCGACCAGGCTCCGCGGCCCGACGGGCGTGCCGGGACACCCGGCCCGCGCGACGGATGACGTAGTCGGGGCCACGACCATGCGCCGCCCCGGTCCGGTCATTCGAGCGATGACCTGGGCATTGTCCGCTGGCTAGCGTCGATCGTGGCGCCGCCGACCGCGGCCGGAGCGATCCCTGCCGACCGTACCGAGGAGATGACGAACGTGACGAGCCCCCCAGCCGCCGCCCCGGACACGCACGCCCTCGGTTTCGCCGAGGCCGGAACGCCGTCCGTCGCCCTGCGCGGCACCGAGTTCGAAGGCACCGCCACCGTAGTGGCCCGCCAGACGGTGGCGGACGGTGTCGTGTCGCTGGAACTCGCGGCGAGCTCCGGCGAACCGCTGCCGTCCTGGCAGCCGGGAGCACACATCGACGTCGTCCTGCCCACGGGCGTCACCCGGCAGTACTCGCTCTGCGGCCCGGTGAAGGACACGGCCCGCTGGCGCGTGGCGGTGCTCCGAGAGTCCGACGGACGCGGCGGATCGCAGTGGATCCACGACCACCTCGTGGAGGGCGGCGAACTCCGGGTGCGCGGCCCGCGCAACAACTTCCCGTTGCGGCCGGCGGGCCGGTACCTGTTCGTCGGCGGCGGCATCGGCATCACCCCCCTGCTCCCGATGATCGCCGAGGCCGAGGCGGCGGGCGCCGAGTGGTCCCTGCTCTACGGGGGCCGCACGCGCGCGTCCATGGCGTTCCTGCCCGAACTGGAGGGCTACGGCGAGCGCGTGACCGTACGTCCGCAGGACCAGTACGGTCTGCTCGACCTCGCCGGTTTCCTCGGCGATCCCGACCCGTCCGCCCTGGTGTACTGCTGCGGCCCCGCGGGGCTCATCGACGCGGTCGAGGCACACTGCGCCGGCTGGCCGACCGGAGCGCTGAACGTCGAGCGGTTCGCCGCGGCGGCCGTGCGACAGCCGGCGGACGATGAGGCCGAGCAGCCGATCGAGGTGGAACTGCGGGCGTCCGGGACGACGCTGACCGTGCCGCCCGGGCTGTCGGTCCTCAAGGCCGTGGAGCAGGCGGGCGTCCCTGTCCTGTCGTCCTGCGAGGAAGGCATCTGCGGCTCGTGCGAGACCTCCGTCCTGGAGGGCGAGGTCGACCACCGCGACTCACTGCTCACCGACGACGAGCGGGCAGCGAACGACACGATGCTGATCTGCGTCTCCCGCGCGCGGGGCCGACGCCTCGTCCTGGATCTCTGATACTTCGTCAATTCGACAGGCGGACTGCCCCGTTGGGCCGACGTCAAAGGAAGGACCGCCATGACACTGACACAGCACGTGCGCAACGGCTGGTACCTGGGAGCCTGGTCCGACGAGATCGGCCGAACCCTCAAGCAGCGCTGGATCACGGACCTCCCGGTCTGCTTCTACCGACTGCCCGACCAGACCGTCACGGCCGTCGAGGACCGCTGCCCCCACCGCAAGTACCCGCTGTCGCTGGGCCACCTCGACGACGACGGAACCCTCCAGTGCGACTACCACGGCTACCGCTTCGACGGCCAGGGCCTGTGCGTCGGGGTCGCCGAGCAGGCCGACAGGCCCAAGGCGGCACTGCGCCGCTTCCCCCTGGTCGAGCGGGACGGCGCCATATGGATCTGGCCCGGAGACCCCGAACTGGCCGACGAGAGCCTCCTGCCCGACACCTCGTGGCTGACCGACCCGAACTGGACCCATGTGCACGGGGTCGTCCCGCTGAAGGCCCGGCACCTGCTGCTCCTGGAGAACCTGCTCGACCTCACCCACGAGACGTTCCTGCACCCGAGCAGCATCGGCAACGCCGCCGTCGCCGCGACCCCGATCGACGTGACGGTGGACGGCGACCGGGTCGGCTTCAGCCGCCGCATGATCGGCATCGAGGCGCCGCCGTTCTACGAGAAGTCCTGCGGACTGACCTCTCCGGTGGACCGCTGGCAGGACGGCGACTTCTACCCGCCGGGCATCTTCGTCCTCAACATCCGCGTCGCGGCAACCGGCACCGAGGAGCCGGACGGCTTCCACATGAAGGTGCTGTACGGGATGACGCCGGGGCGCGGCAACGAGACGCACGACTTCTACGCGCTCGGCCGCGACTACCTCATCGACGACCAGGAGCTCACGAAGTTCCAGCACGAGCAGCAACTGGCCGTGATGCAGGAGGACGTCGACGCCCTGGAGGCGCAGGAGATCATGTACGCCACCGACCCGGGCGGCACCGCCGAGTCCAGCATCAAGTCCGACCTCGCCGCACTCCGCGGACGCCGGGCGGTGGCGAAGATGCTCACCCGCGAACAGCAGGCCGGCGGCACGCGGCCCCGGGCGTCCGCATGAGCGGCCGCCACGTCTTCGTACTGCTCCACGGAGCCTGGCACGGCGGCTGGGTGTGGCAGCGTGTCGCCCCGCTGCTGCGCGCGGCCGGACACGAGGTGCACACCCCCACGTTGACCGGGGTGAGTGACCGCGCCCATCTGCTGAGCCCGCAGATCGGTCTCGGCACGCACGTCGAGGACGTGGTGGCGCTGATCGAGGCCCATGACGCCCGGGATGTCGTGCTCGTCGGCCACAGTTACGCGGGCCAGGTCGTCACCGGCGTCGCGGACCGGATCCCGGACCGGCTTGCGAAGCGGGTCCACCTCGACGCCTTCGTCGGCGACGACGGTGACGCGGCGATCGATCTGCTGCCCGACCGCATCGCCGGGCACTACCGGGAGTCCGTGGCCGGCCCCGGGTTCGGCTGGCTCATCCCGGTGCGTTCGCTGAGCGTGCTCGGCGTCGAGGACCAGGCGGACCTCGACTGGCTCGGCCCGCGGCTGACCCCGCACCCGTGGCTGACCTACACCGAGCCACTGCGGCTGACCGGCAAGGCCGACCAGGTCCCCGGCGCCTTCGTCGAGTGCACCGACTGGATGCGGGTGTTCACCCCGCACGCCGGGCGCGCCGCCGCCCGCGGCTGGCCGGTCCACGAAATCACCACCGGACACGAAGCGATGGTCACCGCCCCCGGCCGACTCGCCGAACTGCTGCTGGAGATCGCGGCAGCCTGACCCCGTGAAGGACATCCCCCGTGGAATTCCTCGTCCGCACCGAGAACACCTTGCCCCCGGACACCCCCGACGACGTACGCGAGGAGCTGCGCAAGGGTGAGCGCGAACGGGCCATGCAACTCAGGGAGGCCGGCATCCTCAAGCGGCTGTGGCGGGTGCCTGGCCGGAACGCGACCATCGGCCTGTACGAGGCGGCCGACCCGGCACAGCTGCACGACGCGCTGGTCTCCCTGCCGATGTGGAAGTGGATGGACATCACCGTCGAGGCACTCGCCACCCATCCGCAGGAGAAGGCACCATGACCGGCCCGGCGAACCGCAGCCCCCGGGTCGCCGTGGTCACGGGCGCCGCCGGCGGCCTGGGGCTCGCCATCGCCCGCAGACTGGCCGGGGACGGTTTCACGGTCGCCGCCCTCGACGTCGACGAACCCGACGACACCAGCTCGATCCCGGGCGGCCGGGCCTGGCGTTGCGACGTCGGGGACCCGGCCGCGACCCGCCAGACCGTATCCGAGATCGCCGAGGCGTACGGCGGGGTCGACGTCCTCGTCAACAACGCCGGCCTGCTCTCCGGCCGGGCGCCGCTGCTGGAGACGACCCCGGAGGAGATGCACCGCTTCTTCGCCGTCAACGCCGTCGGCCCGCTGCTCATGGCGCAGGCGTGCGCGCCCTGGCTGCGCAAGAGCCCGTACCGCGGCCGGATCATCAATGTCGCCTCCCGCACCTTCTTCACGGGGCCCCCGGGCCAGATCGCCTACGTCGCGAGCAAGGGCGCGCTCATCGGGATGACCCGGGTGATGGCACGCGAACTGGGCGAGCACCGGATCACGGTCAACGCGGTGGCGCCCGCGCAGGTGGCCACCCCGGGCACCCGGGCGCACTCCGGCGACGAGGTGTTCGCCGCGACCATGAGCCGGCAGGCGATCAAGGAGTTCGTCACCCCGGAGCAGTTCGCGGGGCTGGTCTCCTATCTCGCCTCGCCGGACGCGGTCATGGTCACCGGCCAGACGTTCGTCTGCGACGGCGGCGGGCTCCTGCACTGACCGTCATCCACACCGGAGAGGAGAAGAACAGCATGTCCAGCACCACACCCCGGGTCCCCGGCACCTATGTCTTCGACGCCGCGGAGAACCGCCGCGGCCGAGCGTTGAACCGGCTCTGCGGGTCCCTCAAGGACGCCGAGAACCGGGAGAGGTTCAAAGCCGACGAAGCCGCGTACTGCGAGACGTACGGGCTCACGGCCGAGCAGCGCGACGCCGTTCTGCGGCGGGACTGGAACCGGATGATGGAGCTGGGCGGTTCCATCTTCTACGTCTTCAAGCTCGCCATGGTCGACCAGAAGTCCATGCAGTACCTCGGCGGGGTCTTCACCGGCATGACCACCGAGGAGTTCGCGCAGGCGCTGAAAGCGGGAGGGCGGAACTTTGGCTGAGGTGATATGGGGTCTGGCGACCTCGCACGTGCCGTCGATCGGTGCGGCCATGGACCACGGGAAGACGCAAGACCCGTACTGGAAGCCGCTGTTCGACGGATACACACCGGCGCGGGAGTGGATGGCCCGCCACACCCCTGACGTCGCGGTCGTTGTCTACAACGACCACGCCAACGCCGTCGACATGAGCGTCACCCCGGCCTTCGCGCTCGGGACGGCGGAGTCGTACCGCGTGGCCGACGAAGGATGGGGCAGCCGCCCGGTGCCCGCCGTCACGGGCGCTCCCGAGTTCTCCGACCACCTCGTCAAGAGCCTGATCGACGCCTCTTTCGACCTCACCGTCTACCAGGAACTCGACGTCGACCACGGCCTGACCGTTCCGCTGTCGGTGTACTGCCCCGACCCCGGCGAACGCTGGCCCTGCGCGGTGGTCCCCCTCCTGGTCAACGTCATCCAGTACCCGCAGCCGACCGCCGCGCGGTGCCTGGCCCTCGGCCGCGCGCTCGGCGAGGCCATCCGCTCCTTCCCCGAGGACCTCAAGGTCGCCGTCTTCGGCACCGGCGGCATGTCCCACCAGCTCGCCGGCGCCCGCGCGGGACTGATCAACCAGGACTTCGACCGGATGTTCCTCGACGCGATCGAGCACGACCCCGAGAAACTGGCCGCGCTGACGCGCGAGGAGTACATCCGCGAGGCCGGCTCCGAGGGCATCGAGCTGATCATGTGGCTGATCATGCGCGGCGCGCTGGGACCCCGGATCCGCCGTCTGTACGAGGCCTACCACGTACCGGCGTCCAACACGGCGGCCGGGATGGTGCTGTTCGAGAACCTGAGCCGGTGATACGCCGTCAGCCCAGCTGGGCCGGCGCCACGCGTCAGCCGGAGCGGTAGCGGAGGCCGTCGAGCAGGAGGTCGAGCATGCGGCCCGCGCGGTCGCGCAGCCCCTTGTCGCTCGTGATCAGCAGGACACCCCCGAGGCTGAAGCCGACATCGAGGGGGTCCACGTCCGAGCGCAGAACTCCCACTTCGGCCCCGGCGTGCAGCAGTGTGCTGATGGCCGTGCTGATCCGGTCGAGACTCTCGGCGAACGGATCCTCGTCGCCGGAGGCGATGACGGCCTTCAGTGCGTCCGCCATGCCCTGCTTGGTGGCCAGGTAGTCGATGAACAGGTCCATCCACCTCCGCATGGCCTGGTCGGGCGGGAGCTGTGCGAGCAGTTCCGTGACGCTGTCGCAGACCCGGGCGAGTTCGTTGCGGTAGGCGGCCTCGAGCAGGGCCTCGCGGGTGGGGAAGTGCCGGTAGAGCGTGCCGATGCCCACGCCGGCGTCCTTGGCGATGGCCTCGAGGGACGCGTCGGTGCCGGTCTCGGAGAACGCGCGCCCCGCGGCCTCGAGCAGGCGTTCCCGGTTGCGTCGCGCGTCAGCACGCAGTCCGCGTGTGGTGGCGGTCACAGCTTTCCTTCCTTCTGGACAATCGGAGGACCCTCCGCTTAAGGTCTGGAAGTAATCGGAGGCACCTCCGGTTTCGAGAGTAGCAAACAGGGAGCATTGCGAGAATGGCCACGAGGGCAGGCATCACCAGTCCGTTCACCAGCCGGTCCACGGCTGCCGACGTCATCGCGGGCATCGATCTCACGGGCCGCCGCGCTGTCGTCACCGGGGCGGCGTCCGGCATCGGCGTGGAGACCGCCCGAGCGCTGGCCGGCGCCGGCGCGGAGGTCACGCTGGCCGTGCGGGACACCGCCGCCGGCGATCGCACCGCGAAGGACATCCGGGCCACCACCGGCTCCGAAGGCGTACGGGTCGCCGCCCTGGACCTGACCGATCCGGCGTCCGTCCGCGCGTTCACCGCCGCCTGGCACGGCCCGCTGCACATCCTCGTCAACAACGCCGGGGTCATGGCGGCCCCGGAGAGCCGCACACCCCAGGGCTGGGAGTTGCAGTTCGCCACCAACCACCTGGGGCACTTCGCCCTGACCACCGGGCTGCACGAGGCACTCACGGCGGCCGGCGGTGCCCGGGTGGTGTCGGTGAGTTCCAGCGGGCACCTGTTCTCACCCGTCGTCTTCGACGACCTCCACTTCACCGAGCGGCCCTACGACCCGTGGCTGGCGTACGGCCAGTCCAAGACCGCAAACGTGCTGTTCGCGGTCGAGGCCGGCCGGCGATGGGCCGCCGACGGGATCACCGCCAACGCGCTGATGCCCGGAGGGATCCAGACCAACCTGGGACGCTACATGGACGACGCCCGGATGGGCCTGTTCATGACCCACCTGCGAGCCCTCCTCGGCGAAGGAACACCCCTGCCCGAGATGTCCTTCAAATCGGTCGAACAGGGCGCCGCGACCTCCGTCCTGCTGGCCACCTCACCCTTGCTCGACGGCGTCAGCGGCCGGTACTTCGAGGACTGCAACGAGGCACCGCTGCACCAGCCGGGCACCAACACCGGGGTCGCGCCGCACGCCCTGGAGCCGGAGGCGGCCGAGCGACTCTGGCAGGTCTCCGAGCAGCTCCTGGACTGACCCCCTCCCGCTCGCCGGCCACGGCTGAGCCCGCGCACGCCCGTAGCGACCCCTCACGTCCCAGGGCCACCCGCGACCAAATACTTGAAACTTCAGTTGAATCACGAAACATAGAGGAGACACCATGGCAGGCAGCATCCGCAGGCACTGGAAGCGCTGGCTCATCGCCGGTGTGGCCACCGTCGCCGTGCTGTGCACGGCGGGCCCCTACATCTACATCAACTACGTCCAGGACAAGCCACCGGCCGCCCTCTCGCTCGACGACCCGCCAGGCTCGGACTCCTCGGGCAGTTCCTCGGGTTCCGGGGAGGATGTCGAGGGTGCCTGGCGGGTGGGCAGCGGTTCGCAGGCCGGTTACCGGGTCGACGAAGTCCTCTTCGGCCAGAACGTCACGGCGGTGGGCCGTACCGAAAAGGTCACCGGCGAGCTGGAGATCGAAGGCAACCGGGCGGTCAACGGATCCTTCACCGTCGAGCTCGCTTCGGTGAAGAGCGACTCCGACCAGCGCGACGGCCAGTTCCGCGGCCGGGTCATGAACACCGAGCGGTACCCGGAGGCCACCTTCGAGCTCACCGAGCCCGTCGACTTCGGCTCTGCGCCGGCGGTGGGCGAGCAGGTCAGCGCCAAGGCCACAGGCGAGCTGACCGTCCACGGTGAGACCAACTCGGTCTCCTTCGAGCTCGACGCCCAGCGCACCGCCGACGGCTTCCGGGTCAACGGCTCCATTCCGGTCACCTTCGCCGACTACGGCATCGAGGCACCCGACTTCGGCGGGATCGCGGTGGAGGACGAGGGAAACATCGAGTTCCTCCTCGCCTTCGACCGCGCCTGAGCCCACACGGGCCCCCTCGCCCTTTACTCCCGATCTCCCACCAGACACCCGCCGACGCGTTCAATGCCGTCCGCACAGCCTTGGAGAACCCCCATGTCGAACAGCACCAGCCGGCTGCCCCGTAAGGCCATAGCCACCCTCCTGGCCGCGGCGACCGTAGGAGCCGTGGCCGGCTTCGCACCCGCCGCCACGGCCACTGCCTCCGCCTCCGCGCCGTCCCACAGCGGCCTGGGCCTCGGCCTCGACGCCCCGTACACAAGCCCCGCCACGCAGGAGCGCAACAAGCGCGTCGCCGTCCACGTCCTCACCCAGCTCTTCGAGGAGGGCAACCTCGCGGTCGCCGACCGGTACATCCGCGAGGACTACATCCAGCACAACCCCGCCGCGCCCAACGGCCGGGAAGCGATCAAGAACTTCATCCGCGACTGGACCGCGCGCTTCCCGGACCACCAGTACAACGTGAAGCGGGTCCTCGCCCAGGGCAACCTGGTCCTGGTGCACTCCAACCCCGTCTACGAGCCCGGCACCCGTGGCGCGGCCGTGGTCGACATCTTCCGCTTCGACCCCAGGAGCGGCATGATCGCCGAGCACTGGGACACGGTCCAGGACGTGCCGGCGACCAGCGTCAACGGCAATGACATGTTCGGTACGGTCAGCAACCCGCACACGAACCAGCCCAGCGGCCCGCGCTGGAGCACGGCGCTCAGCGAGAAGATCGCCACCAGTTACTTCGACACCCTCCTCGTCGACAAGAATCCCGACGCCGTCAGGTACCTCGCGCCCGAGTACTACCAGCACAACCCGACCATCCCCAGCGGCTCGGCCGGCCTGCGTGAGCAGTTCACCAATTTCTTCCGCCAGTTCCCGAACCTGATCGTGGAGCGCAAGCGCGTCATCGCCGACAAGGACTACGTCGCCATCCACGCGCACTACCGCCTCAACCCCGAGGACCGGGGGCAGTCGGTCGTGGACATCTTCCGGGTCAAGAAGCAGAAGAACGGCAAGCTCAAGATCATCGAGCACTGGGACGCCGTACAGGACGTCCCGGCCACCTCCGCCAACGACAACACGATGTTCTGACCTCTCCGGGTCCCCCGCGCCCCCTCGGCCCGTCACCGGTCGGTGACGGGCCACGTGTTTCCCGACCGCGGACATCGGTCGTCCGCTGTACGGACGGATGTCCGGACAGCGGTCGCGGCCGGAACGGATCGAGGAAGATTCCATGGCCTTCGTGACGGAGGACAACCTCAGCGACCTGGCGGTGAAGCGGTGGGCCACGGCGCACTCGCCCGGCTCGCCGAGCTGATGACAGCGTTGGTGCGGCACCTCCACGCGTACGCCCGCGAGGTCGGGCTGACGGAGGAGGAGTGGGCGGCTGCCGTCGAATGGCTCACGGCGACCGGCCGGATCAGTGACGACAAGCGTCTGGAGTTCATCCTCGCCTCCGACGTCCTGGGTCTCAGCACGCTCGTAGTCCAGATGAGCCACCACTTCTCGGCGGACGCCACTCCGGCGACGGTGCTCGGTCCGTTCCACATCGACGGCTCTCCGACGGCCGGTTTCGGAGCCGACATGTCGGGCGGCATCCCGGGCACGCCGCTGTTCATCACCGGCCGGGTCCTCGACCTCGACGGCACGCCTCTGCCCGACGTCGTCCTGGACGTGTGGCAGGCCGACGCCGACGGCGCCTACGAGGCGCAGCTGCCGGACATCGACGAGGCCCGGCTGCGCGCGCTGTACCGGACGCGGGCGGACGGCACGTACTGCGCGCAAGGGAGGTCCGTCGCGCCGGCCGAGGCGACGGCCGCTTCCCGACTGCCCCGGCCTGCCAGGTCCGGCACGGGTAGGTCGGCCACGACCCTCGCGCGCGTCCTCCCAGAGTTCGAAGCCGCTCCGGCAGAGATCCTCTACAACGGCGCCCAGTGGGCGCGGGCCTGGCCAGGGGCCGGGTGAGGATGACCGTCGGCCTCATCACGGCCGCACTCTCCGGCTTCGGGGGTGACGGGCGGCCGCCAGGGGCTGCACCGCGTCCCCGCCGGGACGAAGCCGAGAAGACCGCCGTCCCGGCGCAGCGGAACCGTGCTCACATGCCCGCCCGGCCCGTGGGCGGCGCGAGAGCGCCCCGGTAAAGCGCCGTAAACCGATCGGTTTTCATTCTGTCCACATCGAGTTAATCTCGCGGCATGGCCACCGAAGTAAAGCCAAGTACCAGAGAGCGGCTGCTGCAGGCGGCGGCCACGCTCACCTACCGAGACGGTGTCGGCATCGGCGTCGAGGCGCTGTGCAAGGCGGCGGGGGTGTCGAAGCGCTCCCTGTACCAGCTGTTCGAGAGCAAGGACGAACTGCTGGCGGCGAGCCTGGGGGAACGCGCCTCTGCCTTCACGGCCGGGCTCCTGCCGGCGGCGGACTACGGCCGTTCACCCCGCGAGCGGATCCTGCACGTCTTCGGCCAGCTGGAGGAGCAGGCGGGTGCGCCCGACTTCCAAGGCTGTCGGTACCTGGCTGCTCAGATCGAGCTCAAAGACCAGAGCCACCCTGCGAGCCAGGTGGCCCACCGGGTCAAAGAGAATCTGACCGCCTTCTTCCGCGCCGAGGCCGAACGGGGCGGGGCAAGCCATCCCGACCTGCTGGCCCGGCAGCTCAGCCTGATCTTCGACGGCGCCAGCGCCCGGGCGGGGATCGGAGCCGACAATCCGACAGGGCTCGTCACGCCCACCGTGACCACCCTGCTCGATGCGGCAGGCATGCACTGACGCATCCCCTTTCGAGCAGGCGCCGTGACCGTGCCCTCCCCAGGCCGATGGCTCCCGCCCCTGATTGCCCGCAATCGAGGGGAGCCCGGGTGGCCGTAAGGGTGTTGACGGGCGTGCCGTAGTAGCCCTTGAGTGCGGAATCGGCGACCGCTGTACGGATGACACTCTCGCGTCTCTCCTGTGCGCTGACCCTATTGCTGCGGATGGCAACCTCAGCCTTGCACCCGGAAACCGATCGGTTTACGATGCCGGAAACCGGTCGGTTTCTCAATGAATCCAAGGGCTGGTCGTGGTCATGCCCCTTCGGGCGGGCCCTATCCGAATCACCCGTCCGCAGCAGTTCACACAAAGGGAAGCCAGCGAGATGCCCAGCCCAGAGCCACGTCCCACGATTCACATCCCGGGAACCACCAGCCACACCATCGCCCCGCGCGCGGGACTCCGCAGCGACGAGGGGACCCTGCGCTACCTCAGAGCGGGCACCGGCGCTCCCGTGGTCCTGCTGCACACCGTGCGCACCCAGGCCGAGCACTTCCGCTCCCTCATCCCGCTGATCGCGGACCAGTACACCGTGTATGCCCTCGACCTGCCGGGGATGGGCTACTCCGAGATCATGCCCGGTGCGTCGTACGACGAGCCGGCCATGCGCGCGGGCGTCAAGCGGCTCCTGACCGAACTCGACCTCCACGACGTGACCCTGGTCGGGGAGTCCATGGGGGCGGTGCTCGCCCTGACCACCGCGGCCGACCTGCCCGAGCGGGTCCGGCGCGTCGTCGCGGTGAACACGTACGACTTCCGCGGCGGTATCGCCCGGTCCAGTCTTCTCGCCCGTGTGGTGGTCGGCGGTGTCCTCACTCCGGGGGTGGGCCCGGTGGTCGCCGGGGTGGAGCCCAAGGCCGTCGTCCGCAGGATCCTGCAGGGCGGGCTGGTCGACAGGACCGCGCTGCGGGAGGACTACCTCGACGAACTCCTCCAGGTTGGCCGCCGCCCCGGCTACGCGAGCGTCGCCCGGGCCGTGTACCAGAGTCTGCCCAGTCTCATCGCCGCCCGCTCGCGCTACCCCGAGGTCAAGGCACCCGTCCACCTCGTCTACGGGGAGAAGGACTGGTCGCGGCCATCGGACCGGCAAGCCGACAAGGAGCTGCTGCCGACCGCCGATTTCACGCAGGTGCCGGGAGCAGGCCACTTCATCGCCTTGGAACGGCCCGACCTGCTGGCCGACCTGCTGAACGCGGTGGCGTGAGCGCCCCGAGAGCGCCGTAGCCACCCCGTTCGGGGGTAGTGCGGGACGGGGACCGGGTTCGACCATGTGCCTGACAGCGTCGTGGCATGCAAAGGGGCAGCGCGTGGCAGAGATTCAGATCGAGTTCGATGTGCCGACGGAGATGCGTGACGGCACTGTGCTGCGCGCCGATGTCTACCGGCCCGGGGGTACGGGGCCGTGGCCGGTGCTGCTGAGCCGACTGCCGTACGGCAAGCAGTCGCCCCTGCTGGCCATGATGCTCGATCCCCTGGCGGCAGCCAGGCGTGGCTTCATGGTGGTCATCCAGGACACCCGTGGCCGGTTCGCCTCCGAGGGGGAATGGGAGCCGTGGACGTACGAGGAGAGCGACGGTTACGACACCGTGCGGTGGGCCGCTGCCCTTCCCGGCGCGAACGGTTCAGTCGGCATGGTCGGCGGCAGCTACTTCGGCAACACCCAGTGGATGGCGGCGCTGTCGAAGCCACCGGAGCTGAAGGCGATCGCACCGTTGATCACGTGGTCCGATCCGGACGACGGCCTGTGGACGCGCGGCGGCGCGATCGAACTCGGCATCACCGTGCCCTGGTCTCTCATGCAGGGCGCCGACACGCTGATGCGCCGTCACCGCACCGACCTCGAGGGACTCGTGAGCGGTATCACCGGGCTCGTGCGGGATCTGGACGGCCTGGCAAGCGGCGGTTACGCGGAGCTGCCCGCCGGGCGGTTTCCCGCGTTCGCCCGGCACGACCTGCCCGAGCTGGGCTACGAGCGTTCCCGGCGGGAGCCCGACTGGGCCCGGTCCTGCCGCGTGGCGGGCCGGCACGACGAGGTCGACCTGCCCACCTTCCAGCTCGGCGGCTGGTACGACATCTTCGCCCAGGGCACGCTCGACAACTTCACCGCCATGCGCAGCGCCGGCCGGCCCGCCACGCTGATCATGGGCCCGTGGTCCCACACCAACTGGCGGCACGTGGTCGGTGACGTCAACTTCGGGTTCGGCGCGAACTCCGACTTCATGGGCATGCGGGGACGCGTGCACGACATGCAGTTCGACTGGTTCCAGCGCACGCTGGGCGACAGTGAGGCTCTGGAGCCGGACACCGGCAAGGTGCTGCTGTTCGTCATGGGCATCAACCAGTGGCGCGAGGAGACGGAATGGCCCCTGTCGCGGGCGGTGGACACGGACTTCCACCTGCGCGCCGACGGACGCCTGACGCAGGAGCCGCCGTCCACGGCCGAGCGGGCCGATGAGTTCACCTATGACCCCATGGACCCGGTGCCCACGACCGGCGGCGCGCTCCTGATGTCCGACGAGTTCCGTGCCGGGCCACTCGACCAGACGGCCGTGGAGGGACGCGAGGACGTCCTGGTCTTCACCACCGCACCGCTCACCGAGGCCGTCGAGGTGACCGGGCGCGTCCGGGCGGTGCTCTTCGCCGCCACGGACGGGCCCTCGACCGACTGGGTGGCACGCCTGTGCGACGTCGACGAGAACGGTGTCTCCCGCAATGTGGCCGACGGCATCGTGCGGGTGCGCGCGGCGACACCGGGCGAGGCGGCCGAACACGTCGTGGACCTGTGGTCGACCAGCATCGTCTTCCGGGCGGGGCACCGGATACGGGTCCAGGTCACCTCCAGCAACTTCCCGCGCTGGGACCGCAACCTCAACACGGGCGAACCCGAGGAGAGCGCGACCACGGCCCGAGTGGCCCGGCAGCAGGTCTTCCACGATCCCGCCCGGCCGTCCCGCATCGTCCTGCCCGTGGTGCCTCCAGCCTGACCGGGAGCGATGGGAGAACCCGCCGATCCGTTGCTCCGGTGGGCAAGGGCACCGAAGTAGCCATGTCGGCTCGGTCGAAGGGCGGCAGGCATCCTGCGGCGGAGGCGATGACCTCCCACGGGCGCCTGCCCCTCCATCTCACCGACTCGGCGGACTCCCCCGGACCATGAGGCCCTGACCTGGCGTTCAGCCCTCGTCCTGGATCCCCTGGACGCCCCTGCAACCTGTGCCATGTGGTGCCCACCCCAGGCGGGCAGCCATCCACATCTGTCACCCCAGCCGACTACCGCTCCGGACATGAACTCGATGGAACAACCAAGATCCGGACCATACGCGGGCCAGACGAGCCGCAAGTGTCGCCCGTTACATAATCGCCGCAGCTCACGGGCTCGCGCCCGCCGTACCACCAGCAGACGAAGAATCTGCCGGCAAGCCGACTTCGCCAGAACCGGGGCATAGCGCTATACCCCGGGGCGATCCCCTGGAGCCGTTAAGCCCGTTTCCCACCGTTCTGCTCCCGGACGGTGTCGAACAGGGAGGTCAGAGCGGGACTTCCCGCGAGACTGTCCAGCAGGACGTGAAGCGACTGTCGTTCCGTGGTGCCCAGGTCTGCGAGGATTTCGCCGTCGAGATCGACGAGTGTGCGGTTGAGGCGCGCCAGGACCTTCCGCCCTTCGGCGGTGATGTCCACGGCGTAGCGGCGACGATCCTGCGGATCTCGTGTCCGCTCCGCGTATCCGGCGCGCTCCAGGTCGTCGAGACTCGTCACCATCGTCGCGGGGTCGATGCGCAGGAACGAGCCAAGTGCCAGTTGCGGCATGGCACCGTTGTCAGCCAAAGCCTGCAGGACGCTGTAATGCCGCACTCGCAGGCCGGTCCCGCCGATGCCGTCCTCGGCGATCCTGAACGCCACCTGTCCGAGTTTGACCAGCAGGCAGATGGTGTGCTCGGCCACTGTCCCCGGTACCAGCGGAGCCTCGGACATCGTTTATCCCGCCCATGGTTAGTCGTACGTATGGTCCTGTCCATCGTACGAGAAAGCCCGAGGCGCCAGGACCGCTGCGGGCCGGCGGGATTCCCCACCGTCCGCCGGCTTACGGCCGGTGCGTCCTGGGTGGTCAGCCGACGATGGCCCGACCGAAGATCTGCCGGGCTACGACCCACTTCTGGATCTCGTTGGTGCCCTCATAGATCTCGCCGATCTTGCTGTCCCGGTAGATCGCCTCGACGGGGCCGGGGCTGCCGTCGGCACCCAGTTCGCGCGCGAAGCCGAGGCCTCCGAAGGCCTGGACGGCGTCGCGCGCCATGTCCACCGACAGCTTGGTGGCGTAGTACTTCGCCATCGCGGCCTCGGGCTCCGGGGACGGGTTGCCCGCGTCCAGGCGCAGGGCGGCCTTCGTGTAGAGGGTGCGGGCGTTCTCGATCTCGGTGGCCCGTTCGGCGAGCAGGAACTGCCAGTGCTGGTTGGCGGCCACCGGCTTGCCGAAGGCGTGTCGCGTCGACAGGTGGGCCACGGTGTGGTCGAAGGCGGCCTGCGCCATCCCGACCCCGGCAGCCGCGATGCCGATCCGGCCGTAGGTCAGAGTGGACAGCGCATGGCGCAGTCCGTGTCCCTCGGCGCCACCGAGGAGGTCGTCGTCGGTCAGGTGCACATCCGTGAAGCGGATGTCCGCGGTGAGCTGGCCCCGGTTGCCCATCTTGCGGTCGGGAAGGCCGACTTCCACTCCGGGAAGTGCCGTGTCGACGATGAACATGCTCAGCCGGGTGCCGGTGCGGGCGAGAACCACCACGAACCCGGCGACGGGCGAGTTGGAGATCCACCGCTTGTGGCCGTTCAGCACCCAGCCGGCCTCGGTGCGTATCGCCTCGGTCTGAACCGCCTGCGGGGACAGGTCACTTGAGGCGTTCGGCTCGGTGGTGGCGAACGCGCCGACCACTGAGCCCTCCGCGACCTTTCGCAGCCATCGCTGCTGCTGCTCCTCGGTGCCCTGCCGCAGGGCGTTGCCCGCCAGGATGCAGTGCACATCGAAGACGGCCGCGACGCTGCTGGAGCAGTAGGCCAGTTCCTCGATGGCCGCGGCGGTGGCGGTCGCCGGGTGGGTCAGGCCGTCGCCGCCGACCTCGCCGGGGAAGGGGATCCGGAAGACCCCCGCCGACGCAAGCCCGTCAAACACATGCCGGGGGAAGCCGTCCGTGCGCTCGTCGCCCCCCGCGATCGCCACGGCGTGCGGAGCCACTTCGTGCTCTGCGATCCGGCGCACGGCAGCGCGAACGGACTGTGTCTCTTCGGGAGCGAGGAGCTCGTGGTAGAGCCGGTCGATCTGGCGTGTGGGAGTGGAAGTCATACGGGGAAGATATCATTAGCATCGCGCATCATTAGCTCAGCAATCTATTTTGGAGGTTCGACCATGACACAGACGCTGGCCGACAAGACCATCCTGATGTCGGGAGGCAGCCGCGGCATCGGACTCGCCATCGCTCTGCGCGCGGCCCGCGACGGTGCGAACGTGGTGATGCTCGCCAAGACCGCCGTGCCGCATCCGAAGCTCGAAGGCACGGTCCACACCGCCGTTGACGAGATTGAGCGCGCGGGCGGCAAGGGGCTGGCCGTCGTCGGTGACGTCCGAAACGAGGTCGATGTGCGCACCGCTGTCAACGCGGCGGTCAGTGCCTTCGGTGGCATCGACATCGTGGTGAACAACGCCAGCGCGATCGACCTGTCGTCGTCGGAGCAGCTGGAGATGAAGCGGTACGACCTGATGCAGGACATCAACACGCGTGGCACGTTCCTGCTGAGCAAGGCCGCTATCCCGCACCTGCGCGAGGCGGAGAATCCGCATGTCCTCACGCTCTCCCCGCCGTTGAACCTCGCGCCGTACTGGGTGGGGAAGCATCTCGGTTACACGCTGTCGAAGTACGGCATGAGTCTGTGCACCATCGGGCTCGCGGAGGAGCTCGCCGCCGACGGTATCGCCGCCAACTCGTTGTGGCCGCGAACCCTGATCGACACAGCTGCTGTACGCAATGTGGTCGGTGGCGCCGGGCAGGCCCGCAGCCCACAGATCATGGCCGACGCCGCGTACGCCGTCGTCACGCGTGACGCACGGAAGTGCACCGGCAATCTGTTCATCGACGACGAGGTGCTGTCGGACGAGGGCGTCACCGACCTGTCCGTCTACAGCCCTGCCGGCTTCGAGGGTGATCTCGCGCTCGACATATTCGTCGATCCGGCCTGATCCCGCACTGCTCAGCACATTAACGCGAGGGCGTTCTCGATGCCCTTCTCTAGGACCTCAACGGCGAGCTTCGAGTCGAAGGCGGCGCGGGACAGTTGCAGCGACCTCCTCGAGTCCCGGGCGGCCGGGCGGCCGGGCCGCAGAGTGCCGTACCTCGCCGCCTGCGTGCGTAGCTCCTCCGCGACGACGTTGCCGACGAGGTCGTCCTTCGATGCCACAGGTTCCTCTGACGCCACGGAACTGCCTCGCGCACAGGTCGGTAACGCGGCAGACCACCCAGCCCATACTCACGTCGCATTTCGAGAGGGCAGCGCCTGCTACATGTTGATCATGTGGCCCGCGAGGCCGTGGACGGCTTCCTTGACCGCCTCGCCGAGGGTGGGGTGGGCGTGGACGTTGCGGGCGACCTCATGGACGGTGAGGTCCCACTGCTGGGCCAGCGTCAGTTCGGGGAGCAGCTCGGTGACGTCCGGGCCGATGAGGTGAGCGCCTATGAGCTCGCCGTACTTGGCGTCACTGATGAGCTTCACGAAGCCGGTCGCATCACCCAGACCATGAGCCTTGGCGTTCGCGGTGAACGGGAACTGGGCCACCTGGACGTCGAAACCCTGCTCCCTCGCCTGTGCCTCGGTGTAGCCGAAGCTGGCGATCTGCGGCTGGCAGAAGGTGGTGCGCGGGATCATGACGTAGTCCAGCTCCATGGTCTCCGCGCCTGAGAGTGTCTCAGCGGCGACCACTCCCATCGCCTCAGCGGCGTGCGCGAGCATGAGCTTCGCGGTGACGTCACCGATGGCGTAGATGTGCGGAACGGACGTACGGCAGCGCTCGTCCACATCGATGGCGCCGCGCTCCGTGACCTTGACGCCGGTGTTCTCCAGGCCGTACCCGGTCACGTTCGGGGCGAAGCCGATCGCTTGGAGGACCTTGTCCGCCTCCAGGACCTGGCGGGCACCGTCCTTTCCGGTGACCGTGACGCGGACCTGCTGCCCGGACTCATCGATCGACTCGACACGGGTCGAGGTGAGTACGTCGATGCCCAACTTTCGGTACTGCTTGGCGAGTACGGCGGAAATCTCGGCGTCCTCGAGGGGAGCGACGCGGTCCAGGAACTCCACGATCGTGACGTGCACACCGTAGTTGTGCAGGATGTACGCGAACTCGATGCCGATGGCGCCGGCACCCGCGATGACGATCGACTGCGGGAGGTCCTCCGCGAGGATCTGCTCCTCGTACGTCACCACGCGCGCGCTGCGCTTGGTGCCGGGGAGCAGCTTCGGGGTGGCGCCCGTGGCGATGATGCAGTGGTCGAAGCCTATGGTGCGGGAGTTGCCGTCGTGGTCGGCGACCAGAAGCGTGTGCGGGTCGAGGAACGTACCGCGGCCACCGACTTCCGTGATCTTGTTCTTCTTCATCAGGTAGTGGACGCCCTTGACCCGGCCGTCCGCGACCTTCCGACTACGGCGGAATGCCTCCCCGTAGTCGAAGGAGACCTCACCGTCGACCTTGATGCCGAAGGTCTTCGCCTCGCGCGTGAAGACGTGCGCCAGTTCGGCGTTGCGCAGCAGGGCCTTGGTGGGGATGCAGCCCACGTTCAGGCAGACGCCGCCCCAGTACCTCTCCTCGACGACCGCTACACGCTTGCCCAGTTGGGCGGCCCTGATGGCGGCCACGTACCCGCCTGGGCCCGCGCCGAGTACGACGACGTCGAAGTGCTCACCCTGCTCGTCCATGGACCTTTCCTTTCCACTGGGACGGTCGACTCCACGTCGGTGGCCGACTCGCTCCCGATCGCACAACCTGTTCATCGACTCAGTCGCTGTGGTTCAACGCCCCGATGCCGTGATCCATGCCCGCGCAGCGATCACCGACGGGCCAACGCCCCGTCGACTTCGTGTACTCCCGCCTCGGCGGCACCGAGCCTGAGCGTGTCGAGCCCGAAGGCCGCGACCGGACCGTGTACACCGGGCTTGAGGACGGCATCCGGCGCCGCCGCATCTCGTAGGGATCAGGTCCGGTGAGGGCCGTCGTGGCCAGGGGACGACCGTGGCCGTCGCGGGCGACCGCGATCACCAGGGAAACGGCCGTCGGTGTCCGGCTCACGATGTGCTCCCCGGAGCCGCCCGGACCACCGCGTCAGAGCAGCCCGCACCTTGGCCGACCTCAGCAAGGGCGCCTGGAGCATGGCGGCGATCTGTACCGGACGCGTCCACCGCCCGAGCCAGCCCATCCCCACCTCGACGCTCTCCAACTGAGGGAAGACCTCAGGCAGGCCGAGATGCTCCGTGTCCGGGACGGTCATGGCCGGGCGTCGCACACCGGCGGAGCGGAAGGTGAGGACACGCTCGGCGGCCCGCTCGTCGACCAGTCGGGATGAGGCTCCAGGGCGTGGGGTGCGGTAGGCGAACCCGTCCTCGGCCGCCGCGGCGACCAGCGTCTGGCGCGTGCCACCCGTGGTCAGGTCCCAGGAGTCGCGCAGGGTGCTCCGGTACTGCAGCTCACTCCCGCGCCCCGAACGGGTGATGAAGTAGCCGATCTCGACATGGCATGCGCGCTCGCCCGCCTGTTCCAGGGCCAGGGCGCCGGCGAGATTGCCGGGAACGTAGTCGTAGCCGAACGCGGGCACGAGAGTCGCTCCCCGGGCAGCCGCGACGGAGTCCAGCTCAAGGAGGACCCGGCGGGCGAAGGGGCCCTCCCCCGTGGAGTCGAAGTAGCGCGCTCCCGCCCGCGCGGCGGCCGTGACCGTGGCCATGTCCACCAGCCGGCGCAACCGGTCGGTCAATGTGTTGCGCGCGATCCCCGGTGACACCTGGAACGCGTCGAACCGCCGGATCCCGTAGAACGCCTCACGCAGCACCAACGGCGTCCACCAGTCCCCGAGCAAGTCCATGGTGCGCGCGATCGAACAGGGCCAGTGCGCAAAGGATGTCCGCCTCATGACAGTCAGCATAGGTTCGTCCAGTCGTGAGACCCAGCAGGTGGAGCGGGGACAGTTCATACACGCGACATCTTGCGCTCAATAAATAACGAAGTTATGTTGCCGCCATGAAACGTGACTTGCTGGGCAGAAAGCTGGTTGTCACCGGAGCGGCGCGCGGCATCGGCGAGAAGGTGGCCCGCCTGGCCATCGCCCGAGGCGCTCAGGTGACCTTGATCGGACTGGAGCCCGATCGGCTCCGTGATCTCGCCCGCGATCTGGGCCCCGCCGCTTCCTGGCGTGAGGCCGATGTGCGCGACGGCACCGTCCTGCGGTCAGCGATCGATGAGGCCGCGGGGGTCATGGGCGGCATCGATCTCGTCGTCGCCAATGCAGGCGTCGTGGCGTACGGGACCGTGCGACAGACGGACGAGGCGTCGTTCGAGCGGGTCCTGGACATCAATCTGAACGGTGTCTTCCGGACCCTCAAGTACGTGACGCCCCATCTGGAGCGCAGCCGGGGACACGTGCTGGTCGTGGCGTCCGCGCTGTCCTTCATGCCGCTGGCGGCGATGGCCTCCTATGGCGCCAGCAAGGCCGCGGCCGAGCTGCTCGCCCTGACCTATCGCCAGGAGGTGGCGCACCTCGGCGTCACGGTCGGCCTGGTGCACCCCTCCTGGATCGACACGGATCTCGTCCGGGGCGCCGAGGTGGACCTCCCCTCGTTCCAGGGCCTGCGCAACCGGCTTCCCTACCCGGGCAATGTCACCACGAGTGCCGACCGGGCGGCTGCCGCGATCGTCGACGGGCTCGTGCGCCGCCGCAGCCGCGTGTACGTCCCGCGCGCGGTCGTCGTGGCCAACTGGGCCAAGGCAGCGCTGAATTCGCCACTGGCCTGGCCATGGGCGAGGCGCTTCGCGGCCCGTGCCGTTCCGTCCCTCGAACGGGAGGTCGCGGCGCTGGGGAGGCATGACCAGCTCACGCCGGGCACCGGTACCTCTGCCGCGGAGACCAAGTCGCCCTAGCCGCACACGGGTGGTCCCGCACGGGACAGCGACCTGCCTTACCGACTTTCACCGACCTTGAACGATCGAGTCGTAAAGGCGCGCGCCCGCCTCGTGCGAGGCTTCGGCCCGTTCCCGCTCGTCGCCCAGACCGACAGCGAAGTTCACGCCCATCGGCAGCATCACCTGCACCACGGGGTCCTCGAACTCGCCGAAGTGCTCGGCCAGCTCAAGGGTGACGTACCCGTGGACCAGACTCCACAACTGGGCGGCTATGACTTCAGGTTCCTGCCGCTCGGCCCTGCCCGAGTCCACGAGCCGTTGACATGCCGCGGTGATATGGGCGTGGGCATCCCGGAAGGCCGGCGAATGTCCGCTGAAGCGAAGGTCCGCGTCCGACAGCGGCCGGTACGTCGCACGAGTGGACAGGCCGAACATCAGGTCGTACAGGTGAGGGTTCTCGTGGGCCACTCGGCGGCAGGTCAAAGCCATGGCGAAGAGATCCGCGATCGGATCATCCGTCACCGGCACCTGGGCGAACGCCGCGCCGAGCTCCCTGAAGCCGTGGTCGGCCACGGCGCGCATCAGTTCGGGGATCCCTCCGAAGTGGCCGTAGACGACCATCGTCGACAGCCCGCTCGCGGACGCCACCGTACGCGCCTTGATGGCCGACGGCCCCTGTTCGGCCAGCAGGCCGACAGCGGCTCGCACAAGCCGCTCCGGTGCGTCATCGAGCCTCGGCCGCCCTGCCATGCCTCTCGCGCCTCCACCATTGACACTCTTGAAATAACTTGGTTATCTAACTCGTCACGGCAATAGTACACATCTCGAGTGACGTGCCGTTTCGGACACGGGCGCGCCTCCCCGGACGGGCTTTCACGCACTGTCCCAGATTCCTGGCGCCGGCAGGCCCTCCCTCACTCGCTTTGCACTCCCCCATGAACTCAGCACGGGAGCAGAATCCATGCCATACAAAGACAAGGGTCATCTGGAGATCGAGGACCGCGGAGCCGTCCTTGTCGTCCGGGTCGACGGCGGCCCGCACCAGTTGTTCGGCCTCGATATCGCCCATCAGCTGGACAAGCTGGTGAACCGGGTCGACCGCGATCCGAGCATCCGTGCCGTCGTCTTCACCGGGGCACATCCCGAGCGGTTCGTCAGCCATGCCGCGGTCCGGTGGCTGCAGGAAGAGGGAGCCGCGAGCCCGACGGTCGGCCGACGCGGTGCCGCCGCCGTCGTACGCATGGCCAAGCACGTGGACCGGTCCCGTCTCCTCGGGCCCGTGATGCGCAGGACCCCGATGCGCGGGGCCCTCCAGCTGGAGCGTCTGCACACGACCTTCCTCCGGATGAACGCCAGCGGTGTCCTCTTCGTCGCCGCCCTCAACGGTTCGGCTCTCGGCCTCGGCGCCGAGTTCGCCTGGGCCTGCGATCTTCGGGTCATGGCCGACGGGGACTTCTTCATCGGCCAGCCCGAAATCCTCCTCGGCATCATCCCGGGCGGAGGCGGCACCCAGCGGCTGACCCGCCTGATCGGCACCCATCGGTCCCTGGCCGCGATCCTCGAAGGCAAGCCGTTCACGCCCGCGGAGGCGCTCGCCAACGGGGCGGTCGACAAGGTCGTACCCCAGGACAAGGTCGTCGCGCAGGCGGTCGAACTCGCGGAGCACTTCGGCCGGCGGTCGAAGGGGTCGGTCGCGGCCGCCAAGAGGTCGGTGTACTTCGGCGGCTCGATGCCCCTGGAGGACGGACTCCACGTCGAACGCGCCGAGTTCTTCACCAGGGTCATGTCGAAGGACGGCCAGGAACTGATGCTCGACTACATGGAGACGACGGACGCCACCGGCGAGCTCCCGCTCTACAACCCGGACACCTACGCCCAGGCGCTCGCCTCGGGCAGCGTGCCCGGGCACCGCTCGACGAAGACGACGCGGCGGTGAGCCGATGATGACCACTGCGCACTCCTTCACCCGCCACGACATCACCTTCCCCTCCGGCGACAGCACCTGTGCCGGATGGCTCTACCTCCCGACCGGCGTCACCTCCCCGCCCGTCGTCATCCTCGGGCACGGCCTCGGCGCCACCCGCGAGATGCGCCTGGACGCCTTCGCCGAGCGTTTCGCTCAGGCCGGCATCGCCGCCGTGGCCTTCACCTACCGGCACTTCGGCGACAGCGGCGGTCACCCGCGCCAGCTCCTGTCGATCAAGCGTCAGCTCGCCGACTGGGACGCCGCCATCGCCTACGTCAAGGCCCGCCCTGACGTCGACCGCTCCCGCATCGCGGTGTGGGGCAGCTCCTTCGGCGGAGGCCACGCCATCACCGTCGCCTCTCGGCATCCCGAACTGCGCGCGGCCGTGTCCCAGTGCCCGTTCACCGATGGTCTCGCCTCCGCGCTCGCGCTCGGCCCGGTCGCCTCGCTCAGGATGACCCCCGTGCTCGCTCGGGACATGGCGGCCAGAGTGCGCGGCAAGGCACCCGCGATGGTTCCCATCGCCTCCGCCCCCGGTTCGCCGGCCCTCATGAACGCTCCGGACGCCCTGCCCGGATATCAGGCGCTGCAACCGGCGGGGACGACGTTCCGCAACGAGGTGGCGGCGCGGGTCATTCCGACCATCGCCACCTACCGGCCTGGGCGTGCGGCGAAGAAGGTCGCCATGCCGATCCTCTTCTGCGTCAGCAACACCGACTCCGTCACGCCTCCCGCCCAGACCCTCCGGTACGCGCGCACCGCACCCCGGGGAGAGATCAAGAGGTACGACGCCGGCCACTTCGACTTCTACACCGGCGAGACCTTCGAGGCCCTGGTCCGCGACCAGATCGAGTTCCTCACCCGGCAGTTGCACCCCGCGCCGGCATCGACTCCTTGACCGGATCGCACAACACCGAGACAGGTACGCCCGCCATGAACTTCGCTTCACTGCCCGACCGTCGCGCCGCTCTCGACCCCGATGGGGCAGCGGTCTCGGACGGGCGCCAGTCACTCACCAACGCTCAGTTGCTGGACCGGGTCCGTGCGGCAGCGCGTCAGCTCCAGGACCTCGGCATCGGTCCCGGCGATGTCGTGGCCCTCAAGCTGACGAACCGCATCGAGTTCGTGCTGCTGTTGTTCGCCGCCTGGCGGATCGGCGCCACCATCACGCCGGTCAACCCGAGCATGACCGACGTCGAGGTGGACCGACAGGTCAAGGACTCCGGTGCGCGTCTGCTGGTGGTCGAAGACCGCGCGGCGCCCGTCACGGACGGTACTGCCGTACTCGCCGTCGGCGCACTGTACAAGGAAGGGACGAGTTCGGATCACGCACCGCATGTGGACTCGTCCGCGCTGGCTCTTCTCATCTACACCAGCGGCACCACCGGGACGCCCAAGGGCGTGATGCTGGACCACGCCAACATCGACGCCATGACGGAAATGGGCCGCCGGTCCCTGGACATCGGGCCCGCCGACCGGTGTCTGCTGATCCTGCCGCTCTTCCACGTCAACGGCATCGTGGTCAGCATTCTCACGCCTCTTCTCGCGGGGGCGAGCGTCGTCATCGCGGGCCACCGGTTCGACCCACACAGCTTCTTCGACCTCGTCGAGCAGGAGCGCCCCACCTTCTTCAGCGCCGTGCCGACGATCTACGGCATGCTCGCTGCGCTCCCGGACGGCGTGCGGCCCGACACATCGTCGCTGAGGTTCGGAGTCTGTGGCGCCGCACCTGCCTCCGCCGAGTTGCTGAACCGGTTCGAAGCCCGGTACGGGTTCCCTCTTGTCGAGGGGTACGGCCTGTCCGAAGGAACCTGCGGGTCCACCATCAACCCCGTCGCGGGCCCGCGACGTGCCGGCACCGTGGGACTTCCCTTCCCCGGCCAGGAGATTCGGATCGTCGACGCCGAAGGTACCGAGGTGGGGCCGGGCACGGACGGTGAGGTCCTCGTGAAGGGCCCCAACGTCATGCGTGGCTATCTCGGCCGCCCTGAGGAAACGGCCAGAGTCATCGTCGACGGCTGGTTGCACACGGGCGATGTGGGTCACCTCGACGCCGAGGGCTATCTGACCCTGGTCGGGCGCTCGAAGGACATGATCATCCGTGGTGGGGAGAACATCTACCCCAAGGAAATCGAGGACGTCCTCACAAGCGACCCGTCGGTGCTCGAAGCCGCCGTGATCGGCGTACCCGACGAGAAGTGGGGAGAGGTGGTCGTGGCCTACATACAGCCGCGACCAGGCGTGACCGTCGATCTGACGGCGCTGCGGGAGCTCTGTGCGCGCAGCCTCACCGGCTTCAAGCGTCCGACCGGGTTCTTCGTGGTAGAGGCCATAGCGAAGAACGCGGTCGGGAAGATCGACAAAGTCTCCTTGCGCGCTGCCCACGTCGCGGCTTCCTGAGATTCACCGCGCGCCGCGCCTGGATGCCCGGGCAGCGCACATCCGACAGCGCGGCCGCGGGGGACGCTTCGGCGGGGGTCCCGGTCTCGGCCAGGATCTGACTGAGTGGCGGCCCAACCGGAAGCGGCTGGGCCGCCCCTCGGTTCGGGAGGCTGCTCGGACGACTTGCCCCGGCCGGCCAGTGAGACTGTGGACCCGCAGGGGCGCCGCTCTCGTCACGGTGGCAGGGTCACCGACTCGCCTCGTCGGCCAGGAACGACCGCAAATGGCCCAGCAGCGCCTCCGGTTGCTCTTCCGGGATGAAGTGGCCGCACTCCGGGATTTCTGCTCCGGTGACGTCGTCCGCGTAGGCGCGCCAGATCTCCAGCGTCGGCAGGCGGGAGGGCAGCCCTGCGGAACCCCAGAGCGCCAGTACCGGCATGGTGAGGCGGCGGCCTCGGCGGCGTCGATGTCGTCGAGGGCGACGTCCTGCTCCATGGCGCGGTAGTCGTCGAAACTCGCGCGCATGGCACCCGGGCGGGAGAA
>KE354154.1 GCA_000415505.1 Streptomyces afghaniensis 772
CTGATCAGCACTGTTGCAGTAGCTGCAACCTTCATTGCGTATGTCGCTGAACGCTGTCTAACATCTCGGCCACCGCCGGTCAATGAAACCGCCACCCACCGATCCGACGAGGAGCTACGAGCATCGTGACCCCCACCGGACCCTGCAACGCCCCCGACGTCGTGGACGTCGTCGCGCTCGGCGAGTCCATGGTCACGTTCCTGCCGTCCCGGCCGGGACGGCTCGCCGACGTCCCCTCCTTCGACCGGGGCATCGGTGGCGCGGAGTCCAACACGGCGTGCGTGCTGGCCGCCGCCGGGCACTCCGTGCGGTGGGTCAGCCGGGTGGGGGACGACCCGTTCGGCGACCACCTGGTCGGGGCGATCGGCGGGTACGGGGTCGACGTGGCACACGTCCGGCGCGACCCCGCCCGCCCCACCGGCATCTACTTCCGCACCGCCGGCGACCGGGCCACCGACGCGCACGAGGTGGCGTACTACCGGACCGGGTCAGCGGCCTCGGCCATGTCGGCCGGCAACGTGGACCTGGACGCGGTCCGCGCCGGCCGCGTACTGCACCTGTCCGGGATCACGGCCGCACTGTCCGCGACCTGCCTGGACCTGATGCGCGAGCTGACCGCCCGCCGGCCCGGCCGCCCCCTGGTCTCCTTCGACGTCAACCACCGGCCCGGCCTGTGGCGCGACACGGACGCTCCGGAGGTGCTGCGGGATCTCGCGCGCGGCGCGGACCTCGTGTTCGTCGGGCAGGACGAGGCCTGGGGGCTGCGCGGCGCCGAGGCCGTCCGCGCCGCCCTCCCCGAACCCGAGGTGCTGGTCGTGAAGCAGGGCGCCGCGGGAGCCACCGTCTTCGACCGGCGGGACGTCACCTTCGTGCCCGCCCCGCGGGTCGACGTCGTCGCCGCCGTCGGTGCCGGGGACGCCTTCGCCGCCGGGTTCCTCTCCGCCACCCTGCGCGGACTGCCCGTCCGCGACCGGCTGCGGCACGGGCATCTGCTGGCCGCCGCCGCGCTCACCGCCCCCGGCGACCTCGCCGCGCCGCCCGCGCGGGAGCACGCCGACCGCCTCCGCCGCCCTGGACGACGCCGCAGTGGGGGAGACTGCGACTCGGCCCGGGCTGGACCGATGACACACAGCGGGCCCCCGAGGAGGTACGTACGCCATGAGCCAGACCGTCGACCGCGCGCTCAGCATCCTGCCGCTGCTCGCCGAGGGCCCCGCCGACCTGGGGCAGGTCGCCGACCGCCTCGGCGTGCACAAGTCCACGGCCCTGCGCCTGCTGCGCACCCTCCACGAGCACGGCCTCGTCTACCGCCAGTCCGACCAGCGCTACCGCCTCGGCGCCCGCCTCTTCGCCCTCGCCCAGGAGGCGATGGAGAACCTCGACGTCCGCGAGATCGCCCATCCCCACCTGGTCCGCCTCAACGAGAGCTGCGGGCACACCGTGCACCTCGCCGTGTACGAGGAGAACGAGGTCCTCTACATCGACAAGGTCGAGAGCCGCTACCCGGTGCGGATGTACTCCCGCATCGGCAAGCCCGTCGCCATCACCGTCGCCGCGGTCGCGAAGCTGCTGCTGGCCGACCTGCCCGAGCACGAGCGGCGGGCCGTGGCGGAGAAGCTCGACTACCCGACCTACACGTCCCGTTCGACACCGAACGCCGGCGCGTTCCTGCGCGAGCTGGAGAAGGTGCGCGAACAGGGCTGGGCCACCGACCTCGGCGGCCACGAGGAGTCCATCAACTGCGTCGCGGCGCCCATCCGCGGCGCCGACGGCCGGGTCGTCGCCGCGATGTCGGTCTCCGCGCCGAACGTCGTCGTCACCGCCGACGAACTCCTCACCCTCCTGCCGCTGGTGCGCCGTACGGCGGACGCCATCAGCGGCGAGTACTCCGGCAGAACACCAGTGAAGGGCACCGAATGACGGACAAGACCGCACTCACCCCCAAGACCCACACCACCCCGCCGGCGAAGTTCTCGCACGGTGTGAGGAAGGGCAACATCCTCCAGGTCGCCGGACAGGTCGGCTTCCTGCCCGCCGAGGAGGGCAAGCCGCCCACGCCCGCCGGGCCGACCCTGCGCGAGCAGACCCTCCAGACCCTGGCCAACGTCAAGGCCGTCCTCGAAGAGGGCGGCGCCGGCTGGGACGACGCGATGATGATCCGCGTCTACCTCACCGACGTGGCCCACTTCGCCGAGTTCAACGAGATCTACAACGCGTACTTCGAGGAGCAGGGCCTGACCCGGCCGCCCGCCGCGCGCACGACGGTCTACGTCGGCCTGCCCGCGGGTCTCCTCGTCGAGATCGACGCGCTGGCCGTCCTCGGCTGACCCACCCCCACCCCCGCACGTCCGTGAGGCGCGGCGCCCTCGATGCGCCGCGTCGCGCTCCCCCCTACCAGAAGCTGCATGCATTTACGTAGAGGACCCCCGAATGTCCCATCCGCTCGCCGCGTCCGCCCCAGCCGAGACCCCACCCCACACCGGAGGCCTGCTCCTCCTGGTCGACGGTACGGCCGGACTCCTGCTCACCGCCGCGCTCGGCATCGGGCTGCTGCTGTTCCTCATCATCAGGATGAGACTCCAGCCGTTCGTCGCCCTGCTCGCGGTCTCCATAGCCGTCGGCCTCGCGGCCGGCCTGTCGGTCACCGAACTCTTCGGCACGGTCCAGAAGTCGGACGCCGTCTCCACCATCGAGTCCGGCATGGGCGGCATCCTCGGCCATGTCGCGATCATCATCGGCCTGGGCACCATGCTCGGCGCGATCCTCGAAGTCAGCGGCGGCGCCGAGGTACTGGCCGGTCGCCTGCTCGGCCTGTTCGGCGAGAAGCGCGCCCCGCTCGCCATGGGCCTCACCGGTCTGATCTTCGGCATCCCGGTCTTCTTCGACGTCGGCATCTTCGTCCTGGCGCCCATCGTCTACGCCGCCGCCAAGCGCTCGGGCAAGTCGATCCTGCTCTACTGCCTGCCCCTGCTCGCGGGCCTGTCGGTCACCCACGCGTTCCTGCCGCCGCACCCGGGCCCGGTGGCCGCCGCCGGTCTCCTCCACGTCGACCTCGGCTGGGTCATCCTCATGGGCATCGTCTGCGGTCTGCCCGCCGTGGCCGCCGCCTGGGCGTACTCGGCGTGGATCGGCCGCCGCATCTTCGTCGCCGTGCCGCAGGACATGGTCGAGGCGGCGGAGGAGGCCAAGCAGGCCGTCGTCGACGAGCAGCGGGCGGCCGGCACGGAGCCGCGCGAGCAGCCGGTCTCCCTCGGCACGGTCCTGGGCATCATCGGCACCCCGCTGGTCCTCATCCTCGCCGCGACCTTCTCCTCGATCGCCCTGGACCCCTCCACCCTCCGCTCGGTGATCGAGTTCTTCGGCAACCCGTTCGTGGCGCTCACCCTCGCCCTGTTCCTCGCGTACTACCTGCTGGGCATCCGGCGCGGCTGGTCCCGCAAGTCGCTGGAGACGGTGTCCACGGCGTCCCTGAAGCCGGTCGGCAACATCCTGCTCGTGGTCGGCGCGGGCGGCATCTTCGGCGCCGTCCTCAAGGCCAGCGGCGTCGCCCAGGCCCTCTCGGACACGTTCAACGACGTGGGCCTGCCGGTGCTCGTCCTCTCCTACCTGATCTCCGTGGTCCTGCGCGTCGCCCAGGGCTCCGCGACGGTGGCCATCGTGACGACGGCGGGCATCGTGGCGCCCCTGCTGTCCGAGGGCGACCACTCCCAGGCCTTCGTCGCCCTGGTCATCATGGCCATCTCCGCCGGCTCCATCTTCGCCTCGCACGTCAACGACGGCGGCTTCTGGATGGTCGCCAAGTACTTCGGCATCAGCGAACGGGACACGCTCAAGTCGTGGACCGTGCTGGAGAGTGTGCTGTCGGTGGCGGGGTTCGCGGTGGCGGCGGTACTGAGCCTGTTCGTGTAGACGTCCTGTTTCGTGTAGGCGTCTTATAACGAAGTCGGGGCTGGCTGTGTGCGGCACAGGTTTGTCGACCATACTGCTCCGCTGTGGAGCAGCGCATAGGTTCGAGCAGCCAGCCCCTGGAGGGCGCCGGATTCGACCCGGCCTTCATCCCCGGGCTCACGTCACCCGCGTCGGCGAGGACGGAGGACGACGGGCCGGAGAAGGAGCCGGAGGTCGCCGCGGCGCAGGACGCCGAGGAGTCCGCCCCCGAGCCGGAGGAGACGGCCGAGGCGGCCTCGCCCTCCGAGCCGGAGGAGGAGGCCGACGTCGACGGTCCCGTCTTCGAGGCGTCCGACCGCCGCGCGAGAATAGTCGCGGACCACAGAGGCGTACGCCTGTCCCTGGACGACCAGGGATGCGAGTTCCGCTGGGACGAGATCGGGGCGGTGGAGACGGAGACCGCCCGCTTCGGCAAGCGCTACACCGTCACCGTCCACACCCCTGACCGGCGCTGGTACCCGATCGAGATCGAAGCACCGGCCAGGAGCCACTTCACCGAGTGGGACACGCAGTTGGACGCGGTACTGGACGCCTACTTCGAGGAAGACGCCGAGTAGCCGGCCGGTCCACTACCGGCAGTACTGGGCTTCTTTCCCGATGGCCCGGTACATGCAGTCCGCGTTCTCCAGGAGTTGCAGCACCGCGTCGCGGTTACGGGAGGTCTCCCGCTCGATCACCTCGTCGGGCGGGTAGAACCCGCCACCGCCGGACCTCGGATACATCTCGAAGGTGTACCCGAAGATCTTGTGCGTGCCCCAGAGGTAGTCGTCGATCGACCCGTCCGTGATGTACAGGTCGCTGGACTGCTCGGCCGTGTACCCGTTGCTCGCGGCCATCTTCTGCCCGACCGCCTTGAACGCCGCGTTGTCGTCCGCGGTCATGCCGGTGGTCGTGTCGGAGTACGTGTAGCCGAACGGCCACAGCACCAGCTCGCTGTACGTGTGGAAGTCGATGCCGGCCTTGATCTGCTGCACCCCGCCGACGACCCGGCTGCGCACGAAGTCGGCGACGACCTTCACCTCGGGTGCCGACTCCGCCGCCCGGCCCCGGTACGTATCGGAGGACGTCGAGCCCGAGGAGCCGCCGCAGCAGCCCCAGCGGTAGTTCCAGTTGCGGTTGAGGTCGGTACCGACGTACGAACTGCCGCTGTTGGGCTGGCGGTTCTTGCGCCACGAGCGGTACGACCCCGTCGCGATGTCGTACTCGCCGCCGTCCGGGTTGATGTCCGGGACGATCCAGATCTCACGGTTGTTCACCATGCTGGTGACGCGCGAGTCGGAGCCGTAGTCGGAGGTCAGCTCGCGCAGCAGGTAGAGCGCCATCTCGACGGTGAGGTGCTCGCGGGCGTGCTGGTGATGGGTGAACAGCACCTCCGGCTCGGACTCGTCGCTGCCCACGTTGTCGCTGATCTTGACGGCGACGATGTCCCGGCCCTGGTACGACTTGCCGATCACGCGCCGGCTCACGATGGACGGGTTGGCCGAGACGATCGAGTCGATCGCGCTCGTCATCTCCGCGTAGTTGTGGTAACGCGAGTCGGCGGACGGGAAGTCGTGGATCCGGACGTCGTCGTCGCCGGCGGACCGGTCGGGCGCCGCGCCGAGCGGGGTGACCTCGTAGCCCAGCGCGCGCAGCTTCTTGATCTGGTCCGCGCGTCCGGAGACGACGACACCGTGGCCGTGGGCCTCGTCCACGGTCACGCCGGTGCGCTGAAGTGCCGTGCGGTCCTCGGCCGTTGCGTGCAGGTGGATCTCGTACTGCCGGACGTCGTCGGCCGACGGGGCCGCCTTGCGGGCGCTGTCGGCGGTGGCGTCCGAGGTCGTCGCGGTCAGGGGCGCCGCGAGGGCGAGTGCGAGGAGGGCCGCGAGGGCGGCGGTGCGTCTGCCGGTGCGGGCACCGGAGCCTCGTATGCGGAGTCGCATGAAATCTCCTTGTGGGAGGTGGGGTTGTTCCGTGCGACGTACGTGGTGCGGGTGGCGCACATCGTTCTGCCAATGGCATGAGCAGGTCAAGATGGAAAGCGGTCGCGCATAGTACGCGGGCGGCGCGGCGGTCGAGCTGTCCTGGTCGAAGTACACCCACGGGTGTGACCCGAGCGTGCATATATGTACGCAGCGGGGGAGAGTGAGGGTCCGCGCAAGGAGTGTCCGGATCCTCGGACCACACCCCCAGAGGACTGGCTGATCATGGGCGGATCAGCGCCACGACGGGACCACCAGCTGCCGGTCGAGACGACCAGCTTCGTCGACCGGCGTGGCGAACTGACCCAGGGCCGCGAGCTGTTGGCCCGCGCACGGCTGGTGACCCTGACCGGGCCGGGCGGCGTCGGCAAGACCCGGCTCGCCGCGCGCATCGCGGCCCGGGTGCAGCGGGCCTTCCCCGACGGCGTGCGCTTCGTGCACCTCTCCGGGCTGCACGACCCGGCGCTCGTGCCACTCGCCGCCGCCGATGCGCTGGGGCTGCACGACCACTCCGCCCAGCCGCCCCTGGACGCCCTCGTCGAGCAGGTGCGGGACCGGCGGCTGCTGCTCGTCGTCGACAACTGCGAACATCTGGCGGGGGCGTGTGCGCAGCTCGCCGCGGCCCTGCTGCACGGCACCGAGGGCGTCCGCGTCCTCGCCACCAGCCGGCACCGGCTCGGCCTCACCGAGGAGCACCTGCTGGAGGTGCGGCCCCTGCCGGTGCCCGACCCGGACGGCGACCTCTCCGCCGCCGAGGGCTATCCGGCCCTCACGCTCTTCGCCGACCGGGCCGCCGCGGTCGTCCCCGGCTTCCGCCTCACCCCGGACAACCGCGCCTCCGTGGCCCGCCTGTGCCACCGCCTGGAGGGCCTCCCCCTCGCCATCGAACTCGCCGCCGTCCGCATGCGCGTCCTCGACGTCGACCAGCTCCTGGACCGCCTCGACGACCGCTACCGATTCCTCACCACCGGCAGCCCCGCCGCCCTGCCCCGCCACCAGACCCTGCGCGCGGCGGTCGCCTGGAGCCACGACCTGTGCACCGGCCCCGAGCAACTGGTGTGGGCCCGGCTGTCGGTCCTGGCGGGCAGCTTCGACCTGGAGACGGCGGAGGCGGTGTGCGCGGACGACACCGGGGAGCCGGACGCCGGGTGGGGGACTGGCCCGGCACCGGCGGAAGCGCTCCTGCCGGGCGGGCCCCGGTTCGCGGACGGCTCCTGTGAACTCACCCGGCCCGTGCAGGCGCTCTCGGGGACTGTGACGGTGGGGAGCGCGTTCCCGCCTGCCCCCGCTCCGGCAGGCGGGCCCGTGCCGTTGCCCGTGATGCGCCCCGAGTCCCTGATCGTCCCGAGCACCGGCGGGGGCCTGACGCTGCCCCCGCCGACCGCGGGCGCCGCAGGCAACTGGACCCCGCGGCCCGGAGGCCTCCGTGCCGACGACGTGCTCGACGCCGTCGCCGGGCTCGTGGACAAGTCCGTGCTGTGCCGGGAGCCGGGACCCGGCGGGGTGCGGTACCGGATGCTCGACACGTTGCGGCAGTACGGGCTGGAGCAGTTGCGGCGGACCGTCGGGGAGGAGGGCGCCGCCCGGCGGCGGCAGCGGGACTGGACGCTGCGGTCGGTCGAGGCGTGCGAGCGCGGCTGGTTCGGGCCCGGGCAGCCGGAGACCGTCGCCCGGCTGCGCGCCGACCGGGACAACCTGCGCGCCGCCCTCGACTTCAGCCTCTCCACCCCGGGCGAGGCGCGCGCCGGGCTGCGGCTCGCCGGCACCCTCTGGTTCTACTGGCACGCCTGCGGCGCACCGCGCGAAGGCCTGTACTGGCTCGACCGGGCCCTGGCCGCCAACCCCGAGCCGACCCCGGAACGGGCCCGCGGCCTCTGGGTCGCCGGACTGCTCGCCGCCGCCACCCAGGACTTCCCCCGCGGCCGCCGGCACGCCAGGGACGCCCTCGCCCTCGCCCGGCTCCTGGGCCACGCCGCCGAGGCCGCCCACGCCGAGTACGTCATCGGCGTCCTCAGGCTGTTCGGCGACGACCTGCCCGGCGCGCTGCGGCACTTCGAGACCACCGTCGCCCGCGGCCCCGTGCCCGGCCAACACCTCAGCGTCGTAGGACTCGACCAGGTCGAACTCGCCTGCGCGCTGGGTTTCCTGGGCGAGGCCGACCGGGCCGTCGAGGTGTGCGAGCGGGCTCTCGGACTGTGCGAGCGGCACGGCGAGCTGTGGGTACGGTCGTACGTGCTGCGCATCCTCGCCCTCGCGCACAGCGTGCGCCGCGACTGGGCCCGGGCCGAGCGGCACGCCCGCGAGGCCCTGCGCCTCAAGCTCGCCGTCCACGACGTCATCGGCATCGCCCTGACACTCGACCTGCTCGCGTCGATCGCCACCGAACGCGGCGCCCACCGGCACGCGGCCGTGCTGCTGGGCGGCGCCGACCGCGTCTGGGCCGACATCGACGCCGCCCGCTGGGGCGCGCGCACCCTGAACGCCGCCCGCCGGGACAGCGAGGAGCGGGCCTGCCTGGCCCTGGGACGGGACGCGTTCGAACGGGCTCACCGGCGCGGCGCCGGCCTCGGTCTCGCCGAGCTCGTCGGCCAGGCGCTCCAGGAACCGGCCCGCCCGCGCCCCCGCGAGTCCAGGGCCCCGCACGACGACACCCCGGTCCGTCTCACCCGGCGTGAGACCGAGGTCGCCCGGCTCGTCGCCGAAGGGCTCGCCAACCAGCAGATCGCCGACCGCCTGGTGATCGCCCGCCGCACCGCCGAAGGCCATGTGGAACGCATCCTCAGCAAGCTCGGCTTCAGCAACCGCAGCCAGATCGCCGCCTGGGTGACCGCCCAGCGCTGACCCGTCCGTACCGCGAACCCCGAGGGGAACCATGACCACCCGACAGCCCCCGACGCCCCCCGCGTTCGGCCACCGCATGGCCGTCTTCGGCACCGACGACGACTTCGTGGCCGCCGCCCTGCCCTTCCTCGGCGAAGGCCTCGCCGCCCCCGGCGAACCACCCCCCGTGGCCATCGCCGACCCCCGCAACCTGGACCTCCTGCGGGACGCCCTCGGCGCGGACGCCAAGGACGTCACCTGCATCCCGCACACCGACTGGTACACCGGCTCGGCCGCCAACGCCGTCGCCCAGGCTGCCTCCTACCTCACCGCCCACGCCGGTCCCGGGGGCAGGATCCACCTCCTCATGGAGCCCGTCTGGAGCGGCCGGGCCGGCCGCTCGGCCCGCGAGACCACCGAGTGGATCCGCTACGAGGCCCTCGCCAACCTCCTCTTCGCGCCCATGGCCACGACCGCGCTGTGCGCGTACGACACCCGCACCGCCGGCCCCGCCGTCGTCGCGGCGGCCCGCCGCGCCCACCCCGACACGGAGGTGTACGAGGACCCGGTGCGGCTCGCGGCCGAACTCGACGCCGTACCGCTGCCGCTGCCCCCGGCCGGTGCGCAGCCCCTCCTGGAGCCGCACGCCGCGGCCGTGCAGGCCTGGGCACAGACCCGGGGACTGCCCGCCGCCGACGCCGAGTTGTTCGCCGCCGCCGTCGCGGAGACGGCGGCGGCCCTGGCGCCCCTCGACGGCACCGCCCTGCTGTGGGGCGAGGCGCCCGCCTGCGTCTGCGAGCTGCGCTCGGCCCGCCCCGTCGGCGACCCGCTCGCCGGCTTCGTCCCGCCACCGCCCGCCGGGCCGGAGCCCGGCCCGGGGCTGTGGTACGCGCGGCAGGTCTGCGCGTACGTGGACATCCGCGACGACGCGGGGGGAGCCACGGTCCGCCTCCAGTACGCGTAAGCCGCCCACCTGCGCAAGCAGGTAGGGGATCGGGTAGTCCTCCCCCTGCGCCGGAGCGGCCCCAGGGGCACCCTGGGGGCATGCTGCAACTCTCCGGGCGCCACCTCCCGGACCCCGACGCCAGGTACGGCCCGTTCCCGCAACCACCCCTGGGGGCCGGCCACCTGAGCGTCGAGTACGCCCCCGAACCCTCCGCCGTCCGCGAGGCCCGCGCTCAGGTGCGCAGGCAGTTGGAGGGATGGGGGCTCGCGGAGCGCGGTGAGGTGGCGGACGTGGCGGAACTGCTCGTCGGTGAACTGGCCACCAACGCCCTGGTGCACGCCGAGAGCCGCTTCCGGCTCACGCTCTTCGCCGCACACGGCGTACTGCGCTGCGAGGTGGCCGACACCGAACGCCGCGTGCCCCGGGTGCTGGACGCGGGCACCGGGGAGAGCGGCCGTGGGATGTTCCTGGTGGACGCGCTGGCCCAGCGCTGGGGCTGCCACCGGGACGGGCCGGGCAAGACCGTGTGGTTCGAGCTCGGCACGTGCGGATCGGACGGCTGTGGTCGGCGACAGCCGTGACGCTCCGCTGGGTGGGCCCTGGCGGTGCGTCCTGCCCGCCTGGGCCCGTCTTCGGGCCGCGGGTCCGTCGTGGTCGATCGCGCAGTTCCCCGCGCCCCTGAGGTCGGACCCCTCCTGCCCTCTTGTCGGGCCGGGCTCTTTGCGGTTTGTTGACCTGCATGGCGGAGACCACGGGAAACACCAGGGACCACGAGGCGTCGCGACACCCTCAGCCTCGTAAAGCGAGTTGGAAGTACATCGGTCCGGGCATCGTCGTCGCGGCGACCGGTGTCGGCGCGGGCGACCTGGTCGCCACACTGATCGCGGGCAGCAACTTCGGCTACACCCTCCTGTGGGCCGCGATCATCGGCTGCCTGGTGAAGATCTCCCTGGCCGAGGCGGCGGGCCGCTGGCATCTGTCCACGGGCCGCACACTGTTCGACGGCTGGGCGAGCCTCGGTCGCTGGACCACCTGGTTCTTCGCCGTCTACGTCGTGGTCTGGGGCTTCGTCTACGGCGCGGCGGCGATGTCGTCGAGCGCGCTGCCGCTCCAGGCGCTGTTCCCCGATGTGATGGACCTGAAGTGGTGGGGCATCGCCTGCGGCCTGGTCGGCCTGGTCTTCGTCTGGTTCAACAAGTACGCGGTGTTCGAGAAGGTCATGACCGTCCTGGTGGGCGTCATGTTCCTGGTGACGGTGTATCTGGCGATCCGGGTCACGCCCAACATCCCCGACGCCTTCGCGGGCCTCCTCCCGGTGCTGCCCGACGAGAAGGACTCGATCCTCAACACCCTGGGCCTGATCGGCGGCGTCGGCGGCACGATCACCCTCGCGGCCTACGGCTACTGGGTCAACGCCAAGGGCTGGACCGACACCGGCTGGATGAAGGTCATGCGCCTGGACAACCGCGTCGCCTACGCCACGACCGGCATCTTCGTGATCGCCATGCTCTTCGTCGGCGCCGAACTCCTGCACTCGGCGAACGTCGCGATCGCGAGCGGCGACAAGGGCCTGATCCAGCTGGGCGACATCCTGGAGGACGAGTACGGCGCGGCGACGGCGAAGTTCTTCCTGATCGGCTTCTTCGCCACGTCGTTCACCTCGCTGATCGGTGTCTGGCACGGCGTGAGCCTGATGTTCGCCGACTTCGTGGCCCGCCTGTCGGGCACGGGCCAGGCCAAGGGCGAGGAGGTCGCCTCGGGGACCCGTGAACGCTCCTGGCCCTTCCGCGCCTACCTGCTCTGGCTGACCTTCCCGCCCATGATCCTCCTCTTCGAGGGCCAGCCCTTCCGCCTGATCATCATCTACGGCGTCCTCGGCGCGGCCTTCCTGCCCTTCCTCGCCGGCACGCTGATCTGGCTCCTGAACTCCTCCCGCACGCCCAGGGAGTGGCGCAACGGACCGCTCAGCAACGTGATGCTCGCCGTCGCGGGCCTGCTGTTCCTGGTCCTGTGCGTGAAGCAGATCTGGGACCAGCCGTGGGGGGAGTTCTTCTAGAGCGGGAGAATGGCCGGATGACCCAGCACCCGCCACCCGGCCCGGGCTTCGGCCCGCCCCCGCCGCAGTACGCGCCTGCGCCCCCGTACGCCCCCGCACAGCCTCCGTACATCCAGGCTCCGCCGCCGCCTCAGCAGGCGGCGGCCGGCCCGGACTTCCTGGCCGTCGACAAGCGCAACGCGGTCGTCGTCGACGCGTCCGGCGTCGCCTTCGAGACGTCAGGCCTCACGGTCGAGTTCCGCTGGCCGGAGATCCGCGGCGTCCACTACCGGGCGAGCCCGGACGGCAAGGCGCTGATGGTCGCCGTGGTCCACATGGACGGCAGGTTCTACGAGTGCGTGGTGGAGGCCAAGCCCAGGACGCGGCTTCAGGAGTGGTTCCCGCAGCTGGCCTGGGTCCTCGGCCACTACCGTCCGATGGGATAGGGGCCGCTACGGCAGCCCGTGCACATGCGGACCCACCGCGTTGGACCACGCGTTGCCGGCCGTGGCGTCCCAGTTGGTCGACCAGGTCATCGCGCCCCT
>KE354155.1:0-12634 GCA_000415505.1 Streptomyces afghaniensis 772
CGTCCGCCGCGCCGGCCGTCACGCCGCGCAGCTCCACGCCGTCCGGGCCCGTCGGGCGAGCCGCCGTTCGCCGAACCCGGTCGGCGGGCGTCGGCCCGGATCTCGCCGAGGCGCCGGGCCGCCGCACGGGCCCGGGCCAGGCCCGCGAGCCGGCCCACCAGGACGCCGACGCCCGTCGCGAGCACGGCGTACCGCGAGGCCGCGAGCACCTCGCCCACCGACAGCCGGTCCCGGGTCAGCAGCACACCGGCCACGGCGACGACCCCGAGCTGGAGCAGCGGCGCCACGGCGACCGCCTGTGCGGCGGCGCGCCCCTGCACCCGCCACATGCGGTGCCCGGCCTCCGACAGGCCGGGCAGCGGCCGCAGCACCCGGGCCGTCTCCCGGCCCTCCGTACCCGCCGCCCGGACGGTGCGGAAGCCCTCGACGGCCTCGGCCAGCGCGGCGGCGATCCGGCCCTGGGTCCGCTGGTAACGCGTCGCGCTCTCAGTGGTGTCCCGGGCCACGGCACGCAGCAGGAACGTCAGAACGGGCGCCCCGGCGAGAAAGACCGCCGCGAGCCGCCAGTCGATCAGGCCGAGCGCGACCACACCCCCGAGGGGACCGGCGAGGGCGGCGAGCAGCGCCGCACGGGCCGCCGGAGTGGTCCCCGCCTCGGCGGCGTTGCCGACCAGGCGCGCGACGAGGTCACCGGAGCCGAAGCGGTCGGCGGCCCGCGGGCCGACGCCCAGGACGTGCCCGGTCAGACGGTGGCGCAGCCACGCGGTGCTGCGGGCGTCGACGGTCCCGGTCAGGACGGTCTGGGCCGCGTCCAGCAGGGCGAGCAGCAGAACGAGGCCGGCGCAGTACAGCACCCAGCGGGTCGCCGGTGCCTGCGCCAGCAGAAGATCGAGCGCGCGGCCCAGCGCGGTCGGCAGCAGCAGTCCCGCACCGGCCGCGGCGGTGCTGACCAGGCACAGCGCCGCACAACGGGCCCCGCTGTACCGGGTGGCCGTACGCAGCAGCGCGCGGGCGTGTCCGGTCGCCGGGTCGTCGTCACCACGCGTGGTCATACGGGCCTTTCGGGAAACGGGAGGACCCCGGGCGGCCCCTCCCCGAAGGGAGCGAGCCGCCCGGAGCCATGCCGCGGACCGTCGGTCAGAGACAGAGCAGGACGCTCGCCGCGCTGATGCAGGAGAGCAGGCTCACCGTGCTGGCGCCGCCACCGTCCGTCCGCTCCTCGGACTCGATGGTCTGCAGGTCGAGAAGTGCCATGGTGTGTCCTTCCGTTGGGTGTCCGTCCGTGGTCATCCGTGGGGACGGGGTGGTGTCACGACTCCGCCGGATCGCGGAGCCGCGTATCGGTGGGCCGCCGGTGCGGCGGCGGGAGGAACGGCAGGTGGGCGTCGGTCGCCGGGTCGAGGGCCGCGCCGAGCGCCAGCAGGCACCCTGCCGTTCCGGTGGCGAGGTCCATGGACAGCCGCATCATCTGGTGGCCCGGGAAGGCGAGTTGGCCCTCGTAGGCCATCGCGAACCAGCCGAGCCCCGCGATCTGTCCGGCCAGCCGGTCCGCGGTCGCGTCCGGCGTGGTCGTGCGGCCGAGGTGCAGGATCATTCCGGCGCGGCCCTGGAACAGCCCGGGCTGCGCGTAGAAGCGTGAGGTGGCCGCGGTGAGCACACCGGAGCGAGCCGGCCCGAACTCCCCGGCCAGGTGCGGGGCGTGGGCCACGAGGTCGTCGAGGACCATGCCGATCCCCGCGCTGCCGTCGCCGAGGTAGGGCAGGGTGCGCCAGCCCTCGTCGACCTCCAGCGCACCGCCCTCGCGGGTCACGCACGACTCCAGGTCCCGGCGCAGTGCCACGGCCGCCGCCTGAAGCCATTCGGCCCGGCCGGTCCACTCGTACTGCCGCAGCATCAGGAGCGCCGGACCGGTCGCGCCCCGCAGCAGCCCGGCGCGCCGCCGGGGCGTGGCCGGGAGCGGCTCGGCGAGCCGTCGCACGAGGATCCGGGCGGCCTCGTCGGCCCGCTCGCGCAGCACCGCTTCCCCGGTGGTGCGCGCCAGGTGGCCCAGGACGAGGCCGAGTCCGGCCAGTCCGCCGTGCAGGTCGGAGGAGAGGTTCTGCCAGCGCTCCGCGAGGATGCCCTCGACCAGGTCCAGCGCCCGCTGCCGGTGCCCGAGCCGGTCCAGGACCAGGGCGACCCCCGCGAGCCCGTCGTACAGGCCGAGCGGCGTGCCGACCGGGGCCGGTGCCGTCCGGGCCAGCAGCCAGCGCTCGCCCTCCTCGTACCGCTCGGCGCCGATCGCGTCCAGCGCGTACAGCACCCCGGCCGCGCCGTGGGCGATCCCCAGCCCGCCGCCGTCGGAGAACTGGGCGACGTCGCCCGGGAAGAGCCGGTCGTCGCGCTCCGGGGTGGCCGAGGCGAGGATCGCCTTGACCATCGAGTCGCGGCTGTACGGCCAGTCGGCGGGGTCCACCGGCGAGGACGGAGCGGCCACCGTACGGCCGGACACCTCCCGCGTGATCTCCGCGACCGCCTCGTCGAGGAACTCCCGCGGCACGTCCGGGAACTGCTCCGCGATCACCTCGGCCAGATGCGCCGCCTTGCCGCGGTCGACCACGAACAGAGTGGTCACGGGCAGGAACAGGGCCAGCCGCAGACAGGCCAGGGCGTAGCGGTCGACGTCGGCGCCCCGGCGGTCCGGCGGCGCGAAGAAGCCCGGATGGGCGACGACCTGGCGGCCGTTCTCCCCGACCGGGGCCGCGGCCTCGAAGTCGAGGAGGAAGACCGTCTCCTCGTCCGGCGCGACCATGATGTTGAAGACGTGCAGGTCGTTGAAGACGATGCCGCGCGCGTGCACCGCCGCCACGGCCTCCTCCACCCTGCGGTGGATGCGCAGCGCCCACGCCGTGTACGCGGCGACGGCCTCCGGCTCGGGATCCTGGGCCAGCAGCGGATGCCGCTCGGCGAAGAACGAGTTGAGCGGACGGCCCTGAAGGAAGTCCATCACCAGGAAACGGTGGCCGCCGAGCTCGAACCAGTCGCGCACCTCCGGGACCACACCCGTGCCCGCGACCTGCTCCAGCGCCCGCTTCTCCCGCTCCAGCCGGGCGATCGCGTCCGCGCCGTCCGAGGCGAGCCCCGCGTGCGGCCGGCCCTCCTTCAGCACGACCTTGCGCCCGTCGCGCGTGTCGGTGCCCGCGTACACACCGCCGCCGTTGGAGAAGTGCAGCGCCTTCTCGATGCGGTACGGCAGGTCGCCCGTCGTCGTGTTGTTGCGCGCGTCCAGATGGGGCTTGAGGAACTCCGGCAGCGTCACCCACTCCGGCACCTGGAAGGACGGCGTCCGCCGGTCCGGCACCAGCCGTCCCTCGCCGTCCCGCACCGCCGGCACCAGCGAGCCCCGCTCGTCCACGACGAACGAGCGCGCGAAGGCGCCGTACCGGACGTACAGCGGACCCTCGCCCCACCGCAAATCGGTCAGGATGTACGGCCCCTCGAACCCCGCCAGCAGCGCGCCCAGCTCGCGCAGCACCTGGTGCAGCTGCTCCTCGCCGGCCGGATAGACGGTGACGAACTTGCCGCTGCCGTCGCGCGGCGCGTATTTGGTGTTGCGCAGGTGCAGCAGGTGCGGTCCCGGCACGAACTTGAAGGGGATCCGCCGCTCGACGCAGTAGTCCCACACGGTCCCGGCGATCTGCTCCGCGTTCGCCCGGGTCGCCGAGGCGTGGATCTTCCAGCCCTGCGCCGGGCCCTGCACCGGCTCGCCGTCCGGGCCGAGCGGCGTCATCGTCAGCCAGTCGCCGATCCGTGCGGCCTCCCAGCCCTCGGGCACCGGCCGGCGGGCCGTCTCGTAGAGGTGTGCGGCCGCTCCCTGCGCGGCCTCCTGCCCGCCGCGCGCCAGCCGGTCCGGCGTCTCGTAGAAATGCCGGTCGGCGAGCGCGTACACCTCGTACCGCTTGTCCATGCGTCCCCCTGTCGTGACGGGCACCGAGCTTTCCAGCCACGCGACGGGCCCGGACAGTCACGGCTGTCACGAGAACACCGTGCGGAACGCATGGGTCAAGACATGTTCGGTGGCTTTCGAGCGTCCGTGCCGCTTGGGCTCCACGGAACGCTCACAGGGGCTGCGCAGGTGTCTCATAAGCGCTGTAATGGCCAACGTGGTCAGTGAGGGCGCCGAAGAGCGCGGAACGCGAACGCTGCGTGCCGAAGGTGCCCTCAAAGCGATCGCGGTCGATCAGGAGTCGCCCGAACGGGTGCACCGCGCCCTCGAACAGGCACTCGTCTTCGCCGGTGCCGCGTTCGTCGCCGTGTACACGCCCGGTCAGGACGGCGAACTGCTCTGCCTCGTCGAGTCGGCCGGCGTGCCCAGGACGCTGTACGGGCTGCGCGACAGCTACCCGCGCGCCGGGCGCTCTCCGGTCGCCGAGGCCCACCGCGGCGGACGGCCGGTCTCGATGGGCCCGGCGGAACTCGCCGGGCACGCCCAGGCGCGGCGCGTGCCGTCCCGGGATTTCCATCTGGTCGCCCTGCCCGTGCAGGGGGACGGCGGCGGCTGCCTGCTCGCGGTGAGCGAGCGCCCCGCCGGGTTCGACACCGACGACCGCACATGCCTGGAACTCATCTCAGAGGCGATCGCCTTCACCGCCCCGGCCGCGGCCGCCGAGGGCGGTGAACTGCCGCCGGGCGCCTTCAGCCTCGCCATGGACACCGGCCGCGTCCGGGCCGGCGACGATCTGCTGGACCTGTTCGGCCTGGACCCCGTGGAGTTCGACGGCCGCGTCGAGACCCTGCTCGGCCTGACCGTGCCCGAGGACCTGCCCTCGCTGATGTCCGTCGTGGAGGCGGACCACATGTCCATCGGCGACCGGGAGCTGGAGTTCCGCGTGCTCCAGCCCACCGGCCCGCCGAAGTGGCTCCGGCTGACCGGGCGTCTCCTGCCCGGCGGCGAGGGCCACCCGGCGCGGCTCGTGGGCACCGTCGCCGACGCCTCCACGCTGCGCTCCGACGTCACCGACGTGGCGCGCGTCCAGCGCCTGGCCACCGCGCTGGCCACCGCCGTCACCGTCCGCGACGTCGGCAACGCCGTGGTCGCCGCCCTCCGCCGGCCGCTCAGGGCCGACCGGATCGCCCTCGCCGAACTGGAGAGCGACCGGCTCGTCGTCACCGTCCTCGACCCGCCCGAACCCGACGTCTGGCCCGAGCTGTGGCGCAGGGAGTGGCGCAGCGAGTGGCCCGACGCGCCCGTGCGCGCCATGCCCACCCTCGCCGCCGCGCTGCGCGAGGGCCGCGCCCGGATCTGGCCCGCCGGCAGCCCCCTGGAACGCGCCCTGGCCGAGGTCGGCCCCGGCGGCCTCGCCGTCCTGCCGCTGCCCGCCGGGAACCGCATGGCCGGAGCCTGCCTGATCGGCTGGGACACCCCGCACGACTTCGGCACCGACGAACGCGCCCTGCTCACCGCCTGCGCCGGCCTCGCCGGACAGGCCCTGGTGCGGGCCCGGGCCTTCGACGCCGAGCACGAACTCGTCGGCATGCTCCAGCGCCAGCTGCTGCCGCGCCGACTGCCCCGGCTGCCCGGCGCGGAGGCCGTCGCCCGCTACCTGCCCAGCACGGCGGGACTGGAGCTCGGCGGCGACTGGTACGACGTCATCCCGCTGCCCGACCACCACGTCGCCCTGATCATCGGCGACGTCCAGGGCCACAGTGCCGGCGCCGCCACCCTCATGGGCCAGATGCGCACCGCCCTGCGCGCCTACGCCGTCGAAGGGCACCCGCCCGACGTGGTGGTCGCGCACGCCAACCGGCTGCTCATGGACATGGAGAGCGACCTCTTCGCCACCTGCGCCTACGTCGACGTCGACCTGGAGGAGGGCTCCGCCTGGTGCGTGCGCGCCGGGCACCTGCCGCCGGTGCTGCGGTACCCGGACGGCCGGACCGAGATCGCGGAGGCCGAGGGCGGGCCGCCCCTCGGGGTGATCACCCAGGCCGACTTCCCCATGAGCCCGCTGCGCCTCCCGCCCGGCACGGTGATCGCCCTGGCCACGGACGGGCTCGTCGAGACGCCCGGCACCGACATCGACGAGAACATGGACCGCCTCGCCGAACGGCTGGCCGAAGCCGCCCCCGCCGACCTGGGGCTCGTCGCCGACGCCCTCCTCGGCAACGCCCCGCGCAGCGACGACGTCGCCCTGCTCCTCATGCGCTACGACGGCATGGACCTGCGCCCGCTGCGGGAGAGCTGGACGGTGTGGCGCGTGCCGCAGGCGGTCGGGCACGCCCGCCGCTTCGCCCGGCGCACCCTGCGCTCCTGGGGCGTCACCGAGAACGTCGACGCCGTCCTGCTCGTCGTCTCCGAACTCGTCACCAACGCCCTCGTCCACACCGACGGCCGGGTCCGCATGGACCTCACGCTCATCAACAACCGCCTGCGCGTCGCCATCGCCGACGCCTCCCCGCGCAGCCCGGTCCGGCCGACCAGCATCGGCTGGGAGGCCACGGGCGGCCGGGGCATCCTCCTCGTCGAGGCCCTGTCGGCGACGTGGGGGACTCTGCCGGTCAGCGGCGGCAAGCAGGTGTGGGCGGAGATCGTGCTCGGGCGGTGAACACCGTCCACGATCACCTGGTGACCTGGCCGGTTCGCCGGGTACCCGGGCGGCGCAAGACGGAGAACCCGCAACGAGCCGAAGGAGGAGGAACGTCATGGCTCAGCATGTCCGCGACATCATGACCAGCGATCCGGCCATGGTCGAGCCGCAGACCTCCGTCGCCGAGGTGGCCCGCATCATGCGCGACGAGGACCTCGGCGTCGTCCTGGTGACGGACGGCGACGATCTGCGCGGTGTGGTCACCGACCGTGACCTGGTGGTCCGGTCGATCAGCCAGGGCGGGGACCCGGAGCGGACCACCGTGGCCGGCGCGTGCAGTGACGACCTGGTCACCGTCAGCCCCGACGACGACCTGGACCAGGCGGTGCAGCTGATGCGCGAGCACTCCGTGCGCCGCATCCCGGTCGTCGACCACGGCCACCCCGTGGGCATCGTCTCCCTGGGCGACATGGCCATGGAGCGCGACCCGGACTCGGCGCTGGGCGACATCAGCGCCGCGCGCCCCAACACGTGACGAGATACCCGGCAGGCCGGTCCCGCGCACGCACGGTGCGCGGGACCGTCGTCTGGTGGCGGGCAACAGCCTTGGGGCGCGCGGGACTTCGGAGCCCGGCCGGGACATCACGACCCGGGTTTGTCCGGATGGTTCATGGGGACTCGAACGGCAGCGGATCCGGAAGGAAGATGATGAGCCGTGACGACCATGGAGACCAGTGACAAGCCCCTCGCCCGTCGGCCCGAGACCGGCTGGTCGAAGGCACGCCGCCTGCGCGGAAAGGCCGCGCTGCGGACCTGCCTCCCCGCCGTGGAGGACCGGGCCACCACCAGGACCGCGCGCTCCGAGCCGGACTGGAACATCGTCAGGGGCGAGGACTGACCGCTCCCCGGGGGGCCGCGCGGTGACGAGGGGCGTAACTGCGCGCATCGACAACTAAAAGAAGTGATGTTCACATCCGCCGGATCACGACTAAGGTGAACCGAATGAAGGCTCTCGTGCTGTCCGGCGGCGCAGGAACAAGACTGAGGCCGATCACACACACGTCGGCCAAGCAACTGGTGCCAGTGGCCAACAAGGCCGTGCTTTTCTATGGGTTGGAGTCGATCGCCGAGGCCGGCATCACCGACGTGGGCATGATCGTCGGGGACACGGCCGCGGAGATCGAGGAAGCGGTGGGCGACGGGTCGCAGTTCGGCCTCAAGGTCACCTACATCCCTCAGGAGCGGCCCCTGGGGCTGGCCCACGCGGTACTGATCGCCCGGGACTACCTGGGCGACGACGACTTCGTGATGTATCTCGGCGACAACTTCATCGTCGGCGGCATCACCGACCTCGTCGACGAGTTCCGCGGCAACCGGCCCGACGCCCAGATCCTGCTCACGCGCGTGGCCGACCCACGCGCCTTCGGTGTCGCCGAACTCGACCCCTCCGGCCAGGTCATCGGCCTGGAGGAGAAACCCGACCGGCCCAAGAGCGATCTGGCCCTGGTCGGCGTCTACCTGTTCACCCCCCTGATCCACGAAGCGGTCCGCGCCATCGAACCGTCCTGGCGCGGCGAACTGGAGATCACCCACGCCATCCAGCACCTGATCGACTCCCGCGCCGACGTGCGCTCCACGGTCATCACGGGCTACTGGAAGGACACCGGCAACGTCGGCGACATGCTCGAGGTGAACCGCATGGTTCTCGAGGGCATGGACCGCCGGATCGACGGCGACGCGGACACCGCGTCGGAGACCATCGGGCGCGTGGTGGTGGAGGAGGGCGCGCGGATCGTCAACTCCCGCATCGTCGGCCCCGCCGTCATCGGTGCCGGAACCGTCATCAGCAACTCCTACGTGGGTCCCTTCACCTCCATCGCGGAGAACTGCCGGATCACCGACAGTGAACTGGAGTTCTCCATCGTGCTGCGGGACTCCTCGATCCAGGGCGTCGGCCGGATCGAGGCCTCGCTGATAGGCCGGCACGTCGAGGTGACGCCGGCCCCCAGTGTCCCCAGCGCCCACCGCTTCGTCCTCGGAGACCACAGCAAGGTGCAGATCACTTCATGAACCTCCTCGTCACCGGCGCAGCCGGGTTCATCGGCTCCCGCTACGTCCGCACAACTCTCGCCTCGGACGCGCCCGACGCGCCGCGCATCACCGTGCTGGACAAGCTCACCTACGCCGGCACCCTCGACAACCTCGAACTCGGCCATCCCAGGCTGGAGTTCGTGCAGGGCGACATCTGCGACGCCGAACTGGTCGACAAACTCATGGCCGACGCGGACCAGGTCGTGCACCTCGCCGCCGAGTCCCATGTGGACCGCTCGATCACCGGCGCGGCCGACTTCGTCCGCACCAACGTGCTGGGCACCCAGACCCTGCTGGACGCCGCCCTGCGCCACGGCGTGGGCCCCTTCGTGCACGTCTCCACCGACGAGGTCTACGGCTCCATCGAGACCGGCTCGTGGCCGGAGGACCACCCGCTGCAACCCAACTCCCCGTACTCGGCCTCCAAGGCCTCCTCCGACCTGCTCGCCCTGGCCTACCACCGCACCCACGGCCTGGACGTGCGCGTCACCCGCTGCTCCAACAACTACGGCCCGCACCAGTTCCCCGAGAAGGTCATCCCGCTCTTCGTCACCAACCTCCTCGACGGCCACAAGGTGCCGCTGTACGGCGAGGGCCGCAACGTCCGCGACTGGCTGCACGTGGACGACCACTGCCAGGGGATCGACCTCGTCCGCACCAAGGGCCGGCCCGGCGAGGTCTACAACATCGGCGGCGGCACCGAGCTCACCAACAAGGAGCTCACCGGGCTGCTCCTCGACGCCTGCGGCGCGGACTGGGACCGGGTGGAGTACGTCGAGGACCGCAAGGGCCACGACCTGCGCTACTCCGTCGACTGGTCCAAGGCCCGCGACGAACTCGGTTACAGTCCCCGCCACGACTTCACCACCGGCCTCGCCGAGACCGTCGCCTGGTACCGCGACAACCGTGCCTGGTGGGAGCCCCTGAAGCAGCGCGTCGCCCAGGAGCGGGCATGAGGTGGCTGATCACCGGGGCGGGCGGGATGCTCGGCCATGACGTGGTCGAGGAACTCACCCGGCGCGGCGAGGACGTGGTGGGCCTGGACCGGGCGGCCCTGGACATCACCCGGCCCGCGGCCGTCGACACGGCTGTCCGCGAGCACCGGCCCGACCTGGTCGTGAACTGCGCCGCGTACACGGCCGTCGACGACGCCGAGAGCGACGAGGCACGCGCCCTGGGGATCAACGGCGACGGACCGCGACTGCTGGCCCGGGCCTGTGCCGCGCACGGCGCCCGCATGATCCACGTCTCCACGGATTACGTCTTCTCCGGCGAGGCCCGCACCACCCCCTACCCGGAGGATCATCCGACGGGTCCGCGCACCGCCTACGGCCGCACCAAGCTGGCCGGGGAGCGGGCCGTGCTGGAGGAGCTGCCCGGGTCGAGCGCGGTCGTGCGCACGGCTTGGCTCTACGGGGTCCACGGCGCTAACTTCGTGCGGACCATGATCGGTCTCGAAGCCCGCCGCGACACCGTCGACGTCGTCGACGACCAGTGCGGGCAGCCCTCGTGGAGCGCGGACGTCGCCGAGCGGATCGCCGACCTCGGCGTACGGCTCGGACCGGCCGCGCACGGTGTCTTCCACGCCACCAATTCCGGCGAGGCCACCTGGTACGAGCTGGCCCGCGAGGTGTTCGCCCTCGTCGGCGCCGACCCGGACCGGGTGCGCCCCACCAGCAGCGCGGCCTTCCCCCGGCCCGCGCCCCGCCCGGCGTACAGCGTCCTCGCGCACCGCCGGTGGCAGGAGATCGGCCTGCCGCTGCCGCGTGACTGGCGCTCCGCCCTGCACGAAGCACTGCCCCGTATCCGCAAGGAAGGTCCCCTTCGTGAAACGCCATGAGTTCCTCCGGGAACTGCACAAGGTCAGCGCCAATCGCAACTACCTGGAGATCGGCGTCAACGACGGCCGCAGCCTGACGTTGTCCCGCGTCCCCAGCATCGCGATCGACCCCGCCTTCAAGGTGGTCTCGGAGCTGAGGTGCGACGTCCACCTGGTGAAGGCCACCAGCGACGACTTCTTCGCGCGCGACAACCCGCTCCAGCACCTCAAGGGCGGCCGTCACCCGCTGCGCAACCTGCGCCGCGGCCGCAGTCCGATCGGCTACTGGCGCAAGACGACGCTGGACCTGTCGTTCATCGACGGCATGCACCTGTTCGAGTTCGCACTGCGCGACTTCATGAACGTCGAGAAGTACTCGGACTGGTCCAGCGTGATCGTCCTCGACGACATGCTGCCGCGCAGCGTCGACGAGGCGGCCCGGGACCGGCACACCAACGCCTGGACCGGCGACGTCTTCAAGATCACCGAGGTGCTGGCGCGCTACCGCCCCGACCTGGTCACGGTCCAGGTGGACACCGCGCCCACCGGCCAGCTCGTCGTCTTCGGCGCCGACCCGAACAACCGGGTCCTGCACGACAAGTACGACGAGATCATGGCCGAGTACAAGATCCCCGACCCCCAGAAGGTCCCCGAGGCGATCCTGGAACGGGCCGGCGCGGTACGCCCCGAGGCCCTCGTGGAAGCGGGCTTCTGGCGTCCCCTCGTCCAGGCCCGCAACCGCGGCCTGCCCCGCTCCATCGGCTGGGAGCCCCTGCGCAAGGCCCTGGAACAGGTGGGCGTCAGCCGCTGAGGCCTCCGGCGCCTTGCGGATCGGGCCCGGGCGCTGCGCGCGCCCGGGCCCTCGAGCATCGCCCCCCGAGGGGCGTCGTTACGTCAGCCGTCCCGCCGCCGGCCCCGCAGTTCCTCGTAATACGCCAGGCAGGTCTCGTACGACGGCAACAAGCCCTGGCGTTCCGCCTCGGCCAGGGTCGGGGCCTGGTCGTCCTTCGGGGAGAGGAGCGGCTCGATTCCCTCGGGCCATTCGATGCCCAGGGCCGGGTCGAGCGGGTGGATGCCGTGTTCCCGTTCCGGGGCGTAGCCCGCCGAGCACAGGTACACGACCGTCGCGTCGTCGGTCAGGGCCATGAACGCGTGGCCCAGCCCCTCCGCGAGGAACACCGCGTGCCGGGTGTCCTCGTCGAGCCGTACGGCCTCCCACCGCCGGTAGGTGGGGGAACCCACGCGGATGTCGATCACCACGTCCAGGACGGCACCGCGCACACACGTGACGTACTTGGCCTGGCTGGGCGGCACGTCCGCGAAGTGCACGCCCCGCAGCACGCCCCGCCGGGAGACCGAGCAGTTCGCCTGGGCCAGGGACAGGTCGTAGCCCGTGGCCTCACGGAACTCCGCGCCCCGGTACCACTCGTGGAAGCTGCCCCGGTCGTCCGGGAAGACCTTGGGCTCCAGAACCCAGGCGCCCTCTATCCCCAGTGGTCGCATGCTGTCACTGCCCTCCGATCCTGAGACGGGAAACCTTCCGGCGCGCGGCACCGAGCACGCGCCGCGCACGCCGCGCCACCCGCAGCGCGACACCGGGCTGCGGCACGGGCGCCACCTGCACACTCCCACCCGCGGCGCGCAAGGCGAACGGCAGCCCGGTGTACAGCGGCCGGGCGGCGTCCGGGGCCAGGCACAGGGCCACCCGCCAGACCCCGCCCGAGTGGCTCTCCGCGGGCGGCGCCGCCGTCAGCACCGCCTCTGTCCCGCCCGCGGCGGGGGAGAGTGTGCCGGGCGCCTCGAGGATCTGCTGGGCGGAGACGAACCGCAGCCGCACCTCCGTGTCGCCGGGGACGTACAGCGGAAGCCGCGCCCGCACCTGGTCCCCGGTGACGGTGACGGCGGACGGCTGCACGCGGCCCAGCCCGAGGCGCTTGCCGCGCGGGCCGAGCTCCAGGGAGAGGTTGCCGTGCGGCTGCGTCCAGTACGGCAGCGCCGTACGGCCTGCGACGACCCCGGCATCCGGCGTGGGCCGGCTCTCCGTCGGCGCCGGGCCCAGCCGGCACTCCTTGGTCCAGCCGCCCAGCTTGACCCGGACGAGCGCGTCCCAGACACCGTCCCGCGGCAGGCCGGCCGGATCGACGGTGGCGGTCGCCCG
>KE354155.1:12696-26722 GCA_000415505.1 Streptomyces afghaniensis 772
CGGGCTGGAAGTACTGCGCGGCACTGGACCGCTCCCGCAGCAGCAGGTCGCGTGCCTGGCCGAAGCGCGCGGCGGTCTGCGCGGCCACCCGACTCCACCGCCTCCGTGACGTCCTTGGGCGCGTCGTCCAGCGGTGTCGCCTCGGCGTCGGCCGGGAAGGTCATCGGCTCGCCGCCGGAGGTGTACTCGGCCGTGAAGCCGATGCTGAGGGAGCCGTCCCGCCACTCCACGTGCCCGGGGGCCGCCTTGGGGGCGACACCCGCCTCCCACTGGGCGAAGGACACGACGTCCTCGTACCGGTCGGCCGCGGTCAGCGCGGCGACGACCTGCTGCGTCGGCTGGAGCCCGGCCGCGACGCCCGGGCCGAACCGCTCGACGACGACCTCGTGGATCTCGGCGAACAACTCCCTGCGGTAGTCGTCCGGCAGCTTCAGCAGGCGCCGGGCCCGCAGCCGCTCGACCATCTCCACGCGCAGCCAGCGCCGGAAGAGCTTGTCCCGCACCGGCCCCGGCTCGGTGTACCGCTCGACGACGTCGAGGGCCTCACGGAGGTTCTTGAAGTAGCCGACCGGATCGAAGCGTTCGAAGCCGGCGTTGGAGCTGTCCTCCCGCCGGAGGTGGTAGTAGCAGACGTAGTCGCTGAGCACGGAGACGTTATCCGCGCGCAGATACGCCTCGGCGATGAAGACGTGGTCCTCCAGGCGCCGCCGGCCCTCGGGGAAGCGCAGGCCGATGCGGTCCAGGAAGGCACGGCGGAACATCTTGTGCGGGGTGAGACTGTCGATGAGCGGGGCGTTCTCGACGGTGGCGCGCGGATGGTTGCGGCGGAACAGCTCCACCGGCACCCCGCGGCCCTTGCCGGCCATCTTGCCCACGATGACATCGGCGCCGTTGGCGACGCCGTAGTCGTACATCCGCTCCAGGGCCTCGTCGCCCAGGTAGTCGTCGTTGTCGACGAACATGACGAACTCGCCCCGGGAGGCCTCGATGCCGACGTTGCGGGGCTTGCCCGACCAGCCCGAGTTCTCCTGGTGGATGACCTTCATCCGGGAGTCCTCGGCGGCGAGCGCGTCGAGCCGGGCCGGTGTCTCGTCGGTCGAGCCGTCGTCGACGAAGATCACCTCGAACTCTTCGGGAGGCAGGGACTGCCTCTGGAGCGAGGCGATGCAGTCCTCGATGTAGATCCCCGGGTTGTACACGGGGACGATGACGCTGACCTTGACCGGCATCGGGTTTCCGGGCCCCTTCGGGTCGCTTGCCGTAGACGTCCTGTTGTCTTGCGTGATGCCCGATGCTAACCCGGTCGGCGATGCCGCCTCACCTTTCGAGACCTGGCCGTGATCATCTCCGGCCACGAGGCAACTGAGCTGCGGAGTCGGCATGTTCGAAGATCGGCCGGGTTCCCGGGCGCGGCGGCGGTAAGCCTCTAGGGTGAGGACGTGCGCCTGCTTTTCATGTCCGATACTCACCTGCCCAAGCGGGCCAAGGCCCTGCCCGCCCCGCTGGTGGCCGAACTCCCGCACGCGGACGTCGTGTTCCACGCCGGCGACTGGGTCGACACGGCCACCCTCGACCTGCTGGAGGACCGCTGCCGCAGGCTCGTCGGCGTGTACGGCAACAACGACGGACCGGACCTGCGCGCCAGGCTGCCCGAGGTGGCGTACGCGGAGCTGGGCGGGCTGCGCTTCGGCGTGGTCCACGAGACGGGCCCCGCGCAGGGCCGGGAGAAGCGCTGCGCCGCCCGCTTCCCCGACCTCGACGTGCTGGTCTTCGGCCACAGCCACATCCCCTGGGACACCACGGCACCCACCGGCCTGCGCCTGCTCAACCCGGGTTCCCCGACGGACCGCCGCCGCCAGCCGCACTGCACGTACCTGACCGCCACGGTCGCCGACGGCCGGCTCACCGACGTCGAACTGCACCGGCTGCCGCCCCGCACCCCCGGCTAGGGGGTGTCCGACCGCCGTACGAACCGCCATGCCATGATCGGCGCATGGCTCGGGATGACGGATACCTCCTGGACAACCGGCAGGCCGAGGCCGGTACGCGCTTCGACGCGCTGGCCGCCCTCTTCGACGCCTCGACGTTCCGGCACTTCGAGCAGGTCGGGATCGCCGAGGGGTGGCGGTGCTGGGAGGTCGGAGCCGGCGGGCCCAGCGTCGCCGCGTGGCTCCGCGAGCGCGTCGGGCCGCGCGGACGCGTGCTCGCCACCGACATCGACGTGTCCTGGACCGAGGCGGCCGCCACCGAGGGAGTCGAGGTGCTCCGCCACGACGTCGGCCGCGACGAACCCCCGGCCGGGCCCTTCGACCTGATCCACGCCCGCCTCGTCCTGGTCCATGTGGCCGAGCGCGACGCCGCGCTGCGCACCCTGGTCCGGGCCTTGCGCCCCGGCGGTTGGCTGCTGGTCGAGGACGCCGACCCCGCACTCCAGCCGCTGATCTGCCCCGACGAGTACGGACCCGAGCAGGAGCTGGCCAACCGGCTCCGCACCGGCTTCCGTGAGCTGCTGCGGCAGCGTGGCGCCGATCTCTCCTACGGACGCAGGCTGCCGCGACTGCTGCGCGAGGCCGGACTCACCGAGGTCGAGGCCGACGCCTACTTCCCGATCACCTCGCCCGCGTGCGACCGCCTGGAGGCGGCCACCGTCCGGCAGGTGCGGGACCGGCTCGTCGCCGAGGGTCTCGCCACGGACGAGGAGATCGAGCGGCACCTCGCCAACGTGGAGGCCGGGCGCCTCGACCTCGCCACCTCGCCGATGATCTCGGCCTGGGGCCGACGGCCCGCCGACGACGGCCCGCGGTCCTGACTCACCGGGGCGGATGCACCGCTCCCTCCGTGGCGGTGAGCGGGGCCCCGCTGCCGCCCCAGCGCAGCGCGACGATCTCCGCGGCGACGGACACCGCCACCTCCTCGGGCGTACGGGCCCCGAGGTCGAGCCCGACCGGTGAGCGCAGCCGGGACAGCTCCCGCTCGGTGAGCCCGGCCTCGGCCAGCCGCTCCGCCCGATCGGCGTGGGTACGGCGGCTGCCCATCGCCCCGATGTAGGCGGCGGGCCGGCGCAGTGCCTCCTGGAGCAGCGGCACGTCGAACTTGGGGTCGTGCGTGAGGACGCAGACGACCGTGCGCTCGTCGGTGTCCGTGTCCCGCAGGTAGCGGTGAGGCCACTCGGCGACCACCTCGACGCCCTCGGGGAAGCGGCGGGGCGTGGCGAAGACGGGGCGGGCGTCACAGACGGTGACCCGGTAGCCCAGGAAGTCACCGATGCGGGCGACGGCCGCCGCGTAGTCGATCGCGCCGAAGACCAGCATCCGCGGCGGCGGAGCGAAGGACTGCAGGAAGACGCTGACCGAGTCCTCGCGGCGCTGCCCCTGCGGCCCGTAGTGCCGCAGTCCGGTGGCACCGAGGGCGAGCTCGCCGCGCGCGTCGGCGGTGACGGCCGCGTCCAGGCCGCCGGCGCCCAGCGTGCCGGCCACCCGGTCCGGCCGGACGGCGAGCGTCGCCCCGCGCGGGGCCGGACCGTCGGTCACCGTCGCCACGGTCACCGGCTCACCGGCCGCGACGCAGTCCACGACCGAGCCGAAGGCGGGATCCAGCTCGGGCGTGACGGGCCGCACGAGCAGCGTGATCTCACCGCCGCAGGTCAGACCGACGGCGAAGGCGTCCTCGTCGCTGTAGCCGAAGGTCTCCAGCCGGGCCTCACCGCTCGCCAGGACCTCCTGCGCCAGCTCGAACACCGCACCCTCGACACAGCCCCCGGACACACTGCCCACGACCTCCTCGTCCGGACCCACCGCCATCGCCGCGCCCGGGTCGCGTGGCGCACTGCGGCTGACCTCGACGACCGTCGCCAGGCCGAACGGGAGCCCGGCGGCGTACCAGCGGCCGAGCACCGGGAGGATGTCACGCACGAGCAGCTCCTTCCAGACACCCCACGGGTACCCCGTCGGCGGTAATTCCGTTGTGGCCCACCGGGCCGGTCTGCTGCACTGCACGGGTCCACGACGTCATCGAGTCACAAGAGGAGCAGCAGATGCGCCCTGCGTCCATGTCCCCCCAGACAGGAACGGCTCTCTCTCCGAAGGACATGACGCTTCGTGCAGTTGCTCAACCTTGGAATCCTCGCCCATGTCGACGCAGGTAAGACCAGCCTGACCGAGCGGCTCCTCCATTCGGCCGGGGTGATCGACGAGGTCGGCCGTGTCGACGACGGGAACACCCGCACCGACACCCTCGCGCTGGAGCGGCAGCGTGGTATCACCATCAAGTCCGCCGTCGTCTCGTTCCCGCTCGACGGTGTGACGGTCAACCTCATCGACACACCCGGTCACCCGGACTTCATCGCCGAGGTGGAGCGCGTGCTCGGCGTGCTGGACGGCGCCGTCCTGGTGATCTCCGCCGTCGAAGGGGTGCAGGCGCAGACGCGGGTGCTGATGCGGACCCTCCAGCGGCTGCGCATCCCGACCCTGCTCTTCGTCAACAAGATCGACCGGCGCGGGGCGCGGGACGAGGAGGTGCTGCGGTCGGTCGCGGCCCGCCTGACACCCGCGATCGTGCCGATGGGAACGGTCACCGGCCTCGGCACGCGCGGAGCCCGCTTCACCCAGGGGCCCGGCCCGGCCGCCGCCCTCGACGTCCTGACAGAGAACGACGACGCCCTGCTGTCCGCCTACGTCGAGGGCACCGTGACGGACGCTCTCCTGCGCGGGTCGCTCGTCGCGCAGACCCGGGAGGCCCTGGTCCACCCGGTCTACTTCGGCTCCGCCGCCACGGGCGCCGGCGTGGACGCGCTCCTGTCCGGCATCGAGGAACTGCTGCCGGCCGCCGACGGGGACGCCGACGGGCCGGTCTCCGGCACCGTGTTCAAGGTCGAGCGGGGCCAGGCGGGGGAGAAGGTCGCCTACGCCCGGATGTTCTCCGGCACCCTGCGCACCCGTGACCGGATCCCCTGCGGAGCGGACGGCGCCGAGGGCCGGATCACCGGGATCAGCGTCTTCGGCCACGGCACGGACACCCGCGCGGACACCGTCCACGCCGGACAGATCGCCCGGCTGTGGGGTCTCGCCGACATCAGGATCGGCGACGCGATCGGCGAACCCCGCAAGGCGTACGAGCACGTCTTCGCCCCGCCCACCCTGGAGACGGTCGTCGTCCCGGGGCCCGGTGTGAACAGAGGCGCACTGCACCTCGCGCTCACCCAGCTCGCCGAACAGGACCCGCTGATCGGCCTGCGCCACGACGAACGCCGGCAGGAGACCTCCGTCTCCCTCTACGGCGAGGTGCAGAAGGAAGTCGTCCAGGCCACCCTCGCCGACGAGTACGGTCTCCACGTCAGCTTCCGCGAGACCACCCCGCTGTGCGTCGAACGGCTCGTCGGCACCGGGCATGCCGTGGAGTTCAACAAGAAGGACCCGAACCCGTTCCTCGCGACGGTCGGCCTGCGCGTGGAGCCCGCACCGGCCGGCTCGGGTGTCGCCTTCCGGCTGGAGGTGGAGCTCGGCTCCATGCCGTACGCCTTCTTCAAGGCCGTCGAGGACACCGTGCGCGAGACCCTCGGCCAGGGGCTGCACGGCTGGCAGGTCCCCGACTGCACCGTCACCATGACCCACAGCGGCTACTCACCCCGCCAGAGCCACGCCCACCAGGGCTTCGACAAGAGCATGTCGAGCACCGGAGCCGACTTTCGGGGCGTCACCCCGCTGGTGCTCGTCGAGGCGCTGCGGCGGGCCGGCACACGGGTCCACGAGCCGATGCACCGCTTCCGCGTCGAGGCCCCGGCCGACACCCTCGGCGGCCTGCTGCCGGCCCTCGCCGCCCTCGCGGCGGTACCGGAGACGACGCGCAACCGTGGCGACCTCTGCGTCCTCGAAGGCACCGTGCCGGCCGCCCGGGTGCACGCCCTCGGACACCTGCTGCCGGGACTGACCCGCGGTGAGGGAGAACTGGAGAGCGCCTTCGACCACTATGCGCCAGTCACGCACGGCACGATTCCCGAGCGTCCGCGCACCGACCACAACCCGCTGAACAGGAAGGAGTACTTGTTGAACGTGACACGAAGGGTGGGCGGTTGAGGTGTGCGCGTTGGCCGAGAGGGAACTTACTCCAGAGTCAGGGGTGTTGACGGTGTCCTGAAATCACCGGACTGTAGTGGACATGCCGACTATCCGAGTACGTCTGCTGGTTGTCCTGGCTGTCCTCTTCGGCTCCCTGTCGGTGGCGGGCGTCCCGCCCGCCACCGCCGCGCCCCCTCCCGGCTCCCTCTGGTTCGACGACCCGACCGTCACCGTGAAGAACGGCCGCTTCACCGACGCCTCCGGACGCGAGGTCGTCCTGCGCGGCTACAACGTCTCCGGTGAGACCAAGCTCGCGGAGAACAAGGGCCTGCCCTTCGCCTCCGTCGCCGACGCCCGCAAGTCGGCGACCGCCCTGCGCGCCCTCGGCGGCGGCAACACCGTCCGCTTCCTGCTCTCCTGGGCCTACGCCGAGCCCGAGCGCGGCACGGTGGACACCGCCTATCTGGCCGCCGCCACCGACCAGATGAAGGCATTCCTCGACGCCGGCATCCGCGTCTACCCCGACTTTCACCAGGACCTCTACTCCCGGCACCTCTTCGACGCCGACAGCTGGTACACCGGCGACGGCGCGCCCAAGTGGGCGGTGGACGCCGGGAACTACCCGGACGAGTCCTGCGGGATCTGCCTCTTCTGGGGGCAGAACATCACCCAGAACGAGGCCGTGAAGCGTGCCACCCACGACTTCTGGCACAACGCGCACGGCGTGCAGGACGCCTTCCTCGCCACCGCCGAGAAGACCATGGCATACGTCGAACAGCACCTGAGCGCCGACCAGTTCAAGGGCGTCGCCGGCTTCGACCCCTACAACGAGCCGCACGCCGGCGTCTACGACTCCGGGCAGACCAGCCGCGCCTGGGAGAAGGACGTGCTGTGGCCGTTCTTCGAGAAGTTCCGGGCCCGCATGGACGCGGCCGGCTGGCGGGACAAGCCCGCCTTCGTGGAACCGAACCTCTTCTGGAACGCCAACATCGACTTCCAGAAGCAGGAAGGCGGCCTGCTCGACGCGGGCAAGCTCGGACCCCGCTACGTCTTCAACACCCACTTCTACGACCAGAAGGCCATCTCCGGCGTCTTCATGTGGGGCAAGGCGGCCGACGGCCAGTACGCGAACGACTTCCGCACGGTCCGCGACCGGGCCGCGGCCGCGCAGACCGCCGCCGTGGTCAGCGAGTTCGGGCATCCCCTGGCGGGCAACGTCTCCGACAAGGCGCCGACCGTCCTCAAGGCGATGTACCAGGCGCTCGACTCCCGCCTGAAGGGTGCCGACTGGTGGTCCGACCCCGCGGCCTCGGGGCCGGTGCTCTCCGGTTCGCAGTGGCAGTGGGACATCTACAACGGCCGCCACCGCGAGCTGATGAACGGCAACCCCGACAAGGTGCTCACCGCCGGTGACGCCTGGAACGACGAGGACCTGTCCGCCGTACGCCTCGACGACTCGGGCAAACCGGTGCTGCGCCAGGACGCCCGGCTCCTGGACCGCCTCTACCCGAGCGCCACGGCCGGCACGACCGTCGGCTTCACCTACGAGGACCGCTCCCGCGACGGCTCGACGACCCTGACCTGGACCCCGGTGCCCGACACACTGCCGAACGTGAAGCGGCTGGTGGGCTCCGGACAGTACGGGCTGCTGCTGTGGCGCTCGGACGGCGGCCGGGCACCCACCGAACTGCACCTGCCGGCGAGCTTCCCGACCGCGTCCACCACGGTCGTCTCCGACCTGGGCACGGTCCACGCCCCGCCCGCGTACACCTCGACCACCCCGGTCGGCGTCGCCCAGGAGCCCGGTGGCACGGGAAGCCGCCGCCTGCTGCTCACCGCGCCGGACTCGGGCGTCCTGCACTACGCGCTGGTGACCAACGGGGCGACGGCTCCCTCGGCGGACCTGCTGAAGGCGGCCCGCTCCGAGCTGGCGGCGTGGGCCGCGAAGGAGGTCAGCTAGCGGACGGGCTCGTCCAGCCGGCCTCCACATGACCGAGCCGGACGCGCTGCGGGTGGTCCCCGACCGGCACGGACACGGTCTTCTTCCCAGTGGCGAAGTCGATGGCCGTGACCTGGTCGGATCCGCTCTCGGAGACGACGCAACTCTTGCCGTCACCGCTGACCGTGGCCCAGTAGGGCTTGGCGGCGGTGACGAGCGGGCCCTCCTGGAGGGTGCCGCGGTCGACGACCGTGGCGTAGTCGTCCATGGTCCCGGCGACGCACAGCTTCTTGCCGTCCGGGCTCATCGAGAGGCCGTGGTGGCGCGAGTCGTTGACGAAGCTGGTGCGGTCGTCGCTGGTCGCCGGGTTCTTCGGCAGGGTCTTCGTGCGGGTGATCTTGTCGGAGGCCAGGTCGTACTCGAAGAACCCGTTGAAGAACGACACCTGGAAGTACAGCTTCGACTCGTCCGGCGAGAACACCGCCGGCCGGACCGCGTCGGAGAAGTCCTTCAGACCGATCGCGTCCAGGCGCGAGCGCATGTCGATGACCTTGACCTGCTGATAGGTGGTCGCGTCGATGACCGTGATGCGGCGGTCGCCCTTCGTCCAGTCCAGCCACGGGGCGTCGGTCTGCGTGTTCACGTCGCCGATCGACATGTTGTAGATGTACTTGCCGTCCTTGGTGAAGATGTTCTCGTGCGGCTTGTCACCGGTGGTGGCCTTGCCGAGCTGCCTGCCGGTCACGATGTCCAGGACGTGCACCGTGTTGCCGGTGGACGCCGACACGGCGACCCGCTTGCCGTCGGGGGAGACGGCCATGTGGTCGGCGCGGAAACCGGACACCGGGAAGCGCCAGTTGATCCGCCCGGAGGCGAGATCGATCGAGACGACGTCGGCGAAGCTGGGCCGGGAGACGACCACCGACTTCCCGTCCGGCGTGGAGTACATGTCGTCGACGAACTGGTCGTGTCCCTCGCCGACGCTGTTGCGGATCGTCATGAAGGCGATCCATCTGATCGGATCGGCGTTGATCTCCGCCATCCGCTCGTCCTTGTCGGGAACGACGTCGATCCGGCCGATCTTCGCGAAGTCCCCGGTGGACTTGATGACTTCGGCAGTGCCGTCCCAGTTGTTGCCCACGAACAGCACCTGGCGCAGCGCGGCGGAGGCGTCGGGGGCGTCCGCGTGGGCGGCGGTCGCGGGAACGGTGGCGGTCAGGGCCAGGGCGGCGGTCAGGGAGCACAGGTGCCGTCGTCGGAATGCAGGCATGGCTGATCCCTCCTCTGCGGGTGGGGTGAGGAATCTGAACACACGTACTTTCAGAGTCAACTTACTGCAAAGTAAGGAAGGGGTGGCCTTCTCCACAAGACCGCGGCCACGACAAAATCGCGTGCGAGCGAAGACGGGTGTTCGGGCGCAGATGGTGTTCGAGTGACAGAGGGGGAGCCGGTGCCGGGCAGACTCAGAGCGCCGACCGGCCGCTACGGCGGCAAGACCGCCGAGGAGCGGCAGGCCGAGCGGCGCCGGCGGTTCCTGGACGCCGCGCTCCAACTGTTCGGCGACACCCCCGGCTTCCGCGCCACCACCGTCGCGGCGCTCAGCGAAGCGGCCGGGCTGTCGACCCGTCAGTTCTACGAGGAGTTCCGCACCCTGGAGGACGTGCTCGCGGCGCTGCGGCGGACCGTCGCCGCNCGTCGAGCGCGCTACCGCCACTCTTCCGGGCCTACGCCGGGAACGTCACCGCCGATCCGCGCCGGATCCGCATCACCTTCGTCGAGATCATCGGCGTCAGCCCGCGCCTGGAGGAGCAGCGGCTCGCCCGCCGGGCCGGCTGGGTAGACCTCATCTGCGCCGAGGCCCGGGCGGCCGCCGCGCGCGGGGAGGCGGCCCCCCGCGACTACCGCCTCGCGGCGACCGGTTTCATCGGCAGCGTCAACGGCCTGCTGCACGACTGGAGCGCCGGCTGGGTCGACGCGACGCTGGACGAGGTCGTCGACGAACTGGTCCGGCAACTGCTGGGGATCCTGCGGCCCCCGGGGTGGAGCCCGGGGAGATGACTCAGACGCGTGTGCGTGTACGTCCGGTTCCGTTCGCCCGGGCTCCGGGGAAGGCCCGCCGGTAGTCGCCGGGTGACACCCCGAGGTGCCTGAGGAAGTGGTGGCGGAGATTGTTGGCCGTGCCGAGGCCGCTCAGCTCCCCGACCTTCTCGATGGGCAGGTCCGTGGACTCCAGCAGTGACCGGGCGCGCCCGAGGCGCTGGTCGAGAAGCCACTGGAGCGGTGTCGTCCCGGTGGCGGCCTGGAGCCGCCGGTAGAACGTGCGGGGGCTCATCGCGGCCCGGCGCGCCAGGTCGGCCACGGTCAGGGGGCGGTCCAGGTTGGCCCGCGCCCAGGCGAGGACGGGCGCCAGGCCCTCGTCGTCGTCGGCCGGCACGGGCAGCTCGATGAACTGCGCCTGTCCGCCCGGCCGGTGGGCGGGCACCACCATGCGGCGCGCCAACTGGTTGGCGACGTGCGCCCCGAGATCGCGCCGCACCAGGTGAAGGCACAGGTCGAGTCCGGCGGTCAGTCCCGCGCTGGTGAGCACGTCGCCGTCGTCCACGTACAGCACCGACGCGTCGACGTGCACCTTCGGGTAGCGCTCGGCCAGCTGTGCGGTGTGCATCCAGTGGGCGGTGGCGCGCCGCCCGTCGAGCAGCCCCGCCTCGGCGAGCGCGAAGGCACCGGTGCACAGGGAGACCATGCGGGCGCCCGCCTCATGAGCCCGGCGCAGGGCGGCGATCAGTTCCCACGGCAGCGGCCTGCCCTCTTCGACGCACGGGTCGGGCACCGACGGCACGATGACCGTATCGGCACCGATCAGGTCGTCCAGCCCGTAGCGGGTGCGCAGGCTCAGCCCGTGGCCGCCCGCCGTACCGTCCCCCTCCTCCTCAGGCCGGGCCCCGGTCCCGCACAGCCGCAGGTCGTACCAGGGATCGGCCAGATCGGGCTGCGGCTTGCCGAACACGGTGCACGGGATGCTCAGTTCGTACAGATCCCACGAGGGGACCCCGATCTCCTCGGTCACGACCACGGCGACAGAACCGGCACTCATGCCCCGCAGCCTATGGCAGGAATTTGGTGGAGGCCGTCACTGCTGTCACTGTTCCCGATCTTCGTGCCCTGCGACCGTGGTCCTACGTGATCACACGTCATCTCGTCATCATCTACGAGGAGTTGAGCATGAACGCAGGACACCGCCCGCCGGTCACCGTCGTCGGACTGGGCTCGATGGGCTCGGCACTGGCCGCCGCGCTGCTGGACCGGGGACACCCCACCACCGTGTGGAACCGTTCCCCGGACAAGGCCCGCCCCCTCGTCGACCGCGGCGCCCGCCTGGCCGGCACCCCCCAGGAGGCGATCGCCGCCTCACCCCTGACCATCGCCTGTGTGCTGGACTACGAGGCGCTGTACACCGTCCTCGACCCGGCCACCGGCGAGCTGGCGGGCAGAACCCTGGTCAACCTCACCTCCGGGTCCCCCGAGCAGGCCCAGGAGGCGGTCAAGTGGGCCGACTCCCACGGGGCCGGTTACCTCGACGGCGCCATCATGACCACCCCGCCCGGCGTCGGCGACCCCGCCATGATGTTCCTCTACAGCGGCTCGCATGAGGTCTTCGACGCCCACCGCTCCACCCTGGCGTCCCTCGGCGACCCCCTCCACCTCGGCACCGAACCCGGCCTCGCCTCCCTCTACGACGCCGCCCTGCTCGGACTGATGTGGTCCGCCATGACCGGCTGGCTGCACGGCACCGCACTGGTCGGCGCCGAGGGGACGTCCGCCACCGCCTTCACCCCGGTGGCGATCCGCTGGCTGGGCGCGGTGGCGGGCTTCCTCACCACGTACGCGCCCCAGGTGGACGCCGGCCGTTACCCGGGCGACGACGCCACCGTCGACGTGCAGATCGCGGCCATCGACCACCTCATCCACGCGGCGGCGGCCCGCGGCATCGACAACGCGCTGCCCGAGCTCCTGAAGGCCGCCATGCAGAAGGCCGCCGCAGCAGGCCACGGACAGGACAGTTACGCCAGCCTGATCGAGGTCCTGAGGAATCCCGCAGGCAGGGAGGCCTGACGCCGCTACAGCGACACCAGCACCACGAGAGTCACCGCGACCAGAACCGCGCATCCCAGCAGCAGACCGGCCAGCAGCCGTGCGCGAAGCATGCGGTACACCTCCTCGTACTCGCCCCGCAGTTCCTGTCCCCGCCGCGCCGTCCGCTCCCACGAGGCCCGGGCAAGGGCGAGGTGCTCCGCCGCGAACAGCCGCTCCACCTCCTCCCGTTGGGCTTCCGGCAGCCGGTCGAGCCGGGCGGCGAAGCGCGCGGCGGCCGCGCGGGCCTCCTCGTGTGCGGCGGCGGCGAGCAGATGGCCCTCGACGTCGTTGTGGAACGCCCGCAGGTCCACGTCCGCGGGCAGACCCTCCATCGCGGTCATCGGAGCGTCAGCTCCCGCTCCGCCGCCGCGGCGTCCGCATGGTGCAGGTCGAACGCCGGGGACTCACTGCGGATCCGCGGCAGGGTGATGAAGTTGTGCCGCGGCGGCGGGCAGGAGGTCGCCCACTCCAGGGAACGGCCGTAGCCCCACGGGTCGTCGGCCGTGACCCGCTCGCCGTACTTCGCCGTCTTCCAGACGTTGTAGAAGAACGGCAGCATCGACATGCCGAGCAGGAACGAGCTGACCGTCGACACCGTGTTCAGCGTCGTCAGGCCCTCCACCGCCAGGTAGTCGGGAATCCGCCGCTGCATGCCCTGAGCGCCCAGCCAGTGCTGGACGAGGAACGTGCCGTGGAAGCCGGTGAACAGCGTCCAGAAAGTGATCTTGCCGAGGCGCTCGTCCAGCATCTTGCCGGTGAACTTCGGCCACCAGAAGTGGAAGCCGGAGAACATCGCGAACACGACCGTCCCGAAGATGACGTAGTGGAAGTGCGCGACCACGAAGTACGAGTCGGAGACGTGGAAGTCGATGGGCGGCGAGGCGAGCAGCACGCCCGTGAGCCCGCCGAACACGAACGTGATCAGGAAGCCGGTCGCCCACAGCATGGGCGTCTCGAACGAGAGGCTTCCGCGCCACATGGTGCCGATCCAGTTGAAGAACTTCACACCGGTCGGGACCGCGATCAGGAAGGTCATGAAGGAGAAGAACGGCAGCAGCACACCGCCGGTGACATACATGTGGTGCGCCCACACCGTCACGGACAGACCCGCGATCGCGATGGTCGCGCCGATCAGACCCGTGTAACCGAACATCGGCTTGCGGGAGAAGACCGGAATGACCTCGGAGATGATGCCGAAGAACGGCAGCGCGATGATGTACACCTCTGGATGGCCGAAGAACCAGAAGAGGTGTTGCCACAGCAACGCGCCGCCGTTGGCGGAGTCGAAGACGTGCGCACCGAACTTGCGGTCCGCCTCCAGGGCGAACAGCGCCGCGGCCAGGACCGGGAAGGCCAGCAGGACCAGCACACCGGTCAGCAGCACGTTCCAGGTGAAGATCGGCATGCGGAACATGGTCATGCCCGGGGCGCGCATGCAGATGATCGTGGTGATGAAGTTGACCGAGCCGAGGATGGTGCCGAAGCCGGAGAAGGCCAGACCCATGATCCACATGTCGGCGCCGATGCCCGGGGAGCGGACCGCGTCCGAGAGCGGGCTGTAGGCGAACCAGCCGAAGTCGGCCGCGCCCTGCGGCGTGAGGAAGCCCCCGACGGCGATGAGCGAGCCGAACAGGTACAGCCAGTAGGCGAACATGTTCAGCCGGGGGAACGCCACGTCCGGCGCGCCGATCTGCAGCGGCATGATCCAGTTCGCGAAGCCGGCGAACAGCGGCGTCGCGAACATCAGCAGCATGATCGTGCCGTGCATCGTGAACGCCTGGTTGAACTGCTCGTTCGACATGATCTGCAGACCGGGCCGGGCGAGCTCGGCGCGCATGAACAGCGCCATCACGCCGCCGATGACGAAGAACGACGAACGACGTGGCCAGGTACAGCGTGC
>KE354156.1 GCA_000415505.1 Streptomyces afghaniensis 772
CTGAGTGAGGCGTACGACCGCCGGACGACGGACGACCCCGCGGGTCGAGCGTGCGGCGATGGTGGACGTGCCCAGCGGAAAGACTGTGACCAACGACTACCAGCAGCTGACGCTCGACCTCGCGACCGAATGGACGGCCCTGCACCGACAGGGCGCGCCCGACCTGTACCCGGACAAGCTGCGCGACGAGATCGACGAGGTGATGGCGGACGTCTACGAGGACGTCAACAACGGCGTGTACAGGGCGGGTTTCGCCACCGGGCAGGAGGAGTACGAGACCGCCTGCGCGGCCGTGTTCCGGCGGCTGGAGCTGCTCGCGGACCGGCTGGAGCGGCAGCGGTACCTCGTCGGCGACACCATCACCGAGGCGGACATCCGGCTGTTCACCACGCTGGTCCGCTTCGACGCGGTCTACCACGGTCACTTCGGCGGGCAGTCCGCCCCGGGTGGTCTGCCCGATCACCCTGGCGTGGGCGGAGGTCTGGAAGCATCTCTCGCATGGCATGTCCCTGACATGGCAGACGCGGTTCGCCGCCTCGTGGGGGCGGTTCCTGGTCGCGCACTGCGAGGAGGTCGACCTGGCGGCCCGGGGTCTGGAGGGCACGCTCGGGCTCGACGAGTACGCCGAGTTCCGGCGCCGTACGGTCGGCATCCACCACAGCATCGACGCGGGCGAGCGCAGCCGCGGCTTCGAGGTGCCCGCTCAGGCCATGGGGCATCCGGTGATGGAGCGGATGCGTGACCTGGCCGCGGACACCATCGGCTTCATGAACGACATCCACTCCTTCGAGCGGGAGAAGCGGCGCGGCGACGGCCACAACCTGATCGCCGTGCTGCGCCGGGAGCGGGGCTGCTCCTGGCAGGAGGCCACCGACGAGGCGTACCGGATGACGATCGCCTGTCTCGACGAGTACCTCGAACTCCAGGAGCGCGTCCCGCAGATGTGCGACGAACTGCGGCTCGACGAGGCGGAGCGCGACCGGGTGCGGATGGGGGTCGAGGCCATCCAGCACTGGATCAACGGCAACTACGAGTGGGCGCTGACCAGCGGCCGTTACGCGGCGGCGAAGGAGGGCGCGGTGGCGACGGCCGAGCTGGCCGGGCGGGGCTCGGTGGACGACCTGCTGACCGTGTGACGACGGGCCGGTGCCCGGCCGGACATCCGGCCGGGCACGGCGTCAGACGGGGAACTCGACCGGCAGGCTGTCCAGCCGCGACTCCCACGTGGAGGCGGTCGAGGTGAGCTCCTCCGGGGGCACGGCCAGGGTCAGGCCCGGCAGGCGGTGCAGCAGGACGTCCACGGCGATCTCGATGATGGACTGGCCGATGCTCTGCCCGGGGCACTCGTGCGGACCGGAACTGAACGCCAGATGCGCCTGGTTGCCCTGGACCGAGACGCCGGTGTCCGGCCGGATCTCCGGGTCGGTGTTGCCCGCCGCGAGGCCGAGGACCAGCAGGTCGCCCTCCTGGATCTGGTGGCCGCCGAGTTCCAGGTCGCCGGCGGCGAACCGGCCCGGCAGCACGGCCAGCGGAGGGCTGTTCCACATGACCTCCTCCACCACGGCCGAGATGTTCAGCTGCCCGCTGATCAGACCGGAGAGCCGGGCGGTGTCGGTGAGGATCAGCTGGAGGACCCGGGCCAGCAGGTTGCTGGTCGTGGTGTGCGCTGCGATCAGCACCAGGCGCAGATGGCTGACCACCTCCTCCTCGTCGAGGCCGGCCGCGTGCCCGAGCAGGGCGGTGGTGAAGTCACCACCGGGCTCGGCCCGCTTGCGCTCGGCCAGTTCCCCGAGGATCGCCATGATGCGGTCGTTGTGCGCGAGGGCGTCCTCACCGCCCTTGAGGACCTGGGCGCAGGACTCGACCAGGTCCCGCCCCTCCGCCTCGGGCAGCCCGAGGATGCGGGAGAGGACGAGCATCGGCAGGTACTCGGCGTAGTCGGACACGAGGTCGGCGCGTCCGGTGTCCGCGAACGCGTTGATCTGCTTGTTCGCGAAGTGGGTCGCGTGGCGCCGGATGCCCCGGGCCGAGGCCGCCTGGAGTCCGTCGGTGACGGCGGCCCGCAGCCTGCGGTGCGGCTCGCCGTCCTGGGAGACGCAGTCCGGCCGCCAGCCGAGCATCGGGATCAGCGGCGAGGTCTCCTCGACGCGCCCCTGCGCCCAGTCCCGCCAGATCCGCGCGTCCCGGCTGAACTGGCGGGGGTTGTCGAGCACCCGGCGGTTGTCGCGGTAGCCGAGGACCAGCCAGGCAGCCACGTCGCCTTCGAGCAGGACCGGCGCGACCGAGCCGTGCTCCTTGCGCAGCCGCTCGTAGATACCCACCGGATCCGTCGAGGCCTCCGGCCCGTAGAGCCGGGTGAGTTCGGACGCGTGGTGGGCGACGGGGCAGCCGCTCGGTGCCTGGAGGGGGTTTTCGGTCTGATCGTTCATCGGGGCTCCAGGGCCACGGCCGAGCGTTCCTTCAGGTGGTGGATCAGGGCGACGAGGACGTCACGGCTGGAGGCCCGGTCGCGGGCGTCGAAGGCCACGACCGGGGTGTGCTCGGGGATGTCCAGGGCGTCCCGGATCTCCTCGACCGGATAGTTCCGGGAGTCCGGGAAGACGTTCAGCGCGACGACGAAGGGGACGTCCTGCCGCTCCATCTCCTCGATCGCCCGGAAACTGGATTCCAGGCGGCGCGTGTCCACCAGGACGATCGCGCCGAGCGCACCCTTGAACAGCCCGTTCCACAGGAACCAGAACCGCTCCTGGCCCGGCGTGCCGAACAGGTACAGCACCAGGCTCTCGTTGATGCCGATCTTGCCGAAATCCAGGCTGACGGTGGTCTGCGTCTTGTCGGCTACACCGATGAGGTGGTCGACGTCGACGCTGGCCTGGGTGAGGGTCTCCTCGGTGGTGAGCGGCTTGATGTCGCTGACCGACCGGACCATGGTGGTCTTCCCGGTGCCGAACCCGCCGGCGATCATCACCTTCACCGAGCGGGTGTCCCCGGCCGCCCGCCCTCCGGGTTGGTCAAAGCCTTTCAAGTCCACTGAGTACCTCCTCAAGGAGCGCGAGGTCGGGCCCGCGGCCGGCGTCGTGCGCCGGGATGGGATCACGGGCTTCGACACGACCTGCGTCCAGCAGGTCCGACAGCAGCACCGCGAGAATGTTGAAGGGCAGCCCGAGGTGGGCGCCGAGTTCGGCGACCGACAGCGGATCGCGGCAGCGCCGGAGGATCTCCTCGTGCTCGTGCTGCATGCCCGGTAACGGGGCGGCGCGGGAAACGACGAGAGTCGCCACGTCGAGGCTCGACGCCGAACCGCCCGGTCCGCTGCGCCCTCCCGTGAGGACGTAGTAGCGCTCGAGACCGGACGGGTCCGACGGCCTGCGGGGAGCACTCATCCAGAGTGCTCCTCCAGGCGCGGAGTGGTGCCGAGGAGCTCACCCATCCTGCGGGCCAGGTCCCTCATCTGGTGTCCGAGCAGGCCCTGGTCGAGGCCCTCCCTGGCGAGGACACCGAGGTACGTCTCCACACCGGCGCGGACGACGAAGAGGTGCCCGCCGTCGACCTCGATCATCGCGAGGCGCAACTGCCCGGCGTACTTGGGGAACTGTTCGGCGACCGGCTGGGCCAGGGCCTGGAGGCCGGCCACCACCGCGGCGAAGCGGTCGACGTCGTCGGGGTCTTCGGCGCCGTAGGAGGTGATGGCCTTGCCGTCGCTGGAGGCCACGAGGGCGAAACGGATCTCCTGGATGCTCTCGACGAGATCGCGGAGCGCCCAGCTCACATCTGTTCCTTGCTGCGTCATGAGGACTAGTCGCTCTCTTCGGTGCGGTGCTCGGTGGACTCGCGTCCGGCGGGGGTCTCGCGGTCGTCGGCCGCCTGGGAAGCCGCTGCGGCGTCGCGTCCGGCGGTGGCGAAGGCCGCGAGGCCGGAGAAGGAGGCGTCCGGCGGAACGGCGGAGACGGTGCTCCGGTCGGTCCGCTCGGCCTGCCTGGGCGCGTCCGTCTCGTTCCGCTTGCTGCGGCGCCGGGGCAGTCCGCCGGGTGTGGTCTCCACGTTTTCCGTCTGCGCGGCCGCCGCCGGTGCGGTGACCGTCTCGCGGGCCGGGGCGGCCGAGGCGGTGCGCGTCTCCGGGGCGGGCGCGCCCTGCGCGGCCGGGGCCGCGGGCAGCGGGCTGAAGTACTTGTGGGGGACCACGACCACCACGGAGGTGCCGAGCCAGGGCGAGTCCGCGAAGGTGACCCGGATGCCGTAGCGGCGGGCGAGGGCGCCGACGACGCGCAGGCCGATGCTGGCGTCCTCGGTGATGCCGCCGAGGCCCGCGCCGGGCGCGGTGCCCGCGAGGGCGTGCTCGGCCTCGCGCTTCTTCTCCTCGCTCAGGCCCTTGCCGGAGTCCTGGATCTCGATGCCGACGCCGTTGGGGACCTCCTTGCCGGAGATGAGTACCGGCTCGGTGGGCGGCGAGTAGCGGGCCGCGTTGTCCAGGAGGTGGGCGAAGATCAGCGTCAGGTGGTCCACCAGTCCGCCGTCGACGCCGAGTTCGGGCAGGTGGCGCACCTGGACGCGGTGGAAGTCCTTGATGCGGCCGATGCCGCCGCGCACCACGCTCAGCAGCCGCTGCGGTTCCTGCCACTGGCGTCCCGGACGGTCCGAGCCGCCGAGCACACCGATGCTCGCGGCGAGCGAGTCGGCGGGGCCGAGTTCCTGGTCGAGCTCCATCAGGCCGCGTGCGACGGCCGGGAGCCTGCCGTGCTCGCCCTGCATCTCGTGCAGCCGGCCGCGCAGCTTGCTGGTCAGGACGTGGATGCGGTTGCCGATGCTGATCACGGCCTGCTCGGCGGTGGTGGAGCGGTCGAACTCCGCCTCCAGGCCGATCAGGGCGGTGCGCAGCAGCTTGCGCAGTTCGGCCTGGAGGTCGGCGCTGACCTTCGCGCACTGGTTGACGGTCGGCAGGACGTCGTCGATGGCCTCGCCGGAGCGCAGCTTCTCCATGGCGTCGGGCAGCTGCTCGTCGGCGAGCCGGGCGACCGCGGCGAGCTGGTGGGAGAGCTGCTCCTGCCAGACCTCGGCCTGGTCGGCGAGCTGGGCCTCGTAGGACCTGGCCTGCTCGGTCAGCCGTTCCTCGTAGGCCCGGGAGCGGTCGGCGAGCTCCGACTCGTACGTGGCGCTCTGCTCGGCGAGACGCCGCTCGTACGAGGCGTTCTGCTCGGAGAGCTGGGACTCCAGGGTGGCGCGCTCGGCGGAGAACTTCCGTTCCAGGCCCGCGACATGCTGCTGCCACTGCTGGTTGTGCTCGGCCTGCGTGGTGCGGAAGGAGCCCTCCGCCCGGTGCAGTTGGGCGCGGGTACGCAGCAGCAGGCGTACGCACGCGGCACCGGCCGCCGTCGCCGCGACACCGGCGACGGCCGTGGTTATTCGCTCCGAGCTCATGAACGTGGCGGCAACGGTCCCGCCTCCCAAGCCCAGCGGCATCAACCACCAGCTGTACCAGGCGACAGGGGCCCGCGCCGCCGGTGGCGGAGTGGCGAGTTCCATCTGCATCCTTCGAGGCAACACGATCGAACAGGGGGGTGTGGACCGCACTCATGAGTACGCACCGCGAGTCGACCGGACGCGATCGCGTCAACTCGCAGCGCCGTTCGGAACCTTATCGGGTTTGAACCCGAGAGGATCAACCTCGTCCCCTTGGCGGAGGTGAGGGTTCCATCACGCTCCGACAGGAAGCAACAGGTCGACAAATGGCTTTGCTGCCCGCCCAGTTGAGCGGATGCCTGGCGGGGCCGGGTCAGCGGGTGGTCTGGAACGTGCGGCGGTAGGCCTGCGGGGTCACCCCGATCGCCGCGTTCAGGTGCTGGCGCAGGGAGGCGCCGGTCGCGAAGCCGACCCGGCCCGCGATCTGGTCGACCGTGAGATCGCTGGACTCCAGCAGATGCCGGGCCCGGGCCACCCGCTGCTGGATCAGCCAGCGGCCGGGGCTGAGACCCACCTCGTCGTGGAAGCGGCGGGCGAAGGTGCGCAGGCTCATCCGGGCGTGGCCGGCGAGGTCGGCCAGGGTGAGCGGTTCGCCGAGGCGTTCCAGGGCCCATGAGCGGGTGGCCGCGGTACTCGCGGCGCCCTGTTCGGGGACGGGCTGTTCGATGTACTGGGCCTGGCCGCCGTCCCGGAACGGCGGGACCACGCAGCAGCGGGCGACGGTGTTGGCCAGGCGGCTGCCGTGGTCCTTGCGGACCAGGTGCAGGCAGACGTCCACGCCTGAGGCGGCTCCGGCGGAGGTGAGGACCGGGTGGTCGTCGACGAACAGCACGTCCGGGTCGAGGTCGACGTGCGGGAACATGCGGCGGAAGCGGTCGGCGACCTGCCAGTGGGTGGTCGCCCTGCGACCGTCGAGGAGCCCGGCGGCGGCGAGGACGAAGGCGCCGGTGCAGATGGAGACGATGCGCGTCCCGGGGCGGATGAGGGCGAGCGCGGCCAGGACGTCGCCGGGCACCTCGTCGCTCAGGTGGGCGGGGGCGACGGGCGCGATCACCACGGTGTCGGCGGTGGCCAGGGCCTCGGGGCCGTGCTCCACGGTGACGCCGAAGTCCGCGTTCGTCCGCACCGGACCGCCGTCGACCGAGCAGGTCAGCACCTCGTACCGGCCGTCGGCCGCGCCCAGGATCCGGCTGGGGATGCCCAGTTCGAACGGGTACACGCCGTCCAGGGCCAGGACCACCACTCGCTCACGTCGCATGGCACGATCCTATCGAAGGTTGACCATCCTGCCATTGGCGGGCCGGGCGCGGGCGGGCACGCTGGATGACCATGAGCACACAGAACACGATGCGAGCCATCAGCCAGGACGTCCTCGGCGGTCCCGAGGTCCTCAAGGAAGTGGAAGTCGAGCGCCCGGCGCCCCGGCCGAACGAGGTGCTGGTCCGGGTGCGGGCCGCCGGGGTCAACCCGACCGACTGGAAGCACCGCGCCACGGGCGGCTTCCTGGGCGAGCCGCCCTTCGTCCTCGGCTGGGACGTCTCCGGGGTGGTGGAGGCGGTCGGCATCGGCGTCGCGGCGTTCGCACCGGGTGACGAGGTCTTCGGCATGCTGCCGTATCCGTACGGGCACGGCTCGCACGCCGAGTACGTCATCGCCCCGGTGCGGGCCCTGGCCCGCAAGCCGGCCGGGATCGACCACGTCCAGGCGGGCGCGCTGCCGCTGGTGTCGCTGACCGCGTGGCAGGCGCTCGTCGAGCACGCGGACCTGAAGTCCGGGCAGCGGGTGCTGATCCACGCCGCGGCGGGCGGGGTCGGGCATGTGGCGGTGCAGATCGCGAAGGCGCGCGGCGCGTACGTGATCGGCACGGCGAGCGCGGGCAAGCACGAGTTCCTGCGCGGGATCGGCGTGGACGAGACGGTGGACTACCGGGAGGCGGACTTCGCCGAGGCCGTGAAGGACGCCGACGTCGTCCTGGACACGATCGGCGGGGACACCGCCCTGCGCTCACTGCGCGTGCTGCGCCCGGGCGGTGTCGTGGTGTCGATCCTGCCGGGAGGCTCGGACGACTTCTACGAGGAGGCCGAGCGGCTCGGTGTACGCGCGGTCCGGATGCTGGTCGACGCCGACCGCGCCGGTATGGAGACGGTCGCGGAACTCGCCGAAACGGGCAGGCTCCGCGCCACGATCGCCGGAACCTTCCCGCTGTCCGCCGCCGCGCAGGCCCACGCCTCGGGCGACACGGGCCGGACGACGGGCAAGCTGGTCCTGGTGAACGACTGAGGCGAGAGGCCCCAGAGGGGCGCGGGGAACTGCGCGACAAGTCACGGCAAAGCCGCACACGCCGGTCCACCGCGCCCCCCGAGCTCTCATGCGAACCGGCCATGAAGGCCGGCCGCGTCAGAACATCAGAACCGGCTTGATCGTCTTGCCCGACCTCATGTCCTGGACCGCGCGGTCGATGTCCCCGAAGGGATACGTACCGATCAGCCGGTGCAGCGGCAGCCGGCCGTCCTTCACCAGGCGGACCAGCGCGGGGATCATGGTCTGGGTCTCGCTGTCTCCGAGGGTGAGGCCCACGATCCGCTTGCCGCCGAGCAGTCCGTTGACGTCCAGGGCGACCTCGGTGCCGAAGGGCGGGGCGCCGACCACGACCAGGGTGCCGCGGGCGGCGAGCGCGTCGACGCCCTGGCGCAGGACGCCGACGTTGCCCGTGGTCTCCACGACACCGTCCGCGCCCTGGCCGCCGGTGATCTCGGCGAGGGCCGGGGCGAGGTCCGTCCCGCTCGTGTCGACGGTGTGCGTGGCGCCCAGTTCCGTCGCCAGGGAGAGGCGTTCGGCGACCCGGTCGACGGCGACGATCCGCGTGGCCGGGGTGAGGGCCGCCGCCATCACGGCCGACAGGCCGACCGCCCCGGCGCCCAGGACGACGACCGTGCTGCCCGTGTCCGGCTTCAGGACGTTCCAGACGGCACCCACACCCGTCTGTACGCCGCAGCCCAGCGGGGCGATGGACTCCAGCGGCACGTCCGGGTCGACCTTGACGAGGCTGCGCTCGTCCGCCAGCGCCCGCTCGGCGAAGGAGGACTGGCCGAAGAAGTGCCCGCCCAGGGCCTGGCCCTCGCGGCTGATGGTGTTCGTGCCGTCGGCCCGGCTGCCGCCGAGCAGATTCAGCGGCAGCCAGGTCGCGCAGTACGCGGGGTGCCCGCCGCGGCAGTTGCGGCAGTCCCCGCAGGAGGTGAAGGAGAGCAGGACGTGGTCGCCGGGCGTGACGCCGGTGACGGCGGAGCCGACGGCCTCGACGACGCCCGCGCCCTCGTGGCCGAGGACCCCGGGCAACGGGAAGGGCAGTCCGCCGCTCGCCACACCGAGGTCGGTGTGACACAGGCCGGTGGCGACCATGCGGACCAGCGCCTCGTGCGGGCCGGGTTCGTCGAGGACGACGTCGGAGAGGGTGAAGGGCGCGCCGCCGGTCTCGACGACCGCGGCACGGGTGGTGGTGGGCATCGCAAGAACTCCTTGACGACTGTCTCAGTCGAGCGAGACGACGACGGACTTGACCTTGGTGTAACCGGCGAGGGCCTCGGGCCCGTACTCGCGGCCGTAGCCGGAGTCCTTCACGCCGCCGAAGGGCACCGCGGGGTCGAGCATCGCCCAGTCGTTGACCCAGACGATGCCGGCCTGGAGCCGGTCGGCGACCCGGTGCGCGCGGGCGAGGTTGGTGGTCTGGACGCCCGAGGCCAGGCCGTAGGGCGTGGAGTTGGCTAGGGCGACGGCCTCGTCCTCGTCGTCGAAGGGCTGCACGGTGAGGACCGGGCCGAAGATCTCCTCCTGGATCACCCGGGAGTCGTTGGACAGGTCGGCGATGACGGTCGGCTTGTAGTAGTAGCCGCCGTCCAGGTCGAGCCGCTCCCCGCCGCAGACGATCCGGGCGCCCTCCTTGCGGGCCAGGGCGACGTACTCCTCGACCTTCTTCAGGTGCTTCTCGGCCGCCATCGGGCCGATGACGGTGGCCGGGTCGCGCGGGTCGCCGACCGGCACACCGGGCACGGCATCAGCGAGGATGCCGAGCAGCGTGGGGTACACCGAGCGGGCCACCAGCAGGCGCGGTCCGCCCATGCAGAACTGGCCGGTGTTGAAGACGAAGCCCTTGATGACCGCGCCCACCGCCTTCTCCAGGTCGGCGTCCTCGAAGACGAGGTGGGCCGCGTTCCCGCCGAGCTCCATGGTGACCGGCTTGAGGGCCTCCCCGGCGACGCTCGCCACGTGCCGGCCGATCGCGGTGGAGCCGGTGAAGGCGACCTTGTCGACACCGCGGTGGCGCAGCAGCGCCTCGCCGGCCACCGGGCCGCTGCCGGTCACGACGTTGACCACGCCGTCGGGCACCCCCGCCTCCTGGAACAGCCGGGCCATGTACAGGGCGCTCAGCGGGGTCTCGTCGGCCGGCTTGTGGACGACGGTGTTGCCGGCCGCCAGCGCGGGGCCGAGCTTGCTGCCTGCGAGGATCAGCGGGAAGTTGAACGGGGTGATCGCGGCGACCACGCCGAGCGGCTCGCGCCTGGTGTAGGCGAGGGCGTTCATGGGGGTGTCGCGCAGGGCGCCGTCCTGGCTCTGGGCGAGGTTGGCGAAGTACTCGTAGTCGTTGGCCGCGTTCGTCACGTCGACCGCGCCGCACAGTGTGATCGGCTTGCCGACGTCGAGGCTCTCCAGTGCGGCGATCTCGTCGGCGTTCTCACGGATCAGCTGGGCGACGCGGTGCAGCACCCGGCCCCGCTCGCGGCCGCTCAGGCCGGACCAGGCGCCGTCGTCGTAGGCCTCGCGGGCGGCCCGCACGGCCGCGTCGACGTCGGCCGGGCCCGCCTCCGCGACGGTGGTGACGACCGTGCCCCGGGACGGGTCGACCACCTCGGTACGCGCTCCGTCGGCGGCCTCGCGCCACTGTCCCCCGATGAACAGCTGTCCGGGTTCCCTCTCGAAGGTGGTCATCGCCGCTCCTCAGCGTCGTCGCCAAGATTTCAACAAACAGGATTCCTGTTGGTTCGCAGTCTCATTACAGACAGGTTTCCTGTCAATGCTCTAACCTGCATCCATGCTCGAGGCACAGGTGACCAAGGCGCCCCCTTCCCTGCTCTACATGGTCAAGCAGGTGGAGCTCGTCGTGCGCTCCCACCTGGACGACCTGGTCAGACCCTCCGGGATCACCGCTCTGCAGTACACCGCTCTGACCGTCCTGGAGCGGCACGACGGACTGTCGGCGGCCCAGCTGGCGCGCGACTCCTTCGTCACCGCGCAATCCATCGCCGACCTCGTCCGCTCCCTGGAGGGCCGCGGGCTGGTGCGCCGGGAGCGCAACCCCCGCAACCGCCGCGAGCTGCTGATCCTGCTCACCGACGCCGGGCGGGAGCTGCTCTCACAGTACGCCGGGCCCGTCCGGGAGCTGGAGGAGCGAATGGTGCGCGACCTCACGGCACACCAGACCGAGCAGTTCCGCCAGGCCCTGATCAAGGCCTGGCACGCCCTTTCGTAGCACGGGGACGTCCTGTCGCAACCCGGAGACGCCCTGTCGGAGCCCGAGGCGCACGCCGGGAATCACGCCCGCGCATGCCCCCGCGCACGCCCCCGCGCGAACCTCGGCCAACTCGGCCGCAATTCAGAGACATATGTCAATCGAACATGCTCAAATTCACTCGTTGGAGGGTAACTTGCAGGGCGGGGAACGGTTCTGAGGACCGCGGCCCCTCCCCACGCACGGAGCAGGCTGGAGGCGATCTCGTCGTGCGGCAGGAACCTGCACCGCTCACCCGGCATCTGCGCGTCCGCCAGGAACGGGGACACACGGTGCTGGAGTTCCGTGGCGAGATCGATCTCGCCGCGGCCACGGAGATCGCCCCGCACCTGGACCGGGAGACGAACCGCCGCGCCGCCCGGGTCGTGATCGACCTCAGCCGGATCGAGTTCTTCGACTGCTCGGGCCTGCGGCTGCTGTACCGGGCCAGGAGCCGGGTGCTCGACCGGGACGGGCAGCTCCTCCTCGTCTGCGCCCACCCGCTGACGCTGCGCGTCCTGCGGATCACCGGCCTGTCCCGGCTGCTGCCCCCGCAGCCGACGCTGGACGCGGCCCTGGAGCAGCCGGAGGCCGCGTCCGGCCCGGTGTGATGCCCGGGTGCGCCCTCCCGTGCTTCCGCTGACGTCCTCCAGTCCTCAACCCGCCGGTCTGGCAAGGCCCGTGGCGGGCATCCGGACAGTAGGAAGGAGGGCCGTCGCATGACGACTCCCGTCAAGCGTCTCCCCCGGCGCGTGCCCGGCTGGGCGAAGGTCGTGGGCGCGCTCGTGCTGGTGCTCGTGGTGTTCTTCGCCGGGATCCGGCTGAGCGTGATCCCGGGCCTGAAGGACCTGTTCGGCACCGAGACCCACGACCGGTCCGGCCCCGCGCTGCTGAAGTCCATCCAGGACCTCAGCCGTTACGACGCCGCCTCCGGCAACTTCCAGGTCGTCGTGGACCTGGAGAAGGACGCCAAGTTCCTCCCCGACGCGATCCGCGGGACCCGCACCCTGTACGTCGGTGCGGGCACCGTCGACGCCTACGTCGACCTGGGCAAGGTCGGCGACGACGACGTGCAGGTCAACGGCGACCGCACGTCCGCCACGCTCCGGCTGCCGCACGCGCGACTGGGCAAGCCGGCCCTGGACCCCGACCGTTCCTACGCGGTCTCCAAGCAGCGCGGTCTCTTCGACCGCCTCGGCGACCTCTTCTCGGACAATCCCAACGGCGAACAGGCCGTGCAGAAACTCGCGGTACGGCACATCGGCGACGCGGCGAAGGAGAGCGAGCTGACCGCCCGCGCCGAGACCAACACCAGGGGCATGCTCGAAGGCCTGCTGCGTTCCCTGGGCTTCAAGGAGGTGCGCGTCTCGTACGGGAACTGATCAGCTCCCGAGGACCCCGGGCAGGGCCAGCGCGCCCAGCAGCGTGGTGCCCACCAGCAGCCACGCCACGTAGTCCCCGACGTGCCCGGACTGCAGGCGCCGCAGCGGCAGCGCCCGGTCCGGCGCGGCGAGCAGCCGCGGCCGGGTGACGGCCACCGCCGCGAGGGCGAGCGCCAGCGCGGTGGAGGCGAGGCCGAGCAGGACGCCGGGCGGGGTCCAGTGCACGGAGACGTGCACCAGGCCGCCGGTTCCGGCCTCCTGCACGGCGTGACCCACCGCGCCGCCGAAGCCGGGGACCACACCGACGGCGAGGGATCCGGCGAGCAGCACCGCCGGGACCGCCGTCATGGTGTCCGGGATCCGGCTCAGCCGCTGCCGGGTCTCGGGCTCCTCGCCGGAGCCGGTCGTCTCGTACGCGTCCCCTTCCTCCGGCCTGGGGCCGAGGCCGAGGAACACGCGCGCGGCGACCCGCAGAACCGCCCCGGCGGTCACCGCGCTCGCCAGGACGTACAGCACGGTGAGCGGGCCGCCCACGGCCTCCTCCGTGACCGACTTGCCGAGCGCCGTGCCGAAGGGCGGCAGCCCGGCGAGGCCGAGACCGCCCAGGGCGAACAGGACGGCCACTCCGCGCAGCCGCCGCGCCCGGCCGTACAGCGCGTGCTCGTCGACCGAGCCGTACCGGTCGAGGAGGATGCCCGTGCAGGCGAACAGCGCCGCCTTCACACCGGCGTGCCCGAGGATGTACAGGGCGACCCCGTCGTCCGCCTCCGGGGTGAGGGTGCCGATGCCGGTGAGGAACAGCCCCATGTGGGCGACGGTCGAGTAGGCCAGCAGCCGTTTGACGTGCCGCTGGTACCAGCACATGACCGCGCCGACGACCGCCGTCAGCACGCCGAGTGCCACCAGGGCCCGCTCCACGTCGGCGGCGGGCAGCCCGCCCGGTCCGGAGAAGACGGTGTCGTGGACCCGCCACACGCCGAAGGCGCCGAGCTCCACCATGACGCCCGACAGCAGCATGCAGACGGGGGTGGGGGCCACCGCGTGCGCGTCCGGCAGCCAGAAGTGGAACGGGACGGCGGCGCCCTTGACCAGCAGCCCGGTCAGGACCAGGACGAATCCCGCGAGGACCAGCGCGTCGGGCGGGCCGTGCACGTCCAGCTCCTGCCCGATCCGCGTCATGCCCAGCTCGCCGGTGCGGGCGTACAGCAGCCCGATGCCCATCAGCATCGCGTACCACCCAGCGAGTTGACGACACCGAAGGTCAGCGCGCCCCGCACGGCCCGGGCCTCCTCGACCCGGTGGCCGGTCAGCGCGTAGGCGACGACGCTCATCAGCTCGAACCACACGAACGCGTTGAACAGGTCGCCCGCCATCGCGAAACCGCACATGCCCGCCTGGAAGAGCAGCAGCAGCGCCGGGAACGATCCGGGATGCCCGCGCGGCGGTTCCTCGAAGTAGTGCCATGAGTACACCAGGGCGGCCAGGGTCAGCGTCGAGGCGAGCGCTGCCATGCCGAGCCCCGGCCCGTCCCCCACCAGGACGATCCCGACGCTCTCGCCGCGCACGGGCACCCAGCCGCCCACCCACTCCACCTGCGGTGGCGAGGAGTCGAGCAGGAGCACGACCGCGAGGGCCGCGGTTGCGGCGGAGACCGCGCAGCCGGCGGACTCGGCGACGGCCCGGGGCACTCGGCGGCCCCCGGCGGCCAGCAGGGCGGCACCGAGCAGCGGGACGGCGACGAGGAGCGGCAGCAGGTGGTGCATCAGCCGCGCAGCTCGGAGAGTTCGTCGGGGTCGACGGTGCCGTGCCCGCCCCCGACGAGGTTGCCGCCGATCAGCAGGGCTCCCGTCACCAGGAGCTTGGCCATCGCCCGGCCCGGCCCGGTGACCGCGCACAGCGCCAGCACGACCACGGCTCCGAGGCCGGCCGCCGCCCAGGTCACGCCCCGGGCGCGGGGCGGGTCCTCGGCCAGTTCCGCGGCGAGCAGCCGGGCGAAGACGAGCGTGCCGACCGGGCCGAGCAGGGCGAGAACCAGGGCGAGATCGACGTAGGAGGGGCGGTCGTAGCCCTGGGCGAGGAGCAGCAGCCCCGGGCAGGCCACCGCGGTGGACAGGTTCTGGGCGACGACCCGGCGCCGCAGCGGTCCGGTGGCGACGCCCCACAGGACCGCCGTCAGGCCTGCGGCGAGGGTGAGCGTCGCGGCAAGGATCCAGCCGTTCACCGTCCGGTCACCGCCCGTCGCGCGGCGCGCGCCGCGAGCGCCCCGAGGAGGGCCGCGCCCGCGCCGACCGCGAGTTCCAGCGGGTCGACGGTGGTGACGAACACCAGCCACAGCGCGGTGAGCGCGGCCCACCACAGCGGTACCTCGGCCACGGCGAGGAGCGTCGTGCGCCGGTTCACACGCCACCTCCACGGGCGCTGATCGTTGTGGCGGTCATCCAAGCACCGCCCCGGCTGCGGGACGCGACGGCGCGCGGCGGCTCCCAGGGCGGAGTGCCCCGGCGGAAGGCGGGGAAACCGTGGCTGGGAACGGCCCCGGCGGCATCGTCGGGGCGCCCGTGGGTAACCGCCTTATCACGCAGGGAAGTTGAAGACTGGAGGACACAATGGCCGGTGCAGCCTCACGTCCCCGTACGGCCGGCTCCGGCCGCGAGCGACGCCAGTTGCCGCTGCCCGTCCGGCTGCTGGCGATGCTGTGCGCCTTCACGTTCATGGTGGCCTTCGCCGTGGTGCTGGCCCGGCTCACGCTCCAGCCCTCGCCCGCGTCGGAGGCGCTGACCCACACCAATCTTCATCCGGGCCGCTCGCTGAGGGCCTATCTCGACCAGCCGGAACTGCGGGACGCCGTCCGGCAGATCGGCGGCAACATCCTGCTGGGCGTCCCCTTCGGCGTGCTCGTGCCCGTCGTCGCCCCGCGCACGCGCGGCATCCTGCGCGTGCTGCTGCTGACCGCCGTGGTGATGCTGCTGGTGGAGTTCGCCCAGGGCGCGCTGGTCACCGGCCGCGCCTTCGACATCGACGACGTCATCCTGAACACCGCGGGCGCGCTGATCGGTTACCTGCTCCTGGGCCGCCGGCTGAGCCGCGTGGTCCACGCGCGCGGGCCGCGCCGCGGCCGGGCGGGGCGGAAGCCGGCGCCCGGGAAGTCCTAGCGCACGGTCGAAGCCTGGTGCACGGTGGGGACCTGGTGCACTGTCGGGGCCTAGGGCCTGTCTGACAAATGATTACCCCGTGGACTCGCGGAGCCAGAGGATCAAGGAAGCCAGGACAACTCCGGCACGGTAGCGGTCGCCGAGCTTGTCGAACCGGGTCGCGATCGCGCGGAACTGCTTGAGGCAGGCGAAGCATCGTTCGACGACGTTGCGGTCGCGGTAGGTGACCTTGTCGAAGGCCGGCGGCCGGCCGCCGAGGGCTCCGCGTCGGTGGCGGTTCGCCGCCTGGTCGCGGCGCTCGGGGATCGTGGCAGCGATGCCCCGGCGCCTCAGCAGATGGCGGATGGCCCTGCTGGAATACGCCTTGTCACCCAGCACACGGTCCGGTGTCGTGCGCGGGCGGCCCGTGCCGAGGCGCGGGGTGCGGATGCCGTCGAGGACCTGGCCGAACGCCGTCGCGTCGTTGACGTTGCCGGGCGTGAGCACAATCGACAGGGGCAGGCCCCGGCCATCGACGGCGAGATGGACTTTGGTGGTCAGTCCGCCTCGGGAGCGGCCGAGGGCCTGGCGCGCCTGCGAGCGGCCCGGATCTTCCAGTTCGTCCCCGTTCACATCCCCTTTTTGCGGGCGCCGACTGCGTGCTGGTGGGCTCGGTTGATGGTGGAGTCGACGGAGACGGTCCATTCCACCCGGCCCACCGCGTCATCGCGGACCTGAACGTGCTCCAGCAACCGTGCCCAGGTGCCGTCCGCCTCCCAGCGGGCGAACCGCTCGTAGACGGTCTGCCACGGCCCGAACCGGTCGGGAAGATCCCGCCACGGAGCCCCGGTCCGCAGCCGCCACAGCACCCCGTTGACCACCTGCCGGTGATCACGCCACGGACGGCCCCGTCCGTCCACCTGAGGCAAAAGGGGCTCTATCCGCCTCCATGCCGCATCCGTCAACTCACCTCGACCTGACACGAGATCAATTATCAGACCGGCTATAGAGTCCTGCCCGTGGCGAATCATCAGGACGAGACCAGGACGGCCTACGACGGTGTCGTCGAGCTGTACGCATCGCTGTTCGCAAACCGGCTGGAAACACAGCCTTTCTCCCGGGCGATGATCGGCACCTTCGCCGAACTGGTGCGCGCGACGGGCAACCTGCGGACAGCGGACGTCGGGTGCGGGCCCGGACATCTGACAGCCATGCTGCACGAACTCGGCCTGGACGCCTTCGGACTAGACCTTGCCCCCGGCATGGTCAACCACGCCCGGCAGGCCCATCCGGCGCTGCGCTTCCAAGAGGCGCGGATGGAATCCCTGCCGATCGAGGACGCCGCGCTCGGCGGCGTACTGGCCCACTACTCAATGATTCACACCCCTCCGGGGGAACTACCGGAGCTGCTCGCCGAACAGGTACGCGTCCTGGCACCGGACGGTCTGCTCCTGGTCTCCTTCTTCGGGACCGACGGACAAGAACCGGTCCGGTTCGACCACAAGGTGGCGCCCGCCTACAGCTGGCCGGTGGATCGCCTCGCCGAACTGCTGGGCGATGCTGGGCTCGATCCCTTCTCCCGGCTGCTCCACGATCCATCCTCTGATCGGGGCTTCCTCGACGCCCATCTACTGGCCCGCCGTTCGTAGCCACTGCCCATTCCCCCCCCCAGCCGATCGGCGCACCTCCGGATTGCCAGCTCAGCCGAATCTCGCTGATCAGACCGGAATTATCAGACACCCCCTAGTGCACTGTCCAGGTGAACTTGTCGCCGCCGACCCAGCGGACCACGTCCGGATCGTCCAGGTCGTGGACCGTGATGCCGAACGCGGCGGCGGCCGACAGTACGTCGGTGATGGCCTTGGCCTCCCCGACCACCTGGCCGTCGATCTGCACGATCCGGAACGGCGGTGTGCCCGGCTGTACCCCGAGCACCATGATCCGCGGGTGGGATATGTACGGGCTCCAGCTTTCGGTCATGCATCGAGCGTAGAACGCAACCGGCGGTAGTGCCGGGTTCAGTCAGGGGCGGCGCCAGTCGTCGCTCGTCAGGTGCGAGCCGGCCTGCGGGCCCATACGGAGCATGCCGCCGTCGACGCTCCAGGAGGCGCCGGTGACGTACGAGGCGTCCGGGCCGGCGAGGAAGGCGATGACGGCGGCGACCTCGCGGGCGTCGCCGGGCCGTCCCAGCGGCACGCCGGGGCGGTTCTCGGTGTGCGGGTCGGTGTCCTCCTGCCCGGTCATGGGCGTGGAGATCTCGCCGGGGGCGACGGCGTTGACGGTGATGCGGTACTCCGCGAGTTCGAGCGCCATGACCTGCGTGAGCAGACCGAGACCGCCCTTGGCCGCGCAGTACGGGGCGGCGCCCACGCGCGGCTGGTGCTCGTGCACGGACGTGACGTTGACGATCCGCCCGCCGTCGCCCTGCCGGATCATCTGCCGGGCCGCCTTCTGCCCGCACAGGAACGGCCCGACCAGATCGACGTCCAGGACCTCGCGCACGTCGGAGAGCTCCAGGTCGAGGAAGGGCGTCATGGTGCCGGTGCCGGCATTGTTGACCAGCACGTCGAGACGGCCGAGGCGCTCGCACAGCTCGTCGACGGTGTCGGCGGCGTCGGGCAGCCGGGTGAGGTCCATCCGGGCGACCTCGGCCCGCTGCCCGTACGCCCGGACCTCCTCGGCCGTCTCCTCCGCTCCCTTGTGGTCGCTGTGCCAGGTGATGCCGACGTCCATGCCCGCCTGGGCCAGCCGTACGGCGGTGGCCCTGCCGATGCCGGAGTCGGCGCCGGTGATCACGGCGACCTTGCTGGGCGGCGCGGTGGGAGCGGACATGGCGGGGCCTCCTCGTCGGGGCGTTCGGGACGAGGCATCGCAGTACCCGGGTGCGTACCGGGCAAACCGCGCGCCCGTCGTGCGGCCCGCCGGGCGCTGGGGAACCCTTGACGGTGGAGGTGGCGATGGATCCCGTCGAGGCACTGGACCGGATCGCCTTCCTGCTGGAGCGGTCCCTGGCACCGACGTACCGCGTGCGCGCCTTCCGTACGGCGTCCCGGGTGCTGAAGGAACTGGGCGCGGACGAGGTGCGCCGACGGGCGGACGCCGGCTCGCTGGAGTCGCTCAAGGGGGTCGGCCCGAAGACCGCGCAGGTGGTGCGGGAGGCACTGGCCGGTGAGGTGCCGGGCTATCTGCGCAAGCTGGAGGGCGAGGCCAAGGAGCCGCCGGCCGTACGGGGCGGCGAGCGGCTGCGGGCGCTGCTGCGCGGCGACTGCCATCTGCACTCCGACTGGTCGGACGGCGGCAGCCCGATCGAGGAGATGGGCCGGGCCGCGGCGGCGCTGGGGCACGAGTGGGCGGCGCTGACCGATCACTCGCCGCGCCTGACGGTGGCCCGCGGGCTGTCGGCCGAGCGACTGCGGGAGCAGCTGGACGTGGTGGCGGAGCTGAACGAGACCTGGGCGCCGTTCCGGCTGCTGACCGGCATCGAGTGCGACATCCTCGAGGACGGCTCGCTCGACCAGGAGCCGGAGCTGCTGGACCGGCTCGACGTCGTCGTGGTGTCCGTGCACTCCAAGCTGCGCATGGACGCCCGTTCGATGACCCGGCGGATGGTGGCCGCCGTCCGTGATCCGCACTCGGACGTGCTCGGGCACTGCACGGGGCGGCTGCTGACCGGGCGGGGGCGGCCCGAGTCGGAGTTCGACGCGGACGAGGTGTTCGCGGCGCTCGCGGAGACGGGCACGGCCCTGGAGATCAACAGCCGGCCGGAGCGGCTCGACCCGCCGCGGCGGCTGCTGCGCCGGGCGGTGGACGCGGGAGTGCTGTTCTCCGTCGACACCGACGCGCACGCGCCGGGGCAGCTGGACTGGCAGATCAACGGGTGCGCGCGGGCCGAGGAGTGCGGGGTGCCGTCGGAGCGGGTGGTGACGACGTGGTCCCTGGAGGAGCTGCTGGCCTGGACCCGTGAGCGGCGGGTGCCGTCCGGCGTGACGGGCGGCTGAGGTGGTACCCGGGCGGGCCGGAGAGCGGGCCGAGAGGAAGGGATCGTAGGCATGGCGAAGTCGGGACGGGCGGCCGTGTTCGACGTCGACGGCACACTGGTCGACACCAACCACCTGCACGTCGTGACGTGGTGGGAGGCCTTCCGGCAGGCGGGCCACGACGTGCCGATGCACGCCATTCACCGGGCCGTGGGCCTGGCCTCCACCGACCTCGTCGCGCACCTGCTCGGCGAGGACCGGGACACGGACCAGGACGCGGGGATCAGCGCGGCGCACAAGGCTCTGTACGGGCAGTACTTCGACCGGTTGCCGGCGCTGCCGGAGGCGGGGGCGCTGCTGCGGCGGCTGCACCGGGACGGCTGGACGGTGGTGCTGGCCACCTCTGCCGGTGGCGCGGAGCTGAGCGCGCTGCGCCGGGCCATCGACGCGGACGACGCCATCACCGCCACGGCCAGCGCCGACGACGTGGACGCGGGCAAGCCCGCGCCCGAGCCGGTCGAGCACGCCCTGGGCCTGGCCGGGGTGCCGGCGGAGCGGGCGGTCTTCGTCGGGGACACCGTGTGGGACATGCGGGCGGGCAGCCGCGCCGGGGTGCGCTGTGTGGGCGTCCTGTGCGGCGGCATCCCGCGCACCGACCTGGAGCAGTCCGGCGCGGACGCCGTCTACGCCGACCCCGCGCACCTGCTGTCGTCCCTGCGGGACGGTCCGCTTGCATGAGGCGGCGTGAAACCCCCGGTCACGCGGATACTCGCCGCGCATGACGCGTGTGAGGAGTGTGGTTCGACGGGCGGCTCACGCCTTCGGCCGCCGCAAGGACGAATCCGCGACGGCGAACGACACCGGCCCCTCCGGGGGGCCGACCCGGGGGGCGGGACCCGACGAGGCGACGGACAGCCGGACGGCCCGGGGGAAGCGGTCCGACGACCCGGAGGACAGCCTGTCGGCCCGGGAGACGGGGCCCGACGGGACGAGCGGCGACCGGACGGCCCGGGAGGAAGAGCCGGACAGGGCGACAGCCAACCCCTCGGCCCGGGGGGCGGAGCGCGACGAGACGCGTGGCAGCCGGACGGCGCAGGAGACACGGCCCCACAACGCGACGGACGGCCGGGCGGCCGGGGAGGCGTCGTCCGGCCGGGTGACGGACAGCTCGTCGGCCCGGGAGGGGCGGGCCCGGACGGCGGCGGACAGCCGGGTGACCGCCGATGCGTTGCGGGCGCGTATGGAGGATCTCGGGCAGGGGGTCCGCTCCATGCGGCCGCTGGATGCCGTGCGGCGGGAGGCGCGGACGGCCGTGCATGCCGTGCGGGCCGCCTGGCGGAAGCCCGGGCGGGAGCGGGACCTGGTCGTCCAGTCGCTCAAGGCCGCCGCTGCGGCGGTGATCGCCTGGCTGGTGGGCGGCGTCTGGATGGGCGACCCGCTGGCCCTGATGGCGCCGTGGGTCGCGCTGGTGCTGGTGCAGGCCACCGTCTACAGCTCGCTGGTGCAGGGCGCACGGCAGTTCGGGGCGATCTGCGTCGGCACCGTGCTGGCCTCGGCGGCGCTGGCCCTCACCGGCGACACGACGGGCGCGCTCGCCCTGTCCGTCCCGGTGCTGATGCTGCTCTCGAACTGGCCCCGCTTCGGCGACCAGGGCATCTACGCGGCGACCACGGCCCTGTTCACCCTCACCTCGGGCATGGCCGGCCTGGACGGCGTCGGACACCGGGTGGGGCAGGCGGCGCTCGGCGCGGTCATCGGCGTCGCCGTCAACGCGATCGTCCTGCCGCCGATCCATCTGCGGGACGTCCGGGAGAACCTGGCGACCCTCGCCCGGCAGTCGGGCGACGTGCTGCGCTCCGTCGCCGCGGACCTGTACGACGGCGACTGGGACGCACAGACCGCCGCAGGCTGGCTCAACGCCTCGGCACGGCTGGAGCACCATCTGGACGCATTGCGCTCGGCACGCCGCTGGAGCCAGGAGAGCCTGCGCCTGACCTACGGCCCGCTGCGCGCCCTGCACCGCGTTCCGCACATGCCCCTGCCGCCGCCGGACGAGGACGAACGCCTCGGCCGCGTCACCGGGCACGTCACCGCCCTGACCCGGGCGCTCGCGGTGGCCGTGGACGACAACCGCACGCCCGCCCCGCCCGAGGCCGCGGCCCTTCGCTTGTACGCGGATCTGCTGGACCTGCTCGGGGGCGTCTGCAACGCGGAGGCCGACCGCCTGCTCAACGGCGGCGTGGACCCCCGCCCGGACGACGAGAGGGAGGAGAGGATGCGGGAGCTGCACCAATACTTGCAGGAAAGGCTGCGGGAGCACGCCGGGCTGGGCGCCGCGCACACGGCGGTGCTCGGCACGCTGCTGCTCCAGGCCGAGAACCTGTGGGCCGAGATCCTTCCGGGGCACGAGGAGCGGTGACACACATCACCGCTAAGGAGGTCCGAGACCGGAACACCCCAAGGTAGTTCCTCGTTGAACAACACGTGGGTGTGGACGGGACAGTGTCCCGGGACTCACGCCCACCTCCAGAGCCGCCCCGGCCGTGATTCCCCCGTCCGGCCGGGGCTTTCCTCTGCCCGCGCGCGATCGGCTGCGCAGGTGCATTCGGCCCGACCCGGGTACTCGGTCATCCCCGAGGACGGTCGCGGCCGAGAGGAGCGGATCGTGAGCAGCGGAACGGGCATGAGGATCGTCGTCACGGGCGCCACCGGCAACGTGGGCACCAGCGTCGTGCGCCTCCTCTCGGAGGATCCGGAGGTCACGTCCGTGCTGGGCCTGGCCCGGCGGATCCCCGACTGGTCGCCGCCGAAGACGGACTGGTCGGCGGTCGACCTGGCCTCCGAGGAGTCCGATCTGGCCGAGCAGTTCCAGGGTGCCGCCGCGGTGGTCCATCTGGCCTGGGCGTTCCAGCCGACGCACGACCCGGCGGCGACCTGGCGCACCAATGTGCTCGGCAGCATGCGGGTGTTCGAGGCGGTGGCCGCCGCGGGCGTGCCGGCGCTGGTGCACGCCTCGTCGGTCGGCGCGTACTCACCGGGCCCGAAGGACCGGGCGGTGGACGAGTCGTGGCCGACGCACGGCTGGCCGGACGCCGCGTACTGCCGGGAGAAGGCCTATCTGGAGCGCGCGCTGGACACGTTCGAGCGCGACACCCCGAGACGCGGGTGGTGCGGATGCGGCCCGCCTTCCTCTTCAAGCGGCAGTCCGCGAGCGAGCAGCGCCGGATCTTCGGCGGGCGTTTCCTGCCCGGCCCGCTCGTCCGCCCGGAACTGCTGCCCTTCCTGCCCGACATCCCGGGGCTGCGAGTGCAGGCGCTGCACACGGACGACGCGGCGAACGCGTACCGGCTGGCCGTGCACTCCGACGCCCGGGGTGCCTTCAACCTGGCGGCCGAGCCGTCGGTCGACGCACAGGTGCTGGGCGAGATGCTCGGTGCACGCCCGGTACGACTGCCGCGCACCGCGGCCCGTTCGGCGATCGCCGCCGCCTGGGGCCTGCACCTGCTGCCCGCCTCCCCGCACCTGTTCGACGCGGTGCTGCGGCTGCCCCTGATGGACTGCACGCGTGCGCGTGCGGAACTCGGCTGGCGGCCGGAGCGTACGGCGACGGAGGTGCTGGAGGAGTTCTTCCAGGGCCTCCAGCAGGGCGCGGGCGCCCGCACGGAACCGATGCGGGGACGCAAGGTGGGCTGACCGCAGGTCCCCGCCACCACCGAGACGGCTGATGGCCACCGAGACGACCGATGGCCGCAGCCCGGCCCTCACGGTCGGCTGCGGCCATCGGCGCTCAGGCGGAGGATCAGGCGGAGGACTCGTCCGGCGCCGGATGCTCGGGGTGGACGGCTCCCGAGCGCGGTTCTCCCTGCCGTCCCGTCCCCGCTTCGTCGGTGTCGGGAACATCGTCGACAGGCTCGTCGGCCTCGTCCCCGTCGTCCTCGCGGTCCTTGCCGGTGCCCGTGAAGCGCGGGGCGACCTCCCACGGGTCCTCGCCGGCGTCGGCCTGCTGGTCCGGCATGTCCCGCGGCACGGGGTCACCGTTCTCGCCGGGTCCCTCGAAGCGGTGGTCGGTCACGGCGTGCTCCCTTCACTGGTCCGGGCGCCACGCGAGTACCTCCGCGGTGACCTGAGAAACCTCAGCGCGGAGCCCGCTCCAGCAGGGTGTTCACGATGTCCGCTCACGGGGAGGCCGAGAGGCCCCCTCGATCTCGTCCAGAGCCGCGACCAGCTCCGGAGCGACCGCCTCCTGCACCCAGCGCTCCTGTTCCTCTCCGACCTCGCGCGGAATCGTCTCGGTGAGCATGATCAGGTACAGGTAGGCGCGGTACAGGGCCAGCCGGAGGCGGGCCGGAGTGTCGAAGCGGGCCCTGCCGCCGGCCTCCCGGTAGCCCGCCAGGAACGCCTCGTCCTGCCTGATGTCACCCAGCAGCGCCAGGGAGACGAAGTCGGCCAGGGGATCGCCCCAGAACATGCGCTCCCCGTCGATGAGGCCGCCGATGCGGGCGTCGCCGCCCGAGCGGTCGACCAGGATGTTGCCCCGCCACAGGTCGAAGTGCACGAGGCACGGGACGGTGACCTCGTCGAGGGCGCCGTACGCCGACCGGGCGGTCCGGGCCACCGCGTCGACGGGGCGGGGCAGCCGCGCCCCGTAGCGCCGGGCGTCGTCGAGGACGGCGTCGAACATCGTCGTGAACGCGGTCCGCCAGTCGGGGGCGAGCGGGCCCAGGGCGCCGGAGGGATAGCCGAAGCCGGGGCCGGTCACGCGGTGCAGCCGGGCCGTCCGGCTTCCCAGCTCCCTGCGCAGTGCGGTCTGTTCCGCGTCGGTGAGCGTGCCGTCCCAGGTGTCGCCCGGGCAGGCCGTCATGAGCAGGAAGTCGTCCCCCATGGACACCAGCCGCGGTGCGGGGACTCCGGCCTGGGCGGCCGAGTGGTAGAACTCGGCCTCCGAGACGAGGAGCCGGCGCTCGTGCCGGAGGCCGGGGGTGGCCGCGGCGGGCGGGATCTTGAGCACATAGCGGGTGCCGTCGGTGAGGCGGAGTTCCTCGACGGTGTTGTACGTGCCGCCGGTCAGCGGGGCGAGGTGGGCGAGGTGGCCGGGATCAAGGCCCGCCGCCTCCAGGATGTGCCGGGCCCGTTCCCAGGAGTCCACCACTGTGTGCCCACCCCTCCCCTTCGCCTCCGTCAGCCGGCCGCGTACACGTCCTCGACGTAACGCCCGTCCGCGACCAGCCCGTCGAGCCACTGCTCGGCGGCCGTCTCGTCGGCGCCGGGCGTGTGCTTGCGGTACAGCGTACGGAACGCCTCCCGCACTCCGGGCGCCATCCGCGAACCGTCACCGCAGACGTACACCCGCGCTCCGGCGGCCAGCAGGGCCCAGACCTCCTCGGCCTCGGCGGCGATGCGGTGCTGCACGAACCGCACCTCGCCCTCGGGGGTCTCGCTGAAGGCGGGGCGGAGCGAGACGGCTCCGGCGGTCTCGGCGGCGCGCAGCTCGTCGGCGTGCAGGAAGTCGGCGTCGGGCGCGTCACACCCGAAGTAACAGACGGCCGGGCCGAGTTCGGCACCTGCCGCGAGGGCGGCCGCGCGGTCGGCGATGGCGCCGCGGAACGGGGCGAGGCCGGTGCCCGCCGCGACCATGACGACGGGTGCGGATCCGCCGGTGGCGTCGATGCGGAAGGCCTCGCGGCACGGCTGCACGCGCGCGTACACCGTGTCGCCGGGCTCGACCGTGGCCAGGTGGCCTGATCCGGTGCCCCGGTATACGCCCCTGCCCGAGCGGGCCG
>KE354157.1 GCA_000415505.1 Streptomyces afghaniensis 772
GCGGGGGCGCAGCGGCGTGAGGAGGTCGAGGAGCTGCGGCCAGTCCAGGGCGCCGCGCAGGGCCGGGTGGTCCTCGATGATCTCCACGAGGGTGCGCGGGTCGTCGGTGAGGGCGGCCAGGGCCGTGCGCTCCGGCGGGCACGGGTTGGCGGCGGCGAGCACGGCCAGTTGCCCGGCGCTGGGGCGCTCCTGCAACTCCACGTGATGGGTGAGGAGCTGACGTACCGTCACGGGGCGGTCGACGGCGATTGAGTCGCGGCGCGGGCGGGTGGCGCGGATGTCCAGGACGGTGTCGAGGTCGGCGCCGAGCGCGGCGGCGGCGCGGGTGACGAGGTCCGGGTGGTTGGCGGGCAGCACGGTGAGGTGGTCGGCCGTGCCGTAGGTGACGCCGTCCGGGAGCGCGACGCGGACGAACCGCTTGCGGCGTGCGTAGCCGGGTGCGGTGAGGTCGTACGCCTCGGTGACCCGCATGGGGACGAGCTCGTGCCGTTCGGCGAGGGCGTCCAGTGGGCCGCCGGTCAGGGCGCGGACCTCGTAGGCGGCCGTCGGCTGGGGTTCCGGGGTCGTGGCGTCCGGGTCGCCGTACCGCTCCAGCAGGGCGATGCGGAGGGCCGTCGTGAACTCCCGTACCGTGCCGGTGAGGTCACCGGAGGCGTCGGCGGCGGCGCGGTCGAGCAGCCGGGCGGCGCCGGACTCCGCGAGCCGCTCGTCGATCCGGGTGGGGACGTGCTGGTAGGTGGCGGCCCAGTTGCGGTCGCCGACGCCGAGGACGGCGTACGTCACGCCGGACAGGTCGTGGGTCTCCTCCAGCCAGGCGGCGAAGGCGGTGGCGTCGTCGGTGGGGCGGCCGTTGTAGGAGGCGGCCGTGATGACGACGGGCCGGTCGGTGGGCAGGCCGCCCGCGCAGGCGTCCAGGGGTGCGACGTGGGTTTCGCAGCCGACGGCGGCGGCTTCGTCGGCGAGTTGGGCGGCGAAGTCGCGGCAGGTGCCGTAGTTGCTGCCGTGCAGGAAGAGGGCGGCGGTGCCGGGACGGACGCGCGCGGGCAGGCCCTGCGGTTCGGCCGACCGGGAGTCCTGGGCCGGGGCGGCGCCGGGCAGCGGCGTGTGGGCACGGTCGGCGGCCGTGCGCGGGGTGAGCGTGAGGGTGAAGCCCTCGGGCTTGAGGGTGAGGGTCTCCTTGACGTGGAGCCGGTAGTCGGCGTGGTCGCTCAGCCGGTAGCGGTGGACGAGCATGGCCAGCAGCATGGTCGCCTCGTGCAGGGCGAACTGCCGTCCGATGCAGGCGCGCTCGCCGGTGCCGAACGGCTTGAAGGCGTGCACCGGGCGCTCCGCCTCCGCCTCCGCGGAGAAGCGGGACGGGTCGAACAGCTCGGGGTTGTCCCCCCACACCGGCTGCCGGTGCAGCATCGGCGTGAGCACCAGGGCGGACTGCCCGGCGCGCAGCGGGACGCGGCCGCCGAGCAGCGTGTCCTCGCGGGCCTCCCGGGAGAAGACGGCGGCCGTGGGCCACAGCCGGAGCGCCTCGTTGAGGACCTGGCGGGTGTAGGTGAGCCGGCCGATCTCGTCGTACGTCGGCTCGGGATCGTCCTGGTCGCCCCACAGCTCGTCGACCTCGCGCTGCACGAGCTGGAGTGCGGTCGGGTGCTTGGCGAGGTAGTACAGGGCGAAGGACATGGCGCCGGAGGTGGTCTCGTGGCCGGCGATGAGGAAGGTGATGACCTGGTTGCGGATGTTGGCGGCGTCCAGCGTGCTGCCGTCGGCGGGGTGCTCGGCGGTGAGCATGAGGCCGAGCAGGTCGTCGGCCTGGCTCTGGTCGGTGCCGGTGCGGGCGGCGATGACGTCGTCGACGACCTGGGCGAGATAGGCGGAGTCGTCGCGGAAGGCCGCGTCCTGCGCCGAGTAGTCCTTGCCCGGGACGCGCGCGAGGCGGGTCATGCTCCACTCCAGGCAGCGGACCATCGACTCGACGAAGGGGTGCGGCTCGGAGCGCTCGAAGGAGCCGAAGTCGTAGCCGAACCCGGACAGTCCGATGGTGTCGAGGGTCATGCGGGTCATGTCGCCGGGCACGTCGACGGGCTGCCCGGCGCGGGCGTCGCGGTCCCAGGACGCGATGAGCCGGCGGGCCACCTTCAGCATCACGGGGTGGTAGGTCCGCATCGAGCCGAGCGCGAAGGCGGGCATGAGGATGTCGTGCGCCTTGGCCCAGTTGGGCTCGTCGTTGTACGCGGTGAACAGGCCGTCGGCGGCGAACTCGCGGACGTTCTCCAGGCCGGGCCCGATGTGCTTGGCGAACCGCTGCTCGTCCGCGAGCTCGGCCACGAGGTCCAGGTCGCCCACGAACAGGGTGTCGCGTCCGTACAGCCGCCGCACGAACACGGGCCCGTGCTCGCGCATCAGGTCCATGGCCTGCTGGATGGGCGCGTCCCCGGGTCCGGTGCCGGAGATGTCGGCGACGGGGACGCCGGAGAGGCCGTCTGCGGGCCGGGGGGTCTGTGCGGTGGGGCGCATGACGCGACAACTGCCTTTCGCGGTACGGAAGTACTGCGATCCAGCGTGATCCACGGGACCCGGCGGGCCGCGCCGCCCCCCTACATGATTGTGTAGTACAAGCAGATGCGTCGCTCTTGCGCGGGGCGGCCCGGCATGGCAGGAGAAGCTCGTGGACCAGCCCCGGCAGGAGGCCGTGACATGGCGCAACCGCGCCCTGCTCCTCTTCGACCGGATCGCGATGCCGGTCGCGGTGTGCGATGTGTACGGCGCGGTGCTTTTGGCCAATCCGGCGATGGCCGCGGAGTGCGGTACGACGCCGGGGCGGCTGCGCGGCTGTGACGTGCTGGACCTGTTCAGCCCGCGGGAGGCCACACAGGTGGAGCGCATCGCCGAGGCCCTGCGGCTGCGGCACCGCTCGCGCTACCAGGTGTCGGTCTGCTGGGAGGCACCCGGCGGCACGGAGCGGTACGGGGAGCTGACGGCGGACCCGGTGAGCGACACGGCGGAGGACACACCGGCGCTGCTGGTGATGCTGCGCGTGGAGGGCGAGCGCGCCCCCTCCCCCGCCCCGCCCGCCGAGCAGGACCGGGTCACGCCCATGGAGGCCCGCATCCTGGCCCTGCTGGCGGCCGGCGCCACCACGGCCCGGGCCGCCCGCGAGACCGGCCTCACCACCGACGGCGTCACCTACCACCTGCGCCGCCTGTCCTCCCGCTGGCACGCCGCCAACCGCACCCAGCTGGTGGCCCGCGCCTATGCGCTGGGGGTGCTCACCCCGGGGGTCTGGCCGCCGGAGGCCCCGGCCGCGGAGTAGGCGGTGCCCGCTCCCTCCGGGGCTCCGAAGCGGGCGAGGGTGTGCCACACCTTCTTCAGGTCCTGGAGTTCGTACCGGCCCGTCCGGGCCGCGTCGCCGATGACCCGCGGGTCGACGAGGCCGTCCCGGGCGATCCGCGCCCCCAGTTCGGCGTACTCCCGGCCGCGGTAGTCGGCGTGGCGCCGCAGTCCGGCCACCGTGATCCGGTAGCCGGGGTGCCACTCGACGGGGCAGGGCAGGCGCCGGGCCGCGGCCTCGACCGGTGTGCCGCGGTAGCAGGCGTCCAGCACCAGTGCCTCCACGTCCCGGGCGAGGTCGACGCCGCCGTGCACGTGCGCCTCGATGTAGTCGTCGAGGGCGTCCCGCTCGTCCGCCTCGGCCAGCGCGATGAGCGACATGCCGGCCGCCACGCCGAAGTCGGCGGGCTCGGCGGCGCTGTCGGGGTAGCAGAACGTGGCGCGGGTCAGGGCGCCGGCGCGCAGCCGGAAGTGCGAGGAGCCGAAGCGCGGCGCCGCGCCGACCACTTGCCGGCGGAAGTTCAGGGCGCCGTAGACGGGCCGCTCGTGGGCGGTCGCCTCGTCGTACACCCCGCCGAAGATACGGCTCTCCCAGCGCCACCGGTCGCCGCCGGGGCGGGCCGTCAGACCGCCGTTGCCGGTGCCGGTGACGAACTGCGAGTGGTAGGCGCCGTCCCGGGCGAGCGCCACGAGGATCGGCACCCCGCCCGCCGACCGGTCCGGGTGGAAGTTCAGTGTGATCCGCACGTCCGGATCGACGGCGGGCCCCGACGAGCCGCCCGCCACATGGCGCAGCGCCGCCCGGGCCCGAACCGACGCGACCTCACGAAAATCCACTGGCTCCCCCTCCGTCGATGCTTTTACCCTGACACCACAAAACCTAGGACCCCTAGGTTTCGCCCGACGACGACCAGGAGCCCTCCCATGAGATCACTCACCGAACACGACATCCGCAACTCGTTTGTCAACTGCTCCAAGGGAGAGGCCAAGCGTCTGACCGTCCCCCGGGACCTCGCCGAGCGGCCCTGGGACGATCTCGACTTCCTCGGGTGGCGCGATCCGGGGGCGCCCGACCGGAGTTATCTGGTCGCCGAGCGCGAGGGGCGGCTCGTGGGGCTGGCGATGCGGTTCCAGGCGGCGCAGCGGGGCTTTCTGCAGCGCAGCATGTGTTCGCTGTGCCTGACGACGCATCCCCGCGGCGGTGTGTCGCTGATGACCGCCCGGAAGGCGGGAGCGGCCGGACGTGAGGGCAACTCCGTCGGGGCGTACATGTGCACCGACCTCGCCTGCTCGCTGTACCTGCGCGGGAAGAAGGTGCCGGAGAGCGGGACCCGCTTCGACGAGAGCCTCACCCTTCAGGAGCAGATCGAGCGGACCCGGAGCCATCTCGCCGCCTTCCTCGACAAGGTGCACGCCTGAGGCCCTCGGTCGCCCGCGGTTTCCCCCGGCGTTAACGTCCTTCATGAACGCGTTCGATGCGCCAGGGGAAGGGGAACAGCCCGAGGATGCGAGAGGTACGTGAGTGGACGGCGCACGCCAGACGGATCCTGCACAAGCGCCGGGACCCGGTGGTCGTCCAGACGCTGCGGTCCGCGTTCGCGGCGACGATCGCGTACGTCATCGCGCTCCGGCTGAGCCCCGAGCCGGCACCGCTCACCGCTCCCCTGACGGCACTGCTGGTCGTCCAGGTGACCCTGTACGCCACGCTCACCAACGGCTTCCGGCGGGTGAACGCCGTGGTGACCGGCGTCCTCGTCGCCATCGCGTTCAGCCTTCTGGTGGGCCTGACCTGGTGGAGCCTGGCACTGCTCCTCGTGGCCTCGCTGGCCGTGGGACGGCTGGTCCGGGTGGAGGAGTACGTACCCGAGGTCGCGATCAGCGCGATGCTGGTGCTCGGGGTCACCACCGTCGGGGACACCGCCTGGGCCCGGGTGGTGGAGACGCTGATCGGCGCGGTCGTCGGGCTCGGCTGCAATCTGCTGCTGGCTCCCCCGGTGTGGGTGGAGGAGGCGGGCGAGTCGATCGAGGGGCTGGCGCGCCGGCTGCGGCAGCTGATGCTGCGCATGGGCGAGGAGGCCGCCGGCGGTACGCCCCCGGACCAGGCGGTGGAGCGGCTGCACGAGGCGCGGCGCCTGGACCACGACATCGTCGAGGTGGACGCGGCGCTCCGGCAGGCGGAGGACAGCCTGCGGCTGAATCCGCGCGTGCGGGAGGCCTGCTGCACCGGGTGGTGCTGCGCACCGGCCTGGACACGCTGGAGATCTGCACGGTCGTCCTGCGCGTGCTCGCGCGCTCCTTCACCGACCTCGCGAAGGAGCGCGAGCCGGAGCCGCTGTTCGATTCCGAGACGGGTGCCGCGCTGGAGCAGCTGCTGTCCGAGATCGCCGACGCCGTGGTGAGTTTCGCGGTGCTGGTGACCACTCACCTCAGTGCCAGCGCCGAGTCGGCGGAGGAACGTCTCGCCGCGGAACTGCGCACCGCGGCGGGCACCCGCGACAAGCTGGCCCTGCTGCTGCGCGAGGAGGCCGAGCGTGAGACGGAGCACTGGCAATTGCTCGGTGCCGTCCTGACGGAGGTCAACCGGATCCTCGACGAGCTCGACACCGAGCACCGCACCCGGCGCCTGTTCGAGGAACTGGACCGTGTGTCGCGGGAGCAGCGCGTGCGGCTGCCGCGCCTGACGCGGCTGCGGGAGCGCCTCGGCGTTCAGGAGCAGATGTGGCGGAACCGTACGGGGGTCGGCGGGCGTTATCGCTGAGCGGCCAGCTGGAGTCGATTGCGTCCCGCGCAACGCCCGGTGCCGTTGTTGCACCCGGCGGGTGATCCACGCCAAGGTGGCTGTCGCGGCGGGGACGAGTGACGACCTGAGGGGCGATATGGGCAGTGGTGGCTGGAGCAGGCGCAGGTTCGTCGGCGCGCTGGCGGGTGGAGCCGCCGCGGCGGCGCTGCCCGGCTGTGACGACGCGCCCGCGCCGGCGGACCCGACGAGTCCGACGGCACCCGGGGCGAGCGTGAGCCCGTCCCGCGAGGCCCGGCGTCCGTCCGGCCCGCGCCCCCTCTACCTCGGCACGTACACCTCAGTCGAGGGCGGCGGCAAGGGCATCGGCCTGGCCACGTACGACGCGGCGACGGGCCGGATCACCGGCACCGGCACGCTCACCGGCGTCGGCAACCCCTCGTACCTCGCGATCCACCCGGACCGCCACACGCTGTACGCGGTGAACGAGCGCGACGACGGCGCCGTGACGGCCGTCCGGCTGTCCGACCGGAAGATCCTGGGCAGCCGGAGCACCGGCGGCGCGGGCCCCTGCCACCTGTCGGTGCATCCGGGCGGGCGCTGGCTGTTCAGCGCGGACTACGGCTCGGGCAGTGTGGCGGTGCATCCGATCGACGCCTCGGGCACCCTGGGCGAGCGGACCGATCTCGTCCGGCACTCCCGTCCGGCGCCGGGGCCGGGCCAGGAGGGTCCGCACGCCCACCAGATCTTCACCAGCCCCGACGGCGGGCACGTGCTCGCCGTGGACCTGGGCACGGACACCGTCTACACGTACCGGCTGGACGCGAAGGCCGGCACGCTCACGGAGGTCGCCCAGGCGCGGACCCGGCCCGGTGCGGGCCCGCGTCACCTGACGTTCCACCCCGGCGGCCGGTACGCCTACCTCGCGAACGAGGTCGACAACACGGTGGCGGTCTGCGCGTACGACCCCGCCTCCGGCCGCGTCACGGTCGGTGAGCCGCAGTCCACGGGCACCGGCCCGGGCACCAACTACCCGGCGCAGTTCCTGGTGACCTCGAACGGCCGCTACGCCTTTCTCGCCAACCGCGGCGACAACAGCCTCACGCGTTACGCCGTCGAGGCGGACGGCGCCCGGCTCGAGCTGCTGGACACCGTGCCGGTGGGCGGGGACTTCCCGCGCCAGATCGCCCTCTCGCCGGAGGGCACGCTGCTGTTCGCGGCGAACCAGAAGTCCGGCACGGTGACCGTCTTCGGCGTGGACGAGGCGAGCGGCGCGCTGCGACGCACCGGTGAACCGTTTCCGTCACCGGTCGCCGTCTGTGCGCTGCCACTGTAGGGCCCGCGGGCAGGCCGCGGCGGTCGCCTGGCTGAGCAGGACGTGCATGCGCTCGGTGAGCTGCGAGACGTCGTCGGCGGGTGTGTGGAAGGCGAGTCGTACGTCGCCGTGGGCGCGGGCGCGTTCGATGCGCAGGGTCAGTCCGTGCCGGTCGACGGCGAGCGGCTGGACGCGGACCGCGCCGTGCAGACTGTCGGAGTCGACGAGCCGGGTGAGCCGCTCGACCGCGTCCGCGTGGCAGTCGGCGAGGTGCGTCAGCAGCCGGGCCTCGGCCGTGGTGAGCGGGTCGGGCGTCGCGGCGGCGAAGTCGTCGAGGTCCACGACCACGGCCCCGGACGGCTGCCGCAGCACCACGCGCGTGGCCCGGAAGGCCAGCCGGCCCTCCTCCTCGACGGTGAACCAGCCCGCGAGCCACAGCCGGGCGCGGATCCGGCTGCGCACGGGGACGGGCGCCACGTCGGCGAACTCCAGCACCGCGGACGGCTCGCCGCGGGGCGCGCAGATCGCGGCCCCGAGCAGGGCACTGTCCCCGGGCACGTCCACCAGCACCCGGCCGTCCTCGGTCACCGTGTGCGCCCCGACCAGCTCCTCCCGCGTGCCTTCCGCGGTCACCGAGCAGGACCACGCGGCGGCGAGCACCGAGCGTGCCCGCTCCGCAGCGGCAGGGGCCGCCGTCCAGCTGTGGCTGTCGTCACCCATCCCAGACCTCCTTAGGTAAGCCTTGCCTAACCTATCGAAGATCGGGGCGTGCGCCAACCACGTCACGTGATCTTTACGAGGCCTTTCAGGGAGTGAGGACGCCCAGCAGGGCACGGGCGCACAGCTCGCGCACCTGATCCCGGCTCAACTCCGTGCCGCGCAGCCACTCCAGACAGACGGACGTGGTGAACGCCAGCCAGCCGCGCACGGCCAGCCGCACCTCCGGCCGCTCCTGGAAGGCCGGGCCGAACTCGGGGTCCGCGGCGAGCGCCGCGAGGATCTGCCGCTCCTGCGCCGCCAGGGCCCGCTGGTAGACGCGGCGCACCGCCTGGTCCCCTGCCGCGTCGGCACGGTGGAAGGCGCGGTAGCCATGGGCGTGGGCCTGGACGTACTCCAGGAACGTGTCCAGACCGCCCGCGAGTTGCTCGCGCACCGGGACGCCGGGCACCGCCGCCGTCATGCGCAGCATCCGCTCGCTCTCGCGCTCGACGACCGCCGCGAAGAAGTCCCGCTTGGTCGGGAAGTAGTGGTACAGCAGCCCGCGCGACACCCCGGCGATCTCGGCGACCTGCTCGATCCACACGTCGTCGTACGGGCTCTCCGAGAACAGCCGTGCCCCGACCGACAGAAGCTGCTCACGGCGCTCCTCGGTGCTGAGCCGGCGGCGCGTGCGCCCGCTCTGGTTCGCGGCCATGCCCGCACTTTACTTGACGCCGGTTCAACAACGGGACCAGACTGAACGGCGCTATTGAACCCACGTACAACACGTGCGAACCCGCCGCTGGATCAAGGGAGATCGCGTCATGACGGAGGCGCCGACACGGGACGGGCTGCCCAAGGGTTTCCGCGGTGCCGAGCAGGGCTGGCCGGAGCTGGAGCGCATTCCGCACCCGCCGCGCCGGATCCCGCTGCTCGGTGACGTGGTGGGCGTGAACCGGCGCACTCCCCTGCAGGACTCGCTGCGGTACGCCCGCGAACTGGGCCCGGTCTTCCGACGGAAGGCCTTCGGCAAGGAGTTCGTGTTCGTGTGGGGCGCCCGGCACGCGGCCGACCTCGCGGACGAGTCGCGGTTCGCCAAGCACGTGGGCCTCGGCATAGCGAACCTGCGGCCGGTCGCCGGGGACGGCCTGTTCACGGCGTACAACCACGAGCCGAACTGGCAGCTGGCGCACGACGTGCTCGCCCCGGGGTTCAGCCGCGAGGCCATGGCCGGATACCACCCGATGATGCTGGCCGTCGCGCGGCGGCTGACGGAGCACTGGGACCGGGCGGCGGCGGCCGGGCGGGCGGTGGACGTGCCCGGCGACATGACGAAACTGACGCTGGAGACGATCGCGCGCACCGGCTTCGGCCACGACTTCGGGTCGTTCGAACGCTCCCGGCCGCATCCCTTCGTGACCGCGATGGTCGGCACGCTGACGTACGCGCAGCGGCTCAACACGGTGCCCTTCCCGCTGGCCCCGCTGCTGCTGCGCAGCGCGAGCCGCCGCAACGCCGCCGACATCGCCCATCTCAACCACACGGTCGACGAGCTGATCCGGGCCCGGCGCGCCTCCGGCCGCGGGGACGGGGACCTGCTCGACCGGATGCTGGAGACGGCCCACCCCGAGACCGGGGAGCGGCTGGAGCCGCGGAACGTCCGCCGTCAGGTCATCACCTTCCTCGTCGCCGGCCACGAGACGACGTCCGGCGCGCTCTCCTTCGCGCTGCACTACCTCTCCCGCCACCCCGAGGTCGCGGCCCGGGCGCGCGCCGAGGTGGACCGCGTCTGGGGCGACACGGCGGAACCGGCCTACGAGCAGGTGGCCAGGCTGCGCTACGTCCGCCGGGTGCTGGACGAGTCGCTGCGGCTGTGGCCGACCGCGCCGGCCTTCGCCCGGGAGGCCCGGGAGGACACCGTGCTGGCCGGGGAGCATCCCATGCGGCGCGGGGCGTGGGCGCTGGTGCTGACGCCGATGCTGCACCGGGACCCGGAGGTGTGGGGCGCGGACGCCGAGCGGTTCGACCCGGACCGCTTCGAGGCGCAGGCCGTACGGTCCCGGGCCCCGCACACCTTCAAGCCGTTCGGGACCGGGGCGCGGGCCTGCATCGGACGCCAGTTCGCCCTGCACGAGGCGACGCTGGTGCTGGGCCTGCTGCTGCGCCGCTACGAGTTGCGGCCCGACCCGGCGTACCGGCTGCGCGTGACCGAGCGGCTGACGCTGATGCCGGAGGAGCTGCGGCTGCACCCGGAGCGCCGGACGCCGGTGCGGGAGCCGGCCTCAGACCTGCGCCGTCCAGTGCCCGGGTCGGGTGACTGACTCGGGCAGCCGAGTCCCGGCACTCCCCGGGCCGCGTTCAGCTGCGGCTGGGTGAGGAAGAACGCCCCGGTCAGGTCGGCGTCCGTGAGGTCCGCGTCGCGCAGGTCGGCACCGATCAGGTCCGCGCCCCGCAGGTCCGCGCCGGTGAGATCGGCGGCGATGAGGTAGGCGCCGCGGAGGTTGGCGCCGCGCAGGTCGGCCCCCTTCAGGCGGGCGCCCATGAGGTCCGCGCCCCGGCGGTTCTTCTTACGGCCCTTGGTGCCGGACCTGGCCAGTTCGCTCGTCCTCAGCAGCAGGACGTTGACCTCCTGGCGGTGCGCCGCCACGTCCAGCCCGGCAAGCTCCTCGGGGGTCAGCCCGGTCAGCTCCTCGGTCTTCTCCAGGGCACCCCTCAGATCGGCGTGGACGGGACGGGCCGCGGGCAGGGCGAGCGCCTCGGTCAGATACCAGAGCAGCTCGTGCAACTGGCGGACGACCGGGAAGACGTCGAACATGCGGCGGGCGTGCTCGGGCGGTCCGGACCTCCAGTCCTGGCCGCCGAAGGTGATCTGCGAGACCTGCTGGCCGGCGCCGAAGCAGTCGTAGACCGTGCAGCCGGTGAACCCCTTCTGCCGCAGCCGGGCGTGGATGCCGCAGCGGTGGTCGCTCTGGAGGTTGCGGCAGGGGGTGCCGGCGTCCTTGTCGACGGCGAAGTCGGCCGAGGCCGCGAACGGCAGGGCGACGCAGCACAGTCCGAAGCACCGCTCGCAGTCGCCGCGCAGTTCCGCCCGAGCGGCCTTGTGATCTCGCATGACGTTCAGCATACGAAATGAGAACTCACCTGGTGATGGCCGCCTGAGTCACCCCGTGAGTCCGGGCGCCTCCAGGCGCTCCAGCCGCTCGGGGTCGGCCAGGATGTACATGCCGGTGATCCGGCCGTCGGCGATCGTGACGCCCATGACCGACTGCACGTGTCCCCCTGGCGCGTTGACGACGCCGACCGAGCCGTTGACCAGCACCAGCTCCGCGGACTGTGCGAACCGGGCGAACATGAGCGCCTGCTCCGCCACCGTCTTCGCCCCCTGGACGACCTTGGACGCGGCCGCGCCGCGCACCAGGGCACCCGAGTCGGCCCGCAGCACCACGTCCGGGTGCAGCAGCGCGAGCAGGGCCTCGAAGTCCCCGCCGCGCGAGGCGGCCAGGAAGGCGTCGAGGACCTCCTTCTGCCGGCCGAGGTCCGGCTCGGCCGCCGGGGTGGCGCCGCGCACCCGGCGCCGGGCCCGGCTCGCCAGCTGCCGGGTCGCGGCCGGGCTGCGCTCCACGATCGGCGCGATGTCGTCGAACGGCACGGCGAACATGTCGTGCAGCACGAACGCGAGCCGCTCGGCGGGCTCCAGGTTCTCCAGGACGACGAGCAGGGCCAGGCCCACCGCGTCGGCCTGCAGCACCTCCTCCGCCGGGTCGATGTGCGACAGCGGCCTGAGCACGGGGTCCGGGACGAAGGCCCCCACCGTGTCCTGGGTGTCGCCCATCGGCTCCTCACGGCGCACGGCACGCGAGCGCAGCAGGTCCAGGCAGACCCGGCCGGTCACCGTGGTGAGCCAGCCGCCAAGGTTCTGTATGTCGTCCGCGTCGGTGCGGCTGAGCTTCAGCCAGGCCTCCTGGACGGCGTCTTCCGCCTCGGCGAGCGATCCGAGCATGCGGTAGGCGACGGCTTTCAGCCGCCCCCGGTGCTCCTCGAACCGGTCGGCCAGTTCCTCGCTGTCTGCCATGGTCTCCCCCGTCTCCCCTGTCATCCGCTTCATCTGCCGAACAGTTCGAACGCCACCGCCGGCCTGCCCCCGAACCGCTCCCCGGTGGCTTCGGCGTGCTGGGTGAGGAAGCCGCGGACGTAGGTCTCCGGGTCCTCGTCGGTCAAGGCCTCGATGTAGGTGCGGTGTTCCAGCAGTGAGTGCACCGCGCGTTCCAAGCCGGACGTCGCGTCGACCGCGTGCGTGGGGGTGCTGGAACCGGCGACGGCGACCCAGCGCACGCCGTCCCACGGCTGAAGGCCCTGCTCGGTGAGGTCCGGGAAGATCCACCGGTTGCCGGCGTCGCCGGCCGCGTCGAGCGTGGCCCGGCCGACCGCCACGTGGTCCGGGGTGTTCCAGGCGACGCCGCCCCAGGTGTCGCGGTGGTTGAGCGTGATGACCAGCTCGGGACGGTGCCGGCGGATCGCGGCGGCGATGTCGCGGCGCAGCGCGGTGCCGTACTCGATGACACCGTCCTTGTGGTCGAGGAACTCCACGGCCGACACGCCGACCACCGCCGCGCTCGCCCGCTGCTCCCGCTCGCGCAGCGGCCCGCACCGCTCGGGCTCCAGTGTGTCGATGCCCGCCTCGCCCCGGGTCGCCAGCACATAGGCGACCTCGCGGCCCCCGTCGGTCCAGGCCGCGATCGCCGCCGAGCAGCCGTACTCGAGGTCGTCGGGGTGGGCCACGACCGCGAGGGCGCGCCGCCAGTCGTCCGGCATGGGCTGGAGTTGAGTGGTCGTCATGTCGGCAGACTAATCCGCGCCCCGGACATCACCACGCGTCCGGCACGGCATCACGCCTCGTTCCGCACGAGCGCCAGCAGCCGGTCCAGGACCCGCCCGCCGCCGGTGCGCACGCCGTCGTGCTCGAACTCGTCCGTGACCCACGTGCGCAGGCCGCGGATCGTACGGGCGGTCCGCAGGGAGTGGGCGGTGTCCACGTACATGTCGTCGTGGTAGACGGCGGCGACGACCGGGACGTCGTTCGCGGCGAGGCGGGCCGGGTCGTACAGGGGTGTCCAGTCGGTACGGGCGGCGAGCAGGTCGGCGGTCTCGCGCAGGGGGCGCAGCGCCGGGTCGCAGTCGAACATCCAGGGGTGGATCGACTCGCCGGTGAAGAGCAGCGGTTCGTCGCCCGCGAGGGCCTTCGCGGCGTCGAACTGCGGGAACTCGGCGCGGACCCGCTCGGCCGACCAGGCGGTGGGCCGGGCGTCCTGGCCGTAGATCGCCTCGTGGACGAGGGCGTACAGCGGGTGGCGGGCGTAGGACAGCATGCCCTGCGCCTGCTCCTGGAACGCGTCGGAGAGCGTGAAGCCCTGCGGGGTGCGGACGAAGGCGTTCTCCAGGAGGTAGTGCAGGCGGTGGGTGCCGTCGCCGGTGCCGAGGACGATGCCGAGGGACTGGAAGGCCTCGACGGTGAGCCGGTAGCCGTTCGGCAGGACCACGTCGTGCGTCAGGAGGTGATCGGCGATCCGGCGGGCGCGTTCGGCGTCCTGCGGGTAGCGGGCGTAGTGCGCGGTGACCTTGCGTTCGATGCGCGGGAAGGCGGCCCGGTAGACGTCGTCGGCGTGGGCGTCCAGGGAGGGCAGTCCGCCGGTGATGACGGCGGTGGCCAGGCCCTCGGGCGCGAGGGACAGGTAGGTGGTCAGGCAGAAGCCGCCGAAGCTCTGGCCGAGGACGGCCCAGGGGGCACCGCCGGTGACCTGGGCGCGGATGGCCTCGCAGTCGCGGACGATCGAGTCGGCGCGGAAGTGGGTGAGGTAGCCGGCCTGTTCGGCGGGGCCGCCGCACAGCGGGAGCGTCTGCCGGTTGGCGGGCGTGCTGTGGCCGGTGCCGCGCTGGTCGAGGAGGAGGACGCGGTACTCCTTGAGCGCGCGGCCTAGCCAGCCGGGCCTGCCGACGGAGCGGTCCGCGCCGAAGCCGGGCCCGCCCTGGAGGTAGAGCAGCCACGGCAGGTCCTGGTGCGCCTTGTCGCTCGCGACGACCTCGCGGGCGTACAGCTCGATCGTCTCGTCCCCGGGGCGGCTGTGGTCGAGGGGGACGGTGAAGCGGCGGTCGGTGAGGACGACTCCGGGCTGGCGGTAGCTGAGGGTCAACAGGGCTCCCGGGACGGACGGATTTTCGGACCGCGTCCCAGTTCATCACAGCGGGCGTCCGCGGGTGGCCCCTTCGGATCATGAAATCTTCCTGAACGGCGATTCAGGCTCAGCGGGCGGACAGACTGGAGCGGCGGACCACCAGCTCCGGCTGGAGCACGACCCGCCGGTGCTCGTGCGGCCGGGCCGGGCCCTCCTCCTCCGTCTCCTCCAGCAGCAGGTCGGCCGCCATGGCGCCCATGGTGACCGCGGGCTGCCGTACCGAGGTGAGGGGGACGGCGGCGGCCGCCGCGAACTCGATGTCGTCGTAGCCGACGATGGCGAGGTCGTCCGGGACGCCGACACCGGCCGCGTACATGGCCTGGAGGACACCGAGCGCCAGCAGGTCGTTGGCGCAGAACACGGCGGTCGGCCGGTCGGCGAGGCCCAGCAGGCGGGCGCCGGCGTCCCGGCCGGCGGCGACGTCGAGCCGTTCGGTGGGCAGCTCGCGCAGCGCGTCGGGGCCGAGCCCGGCCTCCAAGAGCGCTTCGAGGGCGCCCGTGCGCCGGTCGCGGACCTGGTTGAGGCCGGGCGGGCCGCTGACGTAGGCGATGGTGCGGTGCCCGGCGTCGACGAGATGGCGTACGGCCAGGGCGCCGCCCGCGACGTCGTCGACGGAGACCGAGCACTCGGTGGTGCCCTCGGCGACCCGGTCGACCAGGACGAACGGGATGCCGTGCCGGCGGAACGCCTCGATGTTGCGGCCGGTGGCGTCGGCCGGGGTGAGCAGCACGCCGCGCACGCGCTGCTCGGCGAAGAGCGACAGGTACTCGGCCTCCTCGCCCGGGTTCTGGGCGCTGTTGCAGACCATCACGCCGAGTCCGGCCTGGCGTGCGGCGCGTTCGGCGCCGCGGGCCACGTCGACGAAGAAGGGGTTGCCCATGTCGAGGACGAGCAGCCCCATGATGCGGCTGCGGCCCGCGCGCAGCTGGCGCGCGGACTCGCTGCGGACGTAGCCGAGCCGGTCTATCGCGGACAGCACGCGGGCCCGGGTCTCGGTGGCGACCGTGTCCGGGCGGTTGATCACGTTCGAGACCGTGCCGACGGAGACTCCGGCGGCACGGGCGACGTCCTTGATACCCACCGACTGGGCCATCGGGCAGGGACCTCCAGGGGGAGACGAGGGGGGCGGTGGCCGGGGCGGCTTCACATTACGGCACGCCGCCCCGGGAACCGGGCGCGGTCAGGCGGGCAGCCGGAAGTCGATCACGTGCAGCGCCGAGGGCGTCGTACCGCTGGACTTCTCCTGGTACATGAAGGACAGCACCCCGTCCTGCGCGACGCGCATCTCGTCGATGACGACCTCGCCGAAGGCGTTGAGTCCGCTGCCGTCGAAGAGGATCTTCCAGTCGGTGTACCCGGAGGCCGCCGAGGCGCCGGCGATCCGCCCGAAGGGGAAGATCGCGTAGGCGTTGTCGTACTTGTCCAGGATCAGCTTGGTCCGCTGGCTGGAGTTCAGCGGGACCGGGATCTCGGTCTTCTGCCAGGTCCCGGAGGCGTTCCTGCGGACGTGGAAGGCACGGCCGTTGCGCGTCCGGTCGGTGACGTAGTTCGTGGTGCACTGCCCGAACCGGCCCGGGACGTAGGAGATGATCGCGTGCGGCCGGCCCGCCGAGTCCGTGAACTGGCTCTCCTGGTTCATCAGGGAGTGGTCCGGGTTGAGCGGGTCGACGACCAGCCCGGCGTCGTTCACGGACACCTTGTCGGAGCCGCCGGTGACGCCGACGACGGTGCCCGCGTTGTTGCGCCAGGTGCGGCCGCGGTCGTCGGAGTAGACGTAGCCCGTGTCGTGGTTGGTGATGCCGCCGCCGTTGCACATCACGGCGCCGTTCTGCTCGCGCCAGGTGAAGAAGGAGTGCAGCCGGCCGTTCCGGTCGTAGTCGATGCCGTGCAGGTACATGTTGCGGGCGGTCGACGAGCCGTGCTCGCTGCTGTACGTGCCGGTGGAGCTGGACCACTCCCCCAGGTTGGTCCACTTCGTGCCGTCGTACTCGGCAAGGGCGTTGCGGCCGTTGCCGGAGACGGCGACGCGGTAGCTGAGCTGGAGCTTGCCGTCGGGCGTGGACACGAACTGCGGGTACGTGAACTGCGAGGTCAGCGCGAGGCCGTCCAGGGTGGACTGGGGTGCGCCGAAGCGGCTCGCGGTCCAGCTCAGCCCGCCGGGGTTGTCCATGAGCCCGGCGGCCGACTTGACGTAGGTGAAGCCGTCGCTGTGGGAGTCCATGTTGAGGTGCAGCCGGCCGTCGACCCTGGAGACGCCCATGGAGATCACGTTGTGGGAGTCGTTGTACCGCAGGGTGTGGCCGACCTTGACCGTCGACCAGGTACTGGCTCCGAGGGCCCGGCGTCCGACGACGGCGTTGCGGTCGGCGGTGTACCAGGCGGCGTACTGGTAGCCCTTGTAGGTCAGCAGGCCGTTCTTCTGGAACGCGTTGTTGTTGACCAGGCCGTCGTACGACACGAAGAAGATGGCCTGGCTGTCGAGCGTCGTGGTGCCGGTCCTGGTGACGGAGGGGCCGGGGTCGGCGGCTCGCGCGGTGCCGGAGGCGAGGGCGGGGGTCACCACGGCTCCGGCGAACGCGGCGGCCAGCAACGTACGTCTGCGCATCTCATGAACTCCATTGTTCAGGCGAGGTGGAACACTTCGGTGAGCGGTTTCATGGCTTCGTCGGGCCGGGCGCCGTCCAGCGACTCGAAGAACGGCGCCATCTCCGCCTGCCAGCGGGCGTTGACGTCGGTGGCTTCCATACCGGCCTGGGCGGCCGCGAAGTCCTCGGTCTCCAGGTAGCCGACGAGCAGTCCGTCCTCGCGCAGGAAGAGCGAGTAGTTGTGCCAGCCGGTCGCCTTCAGGGCGTCGAGCATCTCGGGCCACACGGCGGCGTGCCGCTCGCGGTACTCGTCGAGGCGGTCCGCCCTGACCTTCAGCAGGAAGCACACGCGCTGCATCAACAACCCTCCGCGAATCAGAAGTTGAACTGGTCGATGTTCTTGGCGTCGAACACGGTCGGCTTGCCGAGGCTGATCACGCCGTCCTTGCCGATGGTGTACTCGCCCATGGAGCCGGCCTTGAAGGTCTCGCCCTCCTTGCCGGTGATCTGCCCGGAGGACAGGGCGACGGCGGTACGGGCGGCCAGCTCGCCGAGCTTCGCCGGGTCCCACAGCTCGAACGCCTCGACGGTGCCGTTCTTGACGTACTTGCGCATGTCGTTGGGGGTGCCGAGGCCGGTCAGCTTGACCTTGCCCTTGTACTTGGAGCCCGACAGGTACTGGGCGGCGGCCTTGATGCCGACGGTGGTCGGGGAGATGATCCCCTTCAGGTTCGGGTACTCCTGGAGCAGGCCCTGGGTCTGCTGGAAGGACTGCTGGGCGTCGTCGTTGCCGTACGCGGTCTTCACCAGCTTCATGTTCTTGTACTCGGGCTTCTTCAGCTCGTCCTTCATGAAGTCGATCCAGGTGTTCTGGTTCGTCGCGGTCTGCGCGGCGGACAGGATCGCGATCTCGCCCTTGTAGCCGATCTGCTTGGCGAGCAGCTGCACCTCGGTACGGCCCAGGTCCTCGGCGGAGGCCTGCGAGACGAAGGCGTTGCGGCAGTCGGGCGTGGTGTCGGAGTCGTAGGTGACGACCTTGATGCCGTTCTTCATGGCCTGCTTGAGCGCGGTGCACAGGGCGCCCGGGTCCTGCGCGGAGACGGCCATCGCGTCGACCTGCTGCTGCGTGAGCGTGTTGACGTAGGAGACCTGGCCGGCGGTGTCGGTCGCGCTGGAGGGACGGACCTCCTTTGTAGCTGGAGCCGAGCTCCTTCAGCGCCTTCTCGCCGCCCTTGTCGGCGGAGGTGAAGTACGGGTTGTTGACCTGCTTGGGCAGGAAGCCGACGGTCAGCCCCTTCTTCAGCTCGGCGTTCGGGTCGGCCTTGCCGGCGGTGGCGGCGGAGCCGCCCTCGTTCGCGACGTCCTTCTTGGTGGTACCACCGCCGCAGGCGGTGAGCGCCAGGGCGAGCGAGGTGGCGGTGGCGAGCGCCGCGCAGCTGCGGCGGAGCGTTGACTTACGCATGACGGTTTCCTTTGAACGGGGTTGAGGGATGCGCCCCTTCTTCAGGGGCGCGGGGAACTGCGCGACCAGCCACAACGAACGGTCAGCCGGAAGATTGAGCACGCAGGACGGCGATCTGCCGAGCCACCCGAGGCCCGAGCACGGAAAGAACGAGCAACACACCGGTGACGACGATCTGCGACTGGGCGGAAACATCCTGGAGACTCATCACGTTCTGCAGCGCCCCGAGCAGGAACACTCCGGCAATCGCACCGCCCAGCGTTCCCTTGCCACCGTCGAAGTCGATCCCCCCGAGCAACACCGCGGCCACGACCGACAGTTCGAGCCCCGTCGCGTTGTCGTACCGCGCACTCGCGTAGTGCAACGCCCAGAAGATGCCCGTGAGGGAAGCCATCAGCCCCGTCACCGTGAACAGCAGCAGCTTCTGCCGCTTGACCCGGATGCCGGCGAACCGCGCCGCCTCCTCACTCGCCCCGATCGCGAACAGCGACCGCCCGAACGGCGTGGCGTGCAGCGCGACCACGGCGATGGCGAGCAGGACGAGGAACGGCAGGAAGGCATACGGGATGAACGTGTCGCCGATGCGCCCGGACGCGAAGTCCAGGTACTGGGTGGGGAAGTCGGTCACCGCGTCCGAGCCGAGCACGATCTGCGCGACACCCCGGTACGCGGCGAGCGTGCCGATGGTGACGGCGAGGGACGGCAGCCCCAGCCTGGTCACCAGCAGGCCGTTGATCAGCCCGCAGACGACACCCAGCAGCAGGCAGATCGGGATGATCGTCTCGATGGCCATGCCCTGGTTCCACAGGGCGCCCATCACGGCACCGGACAGACCCGCCGTCGAGGCCACCGACAGGTCGATCTCGCCGGACACCACCAACAGCGTCATCGGCAGGGCGATCAGCGCGATCGGCAGCGTGTTGCCGATCAGGAACGACAGGTTGAGCGCGTTGCTGAACCCGTCGACGAAGCCGAAGGAGAACAGCAGCACCACGATCAGCAGGGCGCCGACGACCGTGTCCCAGCGGACCGCTCGGCTCAGGGAGATGTCAGCCATGGCGGGCGTTCCTCTTCTTCAGGGCGGAGGCCACGCGCAGCGCGACGATCCGGTCGACCGCGATGGCGAGGATGAGCAGGATGCCGTTGATCGCGAGCACCCACACGGAGCTGACGCCGAGGGCGGGCAGCACACTGTTGATCGACGTCAGCAGCAGCGCGCCGAGGGCCGCTCCGTAGACGCTGCCGGAGCCGCCGGTGAAGACGACGCCGCCGACCACGACCGCGCTGACGACGGTCAGTTCGTAGCCGTTGCCGGTGCCGGAGTCGACGTTGCCGAACCGCGCGAGGTACATCGCGCCGGCGAGTCCGGCGAGTGCGCCGCAGAAGGTGTACGCGGCGAGGATCCGCTTGCGCACCGGAATGCCGGCGAGACGGGCGGCCTCGGGGTTGGAGCCCAGTGCGTAGAGCTCGCGGCCGCTGGCGAAGTGCTTGAGGTAGTAGGCGGTGGCGACGAGCACCGCCACGGCGATCAGCGCCAGGTACGGCACCGCCGAGATGCCGCCGGAGCCGAAGTCGACGAACCCGCCGGGAAGATCGGCCGCGGTGATCTGGCTGGAGCCGACCCAGATGGAGTCGATGCCGCGGATGATGTAGAGCGTGCCGAGGGTGACGACGAGCGCGGGCACCTGGCCGAGGCTGACGAGCAGGCCGTTGAGCAGTCCGAAGCCGATGCCGAGCAGGACCGCCAGCGCGATCGCCACGACCGGGTTGCCGCCGCCCTGGAGATACGTTCCGGCGGCGAAGGCGCTGATGCCGAGCGTGGACCCGACGGACAGGTCGACGTTGCGGGTGATGACGACGAGGGACTGGCCGGTGGCGACGAGCACGAGGATCGTCGCGTTCAGCAGCAGGTCCTTGATGCCCTGTTCGGAGAGGAACTCGCTGTTGCCGG
>KE354158.1 GCA_000415505.1 Streptomyces afghaniensis 772
CCCCCGGCCGCCCTGGCCGCGCTCCCCGAGGGAAGCCGGCTGCTGATCGAGACCGAGCAGGGCGAGACACGCGCCTCGGCCGAACACCTCCCGCCCGGGGTCCACCGGCTGACCGCCACCGTCCCCGACGGCCGCACGGCCACCGCCCACCTGGTCGTCGCCCCGGCCCGCCTGCCCACTCCCACCGGCCGCTCCCACGGACTCCTCGTCCAGCTCTACTCCCTGCTGTCCCGCCGTTCCTGGGGCATGGGCGACCTGGGCGACCTCGCCGAGCTGGCCGGCTGGGCCGGGCGGTCGCTCGGCGCCGGATTCGTCCAGGTCAACCCGCTGCACGCGGCCGTGCCCGGCGCCCCCACCGACCCCTCCCCGTACCGCCCCTCCTCGCGGCGCTTCCCCGACCCGGTGCACCTGCGCATCGAGGACGTCCCCGAATGCGCGTACGTCGAGGACCGCGATCGGCTGCGCGCGCTGCTGGAGCGCTCCGGCCGGCTGCGTGAAGCGGTGCTGGAGAAGGGCGCGCTGATCGACCGGGACGCCGTGTGGGAGCTCAAGCGGGAGGCGCTCGAGCTGCTGTGCGAGGTACCGCTCGGTCCCGGCAGGCGCGCCGCCTACTGCGACTTCCTCGCCGAGCAGGGGCGGGCCCTGGAGGACCACGCCACCTGGTGCGCGCTGGCCGAGGTGCACGGCCCGGACTGGCACCGCTGGCCGACCGGCCTGCGCGACCCGCGCTCGGCCGAGACCGCCCGGGCCCGCAACGGGCTCATGGACCGGGTGGACTTCTGGTCCCGGCTCGCCTGGCTCACCGACACCCAGCTGACCGCCGCGCAGCGCGCCGGGCGCGAGGCCGGAATGCCGGTCGGGATCGTGCACGACCTCGCGGTCGGCGTTCACCCCGGCGGCGCCGACGCCTGGGCCCAGCAGGAGTACTTCGCCGCCGGCATGTCGGTGGGCGCCCCGCCGGACGCCTTCAACGCCCGCGGCCAGGACTGGGGCCTGCCGCCCTGGCGCCCCGACCGCCTCGCCGAGTCCGGCTACGCCCCCTTCCGCGAGCTGCTGCGCGCCCTGTTCCGCTACGCCGGAGCCCTGCGCATCGACCACGTCATGGGCCTGTTCCGCCTGTGGTGGGTGCCGCAGGGCCGGCCACCGACCGAGGGCACCTACGTCCGCTACGACGCCGAGGCCATGCTCGCCGTCCTCGTCCTGGAGGCTTCCCGGGCCGGGGCGCTGGTGATCGGTGAGGACCTGGGCACCGTCGAACCGGGCGTGCGCGAGGCGCTGCGCGAGCGCGGGGTGCTCGGCACGTCCGTCCTGTGGTTCGAACGCGACTGGGAGGGCGACGGCCGACCGCTGCCCCCGACCCGCTCGGCGCGCCGACTGCCTGGCCACCGCCACCACCCACGACCTGCCCTCCACGGCCGCCCGCCTCACCGGCGAGCACGTCGAGCTCCGCGACAGCCTGGGCCTGCTGACCCGCCCGCTGCAGGAGGAGCGCGCCGAGGCCGCCGCCGACACCGCCGAGTGGCTGGCCCTGCTCACCGAGCTCGGCCTGCTGCACGGCACCGGCGGCACCGACACCTCCTCGGAGGAGGCCGAGATCCAGGCCGTCCACCGTTTCCTGCTCCGCACCCCGGCCCGCATGGTCGGCGTCTGGCTCCCGGACGGGGTGGGCGACCGCCGCCCGCAGAACCTCCCGGGGACGTGGGACCAGTACCCGAACTGGCGGCTGCCGATCGCGGACGCGGAGGGACGTCCCGTCACGCTGGAGCAACTGGCGGCGTCGCCGCGGCTGCACGCCCTCATCGAGGTTCTGCGACAGCCGGCCGGCGCGTCCGACGAGTGAAGACGGCTCTTACGGCACCCCGGGCGCGCGGCCCCGGCCGGCGTTGGATACTTTTGGCACCGTGGACAAGAAGAACGCCCTGCGAGCCGGCGCCCTGGCAGCCGGTACGACGCTGATGATGCTGCTCATGTCGTCGCCCGCCTCCGCGCTCACCCGCGACGACGGTGACGACCCCGGCCCGGGCCTGAGCGTCATCGAGACGCTGGGCCTCTTCGTCGTGGCCCCGATCGTGCTGTACCTGGTCATCGCCGGTCTGGTGATGGTCGGGGACAAGTCGCACAAGAAGAAGGACCCGACCAGCTCCAACATCACGACCAAGGCTGAGGGCAAGGCCGAAGCGAAGGCCTGACCGGGGCTCGCTTCGAGTCCGCCGCGCGCCTTTTCCGAGGGCGCCGTCCCCGTCGTACGCACGCGCATGCCGCCGTACGAGGACCGGGGCGGCGCCCTCGGCTTGTCCGGCGGGCGGGCGTCTGGTCGGCCGGGCGTCAGGGATTCGGTGCCGTCAGATAGCGCTGCACCGTCGGCGCCAGCCAGGCCACGATCTCCTGGCGGCTGAGCGCCACGGCCGGTGGGAGGCGCAGGACGTACCGGGCGAGCGCCATCCCGAGCAGCTGCGTGGCGGTGAGCGCGGCCCGCGCCGGGACCTGCTCGGGGTCGGGGCACACCTGGCGGGCGACCGGGAGCAGCTGGTCCTGGAAGATGCCCTGCATGCGCTCGGCCCCGGCCTGGCTGGTGGCACCGACCCTCAGCAGGGCCGTGAGGACCTCGGTCTCCTCCCACATGGCGAGGAAGTGGGTCACGAGGGCGGACCCGACCTCCTCCCGGGGCAGCGGGCCCAGGTCGGGCAGCTTCAGATCGACGGTGACGGCCGCTGCGAACAGGCCCTCCTTGCTGCCGTAGTACCGCATCACCATGGACGGGTCGATTCCCGCGTCCCGCGCGATGGCGCGGATGGTGGCGCGTTCGTAGCCGTCGGCGGCGAAACGCTCGCGGGCGGCGTCGAGGATGGCGGCGCGGGTGGTGTCCGAGCGTCTGGAGGGGACGGCGGGCTTGTTGTCGGGCATGCCAACGAGCGTATGCCAACACGTGTAGGCCAACAAGCGTTGACGAAGTGTGCGTGCGGCTTTACGTTGGTCAACGACCGTTGGTCAACGGGTGTTGGCAAACGTGCGTTGACCAACCGGTCGTCGACCAACCGGTCGTCGACCAACACGTGTTGGCCTACAGGGAGGCCCTGATGAGCGACACCACCCGTACCGTGATCGTCGTCGGTTCCGGCCCCACCGGCCTTCTCCTGGCAGGCGACCTGGCCACCGCCGGTGTCCCCGTCACCGTCGTCGAGAAGCGCCCCCACAAGATCGGCAACCTCTCCCGTGCGTTCGTCCTGCACGCCCGCACGCTGGAGCAGTTGGACGCCCGAGGGCTGGCCGAGGAGCTGGAAGCCGTGGGCCGGCGGCTCGGCCGGTTCCAGCTCTACGGCCGCCTCAGCCTCGACCTCTCCACGCTTCCGTCCCGCTTCAATCACCTCCTCGTCCTGCCGCAGTACGAGGTGGAGAAGGTCCTGGAGCGGCGGGCGCGTCAGGCCGGGGCCGAGTTCCGGTACGAGACCGAGGTGACCGGGCTGACGCAGGACGCGCGGGGCGTGACGGTCGAGGTCCGTGGGCCCGGCGGCGGCGCGGAGGCGCTGCGCGCGGCGTACGTCGTCGGCGCCGACGGGATGCGCAGCACGGTGCGGAACGCGATCGGGCTGCCGTTCCCCGGCCGTTCGGTGATCCGCTCCGTCATGCTCGGCGGACGTGCGGGTGACCGAGGAGCCCGGGGAGCTGCTCACCTTCGACGCCGTCGGCGACGCCTTCGCCTTCCTCGTCCCGTTCGGCGACGGCTACCACCGCGTCGTCTGCTGGGACCGCGGTCGCGAGCTCCCCGACGACGCGCCCGTCGGGCTCGACGAGATCAGGGAGACCACCCGGCGCGCCCTCGGCCGGGACTTCGGGATGCACGACCCGCGCTGGATCTCCCGCTTCCACAGCGACGAGCGGCAGGCACCCGCCTACCGGGTCAACCGTGTCTTCCTCGCCGGGGACGCCGCGCACGTCCACACCCCGGCCGGTGCCCAGGGCATGAACACCGGCCTCCAGGACGCGGCCAACCTGAGCTGGAAGCTGGCCGCCGTCCTCAAGGGACACGCGGCAGACCCGCTCCTCGACACCTACCAGGCCGAACGCCACCCCGTCGGCAGGTCGGTGCTGCGCAGCAGTGGCGGTATCGTGCGCGCCGCCATGGCCAGGCGGCCCTGGACGATCGCCCTGCGCACCGCCTTCGCCACCTTCCTCGGCGCCGTCGGCCCCGCCCGTCGCAAGGCGCTCGGCCAGGTCACCGGCATCGGATACCGCTACCCCGCTCCCCGCGGCTCCCACCGTTTCACCGGCCGCCGCGTCCCGGACGTCGCCCTGGCCGGGGGCGGTCGCCTCCACGAGGCGATGCGGGGCGGCCGGTTCGTGCTGATCACCCCGGAGCCGTACCGGGCCGGGGGTGACCGTGAGGACCGGCTGGCCGTGGAGCGCTGGGCGGGTGACCGCCGTACGACCGTGCTGGTGCGGCCCGACGGGTACGCGGCGTGGGCGGCCGACGCGGCGGACGCCCGGGCGATCGAGGCGGCCGTCGCCGCGCACGTGGGGTAGCACCTCGGCGGGCCGGCGCCGGTACAGGGGCAGGCCGGCGGATCCGCGGACGCCGGCTCAGTCCTGCCGGCCCTCCGCCGTCCTGAGCAACTCCCTGAGCAGCTCCGCCAGCTGTCCGGCCTGCTCGGCGTCGAGGCCGGACAGTGCCTCCGTCTGGACGGCGACTCCGGCGCCGACCGCCTCGTCGATCAGCTCCAGGCCCTTGTCGGTGAGTGTGACCTGCAGGCCCCGGCGGTCGTGCGGGTCGGGGGAGCGGCGCAGCAGCCCGGCGCGCTCCAGCTTGTCGAGACGGCCCGTCATCCCGCCCGTCGTGAGCATCAGTGTGGCTGAGAGCTGGCGGGGCGAGAGTGTGTAGGGCTCATCGGCGCGGCGCAGTGTCGCGAGGACGTCGAACTCCCCGCGGCCGATCCCGAACCGCGCGTACGCCTTCTCCGTCCGGTCGCCCATCGCGCGCGAGAGCCGGTAGATGCGGCCGAAGACCTCCATGGCGGCGGTGTCGAGGTCGGGCCGCACCGTCGCCCACTGGTCGATGATCGCGTCGACGGGGTCCTTGCGCTGCTCGGGGCGTTCGCTCATGGCACGAGTATCCGGCCGCTCTGGGTCGCCCGCAAGAAAGTAGCTTGACGGAAAGTAGCTTAGGGCTAAGCTACTTTCTACCGACCTACTCGAAGGGCGCCTCTCATGGCCATCTCCCGCCCGGCTCTCATCACCCTCACCGCCCTCGCGCCCGTCTCCTGGGGCACGACCTATGCCGTCACCACCGAGTTCCTCCCGGCCGACCGCCCCCTGTTCACCGGCCTCATGCGCGCCCTGCCGGCCGGTCTGCTGCTGCTCGCCCTCGCCCGGGTGCTGCCGCGCGGTGCCTGGTGGTGGAAGTCGGTGGTGCTGGGCGCGCTGAACATCGGCGCCTTCTTCCCGCTGCTGTTCCTCGCCGCGTACCGGCTGCCCGGCGGCATGGCGGCGGTCGTCGGCTCCGTCGGCCCGCTGTTCGTGGTCGGCCTCGCGGCGTTGCTGCTGGGGCAGCGGCCGACGCCGCGCACGCTGCTCACGGGGATCGCGGCCGCGTTCGGCGTCAGCCTGGTCGTGCTTCAGGCGGCCGGGGCGCTGGACCTCCCGGGCGTGCTGGCGGCCCTCGCCTCCACCGCGTCCATGTCCACCGGCACCGTGCTCACCAAGCGGTGGGGCCGCCCCGAGGGCGTCGGCCCGCTGGCCCTCACCGGCTGGCAGCTGACCGCGGGCGGCCTGCTCATCGCGCCCCTCGCCTTCCTCGTCGAGGGCGCGCCGCCGGCGCTGGACGGCCGGGCGGTCGGCGGCTACCTCTACCTCGCCGTGGCGAACACGGCGATCGCGTACTGGCTGTGGTTCCGCGGCATCGGCCGTCTCACCGCCACCCAGGTGACCTTCCTCGGCCCGCTCTCCCCGCTGACCGCGGCCGTCGTCGGCTGGGCGGCGCTCGGCCAGGCGCTGACTCCCGTCCAACTGGCGGGCATGGTGCTGGCGTTCGGAGCGACGGTGGCAGGGCAGATCGGACCGCGACGGAAGGTGGCGGCCCCGCGCACCCTCGCTGTCGACCGGGCGGTACGGCCTTCTGCCTCTCGGCGCGGCGGCAGGCCCGAGGCGTATGTCAGCGTGGGGCGCGGTCCGCGGCGATGACGGCCCGGATCAGGCCGGGGAACCTGCGGTCCAGGTCCTCCTTGCGCAGGCGCATGCACAGCAAGGGGGCGCCCGGCACAGTGCCGGGCGCCCCCGCAGTCGTGACGACGGGGAACGGCTACTCCGCCGCCGCGTCCGCCCGCTGTGCCCGCAGCGCGCGCTCGACGCCCGCCCGGGACTCCGAGACCAGCCGCCGCAGGGCCGCGGTCGGCTCGGCGGAGGTCAGCCAGGCGTCCGTCTTGTCCAGGGTCTCCCGGGAGACCTGGACCGTCGGGTAGAGGCCCACGGCGATCTGCTGGGCCATCTCGTGGGAGCGGGAGTCCCAGATGTCCTTGACCACCTCGAAGTAGCGGTTCGCGTACGGGGCGAGCAGCTCACGCTGGTCGGTCTGGACGAAGCCGGCGATGACCGCCTCCTGCACGGCGTTCGGCAGCTTGTCGGAGTCGACGACCGACGCCCACGCCTCCGCCTTGGCCTCCGGGGTCGGGCGGGCCGCGCGGGCCGTGGCGGCGTGGCGCTCACCGGCGGCCGTACGGTCGCGGTCGTACTCGCCCGCGATCTCCGTCTCGTCGAACCGGCCCACGGCCGCGAGCCGCTGGACGAACGACCAGCGCAGCTCCGTGTCGACGACCAGGCCCTCGATCGTCTGCGAGCCCTCCAGCAGCGCGTCCAGCAGGTCCAGCTGCTCGGGCGTGCGGGCCGTCGCGGCGAACGCGCGCGCCCACGCCAGCTGGTGGTCGCTGCCCGGTGCCGCCGCCCGCAGGTGGGCCAGCGTCGCGTCGGTCCAGCGGGCCAGCAGCGCCTCGCGGGCCGCCGGGTCGGCGTACAGGTCGACCGCCAGCTTCACCTGGCGCTGCAGCGACTGCACGACACCGATGTCGGACTCCTTGCCGATGCCGGACAGCACCAGGGACAGGTAGTCGCGGGCCGCCAGTTCGGCGTCGCGGGTCATGTCCCAGGCCGACGCCCAGCACAGGGCGCGCGGCAGGGAGGACTCGAAGTCGCCGAGGTGTTCCGTCACGAAGGCCAGGGACTGCTCGTCCAGGCGGACCTTCGCGTAGGACAGGTCGTCGTCGTTGAGCAGGATCACGGCCGGGCGGCGCTTGCCGACCAGCTGTGGCACGGCGGTCAGCTCGCCGTCCACGTCCAGCTCGATCCGCTCCTCGCGCACCAGCTTGCCGCTGGCGTCGTCGAGTTCGTACAGGCCGACGGCGATCCGGTGCGGGCGCAGCGTCGGCTCGCCCTTCGCGCCGACGGGCAGGGCCGGGGCCTCCTGGCGGATGGCGAAGGACGTGACGACACCGTCGGCGCCCGTCTCGATCTCCGGGCGCAGCACGTTGATGCCGGCGGTCTCCAGCCACGCCTTCGACCAGGACTTCAGGTCCCGCCCGGAGGTCGTCTCCAGGGCGCCCAGCAGGTCGGACAGGCGCGTGTTGCCGTACGCGTGCGCCTTGAAGTACGCCTGCACGCCCGCGAAGAACTCGTCCTCGCCGACGTACGCGACGAGCTGCTTGAGCACGGAGGCACCCTTGGCGTACGTGATGCCGTCGAAGTTGACCAGGACGTCGTCCAGGTCGCTGATGTCCGCCATGATCGGATGCGTGGAGGGCAGCTGATCCTGCCGGTAGGCCCACGTCTTCATGGAGTTGGCGAACGTCGTCCACGAGTGCGGCCAGCGCGAGCCCGGAGCGGAGGCCTGGCAGGCGATGGACGTGTACGTGGCGAACGACTCGTTCAGCCACAGGTCGTTCCACCACTCCATCGTCACGAGGTCGCCGAACCACATGTGGGCCAGCTCGTGCAGGATGGTCTCCGCGCGCACCTCGTACGCCGCGTCCGTCACCTTCGACCGGAACACGTACTGGTCGCGGATGGTCACCGCGCCCGCGTTCTCCATCGCGCCCGCGTTGAACTCCGGCACGAACAGCTGGTCGTACTTCTTGAACGGGTACGTGTAGTCGAACTTCTCCTGGAACCACTCGAAGCCCTGCCGGGTCACCTCGAAGATGGCGTCCGAGTCGAGGTACTCGGCGAGCGAGGGGCGGCAGTAGATGCCGAGCGGGACGGACTGGCCGTCCTTCTCGTACACGCTGTGCACCGAGTGGTACGGGCCGACGATGAGCGCCGTGATGTACGTCGAGATGCGCGGCGTCGGCTCGAACACCCAGACGCTGTCCTGCGGTTCGGGCGTCGGCGAGTTGGAGATGACGGTCCAGCCCTCCGGCGCCCTCACGGTGAACTGGAAGGTCGCCTTCAGGTCCGGCTGCTCGAAGCTCGCGAACACGCGGCGGGCGTCCGGCACCTCGAACTGGGTGTAGAGGTAGGCCTGGTCGTCGACCGGGTCGACGAAACGGTGCAGGCCCTCACCGGTGTTGGTGTACGCGCAGTCGGCGACCACCCGGAGGATGTTGCGGCCCTCCAGCAGGCCGCGCAGGGCGATCCGGGAGTCCGCGAAGACCTCGGCGGGGTCGAGGGAGTCCCCGTTGAGGGTCACCTCGTGCACGGCCGGGGCCACCAGGTCGATGAACGACTCCGCCCCGTTCTCCGTGACGTCGAAGCGCACCGTGGTCACGGACCGGTAGGTGCCGCCCTCCTGCGCGCCGGAGAGGTCGAGTTCGATCTCGTACGAGTCAACGGCGAGCAGCTTCGCCCGCTGCTGCGCCTCTTCGCGGGTCAGGTTTGTGCCAGGCACGCGGTCATCTCCTCGGTATGGGTGGGTTGCGCCATCTTTCCACGGCAGCCTCGCATCAGGCGACGACCTGGGTGTCTCCTAGGGATACCCCTCGCCCGGCGAGGGCCCGGGCGAACTCGCGCACCGCCGCCGTTTCCCCGTCCCGGTGCCACACCAGGCCGAGAGCCGACTCGGGCACGCCCTCCACCGGTACGAACACCACGTCCTCGCGCCGGTGGTACGCGGCCGTGGGCCGGCACAGCAGCATGGCCGCGCGGCCGGCCGCGACCTGGGTCAGGCCCTCCTGCAGGGTGGTCACCGCCGGGCCCGGCACGGCGGACGGGGCGTGGGCCGCCCGCCAGTACGCGGGGGCCGGGGGAGCGGCCGTGACCAGCGGGGCCGCCGCCACCTGCGCCGCGGTCACCTGCGCGAGGGACGCGAACGGGTGGTCCCGGCCGACCGCGACCGTCTGGGGCCGCTCGGAGAAGACCGGGCCCAGCACCAGGTCGGGTTCCTCGACGGGAAGCAGGACGACCGCCGCGTCCACCGTGCCCTCGCGCACGGCGCCGAAGGGATCGGCGAGCGGAATCTCCACCACGTCCGTCACGCACTCCGGGTGCGCGGACCGGAAGGCCCGCACCGCCGCCGTCAGCCCGGTGTCCGCCGTCCCCTGGAAACCGATCCGCAGGGTGCCCTCGACACCCCGGGCGGCGGCCCGTGCGTCGTCCACGGCGTCCCGCAGCCCGCCGTACGCCGGACGCAGCCGCTGTACGAACCGCTCGCCGAGCGGCGTCAGGGCGACCCGGCGGCTGGTGCGGTGCACCAGACGGCCGCCCACCCGGCGCTCCAGCGCGCTCAGCAACTGGCTCACCCTGCTCTGCGAGACGTACAGCCGCTCCCCGGTCCGGCCGAAGTGCAGCTCCTCGGACAGCACCAGGAAGCACTCCAGCTCCCGCAACTCCAGCCCCGCCACGGCCGTTTCCCCTCGGTTCCGATCGATCAGTCCCGCTCATGCAAGGGTGAGGACTTCGCCGTTGTTCCGGGGCGGGCCGCGCAAAAAGGTGGAGGCATGCCCTCCACCAGCTCCACGACCTCCATGACCACCGCCCCGGAGACCGGCACCGGCAGGCCGGCGCGCCCCTGGCCCGCCGTCCTGGCCCTGGCCGGCGCCACCTTCTCCGTCGTCACCACCGAGATGCTCCCGGTCGGCCTGCTCACCTCGCTCGGTACCGGCCTGCACGTCTCCGCCGGCACCGCCGGGCTCGCCGTCACCCTGCCCGGCCTGGTCGCCGCGGCGAGTGCGCCCCTGCTGCCGGTCGCGGCCCGCCACGCCGACCGGCGCACGGTGCTGTGCGCGCTGCTGCTCCTGCTCGGGGCCGCGAACGTGCTCTCCGCCCTGGCCCCGCACATCGCCGTCCTGCTGCTCGCGCGCGCCCTGGTCGGGGTGTGCATCGGCGGGGTGTGGGCGATCGCGGCCGGGCTGGGGGCACGGCTGATGCCGCCGGACCGGGCGGGCCGGGCGACCGCGCTGATCTTCAGCGGGATAGCGGTGGCCTCGGTGCTGGGCGTCCCCGCCGGCACCTTCCTCGGCTCGCTCGCGGGCTGGCGCTGGGCGTTCGCCGCCCTGGCCGTCCTCGCGGCGGCCGTCGCCGGAGCCCTGGCCCTCGCCCTGCCGCCGCTGCCGCCCGAACGCCCCGTCAGGCTCGGCACGTTCCCGGCCCTGCTGCGCACGCCGCCGGTCTCCCGCGGCCTGCTCGTGACAGCGCTGCTGGTCACCGGCCACTTCACGGCGTACACCTACGTCCGCCCGGTCCTGGAACGCGTCCCCGGTCTGGGCGCGGGAACGGTCAGCACCCTCCTCCTCGGCTACGGCCTGGCCGGAGTCGCCGGCACCTTCGCCGGCGGATGGCTGGCGGCCCGCGACCCACGCCGGGCCCTGCTGGTCATCGCGGCCGGGCTGGGCACGGTCGTCCTGCTGCTGATCCCGGCGGCGGTCTCGCTCGCCGCCTCGACGCCGCTGCTCGTCGTCTGGGGCCTGGTCTACGGGGGCGTCTCGGTGTCCGCCCAGAACTGGCTGTCGGCCGCCGCACCGAGGGCCCGCGAGGCCGGTTCGGCGCTCTTCGCGGGCGTCTTCAACACGGGGATCGCGCTGGGCGCGTTCACCGGGGGCCGCGCGGCCGACGCCCTCGGCCCGACGGCGGTGCTCTGCGTGGGCGGTGGCCTGGCGCTGCTGGCCCTGCCCGCGGTCGTACGGGCCGGGCGGCCCGGGGCAGAGGCAATACGACGTCCGGATTCCGCCGGTACGGAGGCCCCGGGCGCGCAAGTCTGAGGAGCATGACGACGACGTACACCGCAGAGCCCATCGCCCCGCGCGTCCTGAAGGAACTGCGCGCGACGGACGACGCGGGCCGCCCCACGGCCCCCTTCACCGACACCGAGGGCGGGGCACCCCTCCGCTGCTGCCTGTGCCGCAGCGAGCCCGGCGAGCGCATCGCCCTGGTGTCCTACGCCCCGCTGCGCCGCTGGGCGGCGGACCAGGGCGTGGACCCCGGCGCGTACGACGAAGTGGGCCCGGTCTTCATCCACGCCGACGACTGCCCGGGACCGGACGCCGGCGCCGCCCTGCCCTTCACCAACGCCCACCGCACGGTCCGCCGCTACTCCGCCGAGGGGCACATCCTGGGCGGGCGGCTGGTCGAGGAGCCGGATGCCTTCGAGCGGGCCTTCGGGGAAGCGTTCGACGACCCGGCCGTGGCGCTCGTCCACGTCCGGGCCGTCGAGTACGGGTGTTTCCTCTACGAGGTCCGCAGGGGCTAGCCCTTGAGCTCGGCCGCCACCAGCTCCGCGATCTGGACCGCGTTGAGGGCCGCGCCCTTGCGGAGGTTGTCGTTGGAGACGAAGAGGGCCAGGCCGTTGTCCACCGTCTCGTCGCGGCGGATGCGGCCGACGTAGGACGGGTCGTTGCCGGCGGCCTGGAGGGGGGTGGGGATGTCGGAGAGCTCGACGCCCGGGGCGTCCTTCAGCAGCTCCGTCGCGCGCTCCGGGGAGATCGGGCGGGCGAAGCGGGCATTGATCTGCAGCGAGTGGCCGGAGAAGACCGGGACGCGCACACAGGTGCCGGAGACCTTCAGCCCGGGGATCTCAAGGATCTTGCGGGACTCGTTGCGGAGCTTCTGCTCCTCGTCGGTCTCGTTCAGACCGTCGTCGACGATGTTGCCCGCGAGCGGCAGTACGTTGAAGGCGATGGGGCGCTTGTAGACGCCCGGCTCGGGGAAGTCGACCGCCTCGCCGTCGTGCGTCAGCTTGTCCGCTTCGGCGACGACCTTCTGCGTCTGGCCGTGCAGCTCGGCGACGCCCGCGAGGCCGGAGCCGGAGACCGCCTGGTACGTGGCGACGACCAGGGCTTCCAGGCCCGCCTCCGCGTGCAGCGGACGGAGCACCGGCATCGCGGCCATCGTCGTGCAGTTCGGGTTGGCGATGATGCCCTTGGGGCGGTTCGCGATCGCGTGCGGGTTCACCTCGGAGACGACCAGCGGCACCTCCGGGTGCCTTGCGCCAGGCGGAGGAGTTGTCGATCACGACGGCGCCCTGGGAGGCGACCTTCTCGGCCAGCGCCTTGGACGTGGCACCGCCCGCGGAGAACAGCACGATGTCCAGGCCGGTGTAGTCGGCGGTCGCCGCGTCCTCCACCGTCACGCCGTCCAGCTGCGTGCCCGCGGAACGGGCCGAGGCGAACAGGCGCAGCTCCGTGACCGGGAAGTTCCGCTCCGTGAGGATCCTGCGCATGACCGTGCCCACCTGTCCGGTGGCTCCGACGATTCCGACCCTCACGGTGACTCCCTCTCCTGCGTCTCTTCACGTA
>KE354159.1 GCA_000415505.1 Streptomyces afghaniensis 772
CCAGCTGGGCCTGGAGGTCGGCCGGGTTGGGGCGCGCCGTGGGGTCCATCTGCATACAGGACTCGATGAGCGGCCGCAGCTCGTCCGGGAGACCCTCAGGTCCGGGCCTCGCGCAGCAGCATGAAGACGGTCTCCACCGGGTTGGCGCCGTGGAAGGGCGGGTGTCCGGTGGCGGCGAAGACCAGCATGGAGCCGAGGGAGAAGACGTCGCTCGCGCCCGTGACGCTGCGGGAGTCCTTGGCCTGCTCGGGGGACATGTAGGCGGGCGTGCCGACGGCGACGTTCGTCATCGTCAAACGCGTGTTCGAAACTCCCGACGCGATACCGAAGTCGATCACCCGGGGTCCGTCCTCGACGACGAGGACGTTCGACGGCTTGAGGTCCCGGTGCACCAGCCCGGCACCGTGGATGGACTGGAGCGCCTCGGCCACACCCGCCGCCAGCCAGCGCACCGCCTGGGCCGGCAGCGGCCCGCAGTCGTTCACTATCTCTTCGAGGGAGGCGCGGGGACGTACGCGGTGGCGAGCCACGGCACGGCGCGCGCGGGTCGGCGTCCACGACCGCGGCCGTGTAGAAGCCCGGAGACCGCGCGGGCCGCCTCCACCTCACGCGTGAAGCGGACCCGGAACAGCTGGTCCTCGGCGAGCTCCGTGCGGACGGTCTTGATCGCCACGCGCCGGCCGGACGCCGAGCGCGCGAGATAGACCAGCCCCATGCCGCCGGCACCCAGCCGTCCCAGCACCTCGAACGGCCCGATCCGCCGCGGATCGTGCTGCGTCAGCTGATCCACCACTCTGCCTGCCACCTCCCCGTACGAGCCGCGCCAAGCCACATGTTCCACGCGACCCCGTGCAGCGTCTCACCACCGCACCGCCATGGCGGCACGCACCCCGATTCTTCCTGGCCGGAGCCCTGGTTGCGAACCCGGTGACAATTGGGATGTCTCCGGACACAGCAGAGCAAATAACGACCAAACAATGCCTGCTCAGCCCTGATCCAGCCCTGCTCAGCGGTGCAGCAGCGCGAAGGACGCCCCCTGATTGTCCGTGACGACGGCGACCGTCCCGTACGAGGTGTCGAAGGGCGGGGCCTGGATCCGTCCGCCGAGCCGGGTGACGTCCTCCAGCGCGGCCGGTACGTCCTCGACGGCGAAGTGGACGAGGAAGTGGGGCGGCATCTCGGCCGGGAACACGTCGGAGACCGGGGCACGGCCGAAGTCGGGGTCGGCGTCCGGCCCGAACAGGGCCTCCTGGAAGAGATCGCCGTAGAAGGCGTTGGCCGCCTCGGTGTCCCGGGCGTACAGCTCGGCCCAGGCGAAGGTGCCCGGCTCGTGCCGCCTGCCGAAGCCGGGGTGCTCGTACGGCTGCCACAGGGCGAAGACGGCCCCTCCGAGTCGGTGACCAGGGCGGTGACGCCCAGCTCGCCCGCCGGCACCGGCGCCGAGACGACCTCGCCCGCCGGCCGCCCGGATACCGCCGGACCAGGGCAGCCGCGTCCGGGGTCGCGAAGTACACCGTCCAGACGGTGGGCAGCCGGCCGTCCATCTTGCGGACCAGCGCGGCCACGGGTTCACCGTCCTCCAGCGCCTGCGCGAAGGGGCCGAACCAGTCCTCGAAGGTCCACCCGAAAAGTTCACCGTAGAACCGCTTGCCCGCCTCGACGTCGGGAAGCTGCGCGTCCACCCAGCAGGGAACGCCCTCTGCGTTCACCGATGCCCTGTTTTCGGCCATGCCGACAACGTAACCGCGACTGCCACAGCCCGCAGACCAGGCACACCAGCCCCCGCACTCCCTTACACCCCATTTGCAGTCGGCCGAATCGCGCCCCGATCACGCCTCGGTAAGCTGACGGCATGACAGGACAAGTGCGTACCGTCGACGGCCGCGTGGCCGGTAGGCGCGGGCAGGCGACCCGGCAGAAGCTGCTCGACTGCCTCAGCGAGATGCTCAGCTCCTCCCCGTACCGGGACGTCAAAGTCATCGATGTCGCCCGGAAGGCGGGCACTTCGCCCGCGACCTTCTACCAGTACTTCCCGGACGTCGAGGGCGCCGTCCTGGAGATCGCCGAGCAAATGGCGACCGAGGGCGCCGCGTTGACCGAACTCCTCAAGGGCCGCTCCTGGGCCGGCAAGGCCGGCTGGCAGACGGCGCAGGAACTCGTCGACGGGTTCCTGGAGTTCTGGCGCAAGAACGACGCGATCCTCCGGGTCGTCGATCTCGGCGCCGCCGAGGGCGACAAGCGCTTCTACAAGCTCCGGATGAAGATCCTCAACTCGGTGAACAACTCCCTCGCGGACTCCGTCGCCGAGCTCCAGGCCAAGGGCCGGGTCGACAAGGACGTGAACCCCGCGGCCGTCGCCGGTTCGCTGGTCGCGATGCTCGCGGCAGTGGCCTCCCACCAGAAGGGCTTCTCCTCCTGGGGCGTGAAGCAGGCCGAACTGAAGCCGAACCTCGCGCTGTTGGTGCACCTGGGCGTCACGGGCAGGAAGCCGACGAAGTAGCCCGACCCGCCGGCACCGGCCCTTTTCCCGCACCCAAGTCCTGTCTGGCAGGCGGCGGTCCACCCGAGTGGACCGCCGCCTGTTGCGCTTTCTGCCGGCCTGCGCTGTGCGCCCTACCGCCGTACGATCCTGAACAAGCGGATCTCCCGCTCCACCCGGGCCTGATACGCCGCGTACGGCGGCCAGAACGCCAGCACCGCCTGCCAGGCCGCCGCCCGCTCCGCCCCCTCCAGCAGCCGGGCCGTGACCGGGATGTCCTGGCCCTTCCAGCTGACGCGGGCCTCGGGGTGCGCGAGCAGGTTGTGGCTCCAGGCGGGGTGCCCCGGTCGCCCGAAGTTGGACCCGACGAGGATCCAGCTGTCCCCGCCGTCCTCCGGCATACAGGCCAGCGGCGTACGACGGGGCAGGCCGCTCTTCGCCCCCGTCGAGGTCAGCACCACACCCGGCAGGAGTTGGGCGCTGAGCAGCACCTTTCCGCGCGTGAGCCGGTGCACGGCCCGGTCCAGGGCCGGGAAGACGTACGGTGCCACGCGCGCGAACCCCCGCGTGGCGGACACCCTCTGCACGATCCGCACGCCTGTCATCGGCCGGCCTCCTCGAAGACGTGCGCCACGTCGGCGGCGTGCGCCCGCAGCCGGTGCACCGGCCCGAACAGCAGCTCGTCGCCCGCGGCACGCTTGAAGTACAGGTGAACCTCGTGCTCCCAGGTGAAACCGATGCCGCCGTGCAGCTGGATCCCCTCTGCGGCGGCCGAGCGCAGGGCCTGGAGGGCCTGGGCGAGGGCGAGCCCGCCGGCCGGCTCCCCCCGGCCCTGCCGGGCGGCGGCCCAGGCCGCGTGGTACGCCGCCGAGCGGGCCGCCTGCACCTCGACGTACACATCGGCCAGCCGGTGCTTGACCGCCTGGAAGGAGCCGACCGGCCGCCCGAACTGCTCGCGCTGCCCGACGTACTCGACGGTCCGCTCCAGCACCCGGTCGGCGGCCCCCACGGCCTCGGCGGCGAGACAGGCGGCCACGGTGTCGCCGAGCCGGGCGAGGGCGGGGAGGGCGTCGGTGTCCGCGCTGCCCAGCAACTCAGCGAGTGTTTCCCGCAGTTGAAGGCGACCCTGCGGACGGGTCGCGTCCAGTGCGGTCTGCCGTACGCGGGTGAGGCCGGCCGCGTCACCGCGCACGAGGAAGAGCAGGACACGGGAGCGGGCGAACCCGCCGGTGTGCGCGGCGACCACGAGCAGTCGGGCACTGTGTCCGTCGAGGACCTGGTCGGCCTGCCCGTACAGCCGCCAGCCGCCGTCGGCCCGCCGGGCCTGCACGCCCCCGGCCGCCGCCGCCGCCCACTCCCCGCGCGGGTCCAGGCCGGTGAGCCCGAGGGCGGTGGCGAGGGCGGGCCCCGGCACGGCGAGGGCGGCGGTGAGCCCGCCGGAGGCGATACGCGGGAGGAGGTCCGCCCGCTGGGCGTCGGTGCCGAGGGCGAGCAGCAGCGGGGCTGTGAGGGCGGCCGTGGCGAGCAGGGGCGAGGGGGCGAGGGCCCGTCCCGTCTCCTCGCAGGCCAGGGCCAGCTCGGTGACCGAGCAGCCGACACCGCCGTAGGGCTCGGGCAGGGCCAGTCCGGGCAGGCCGAGCTGTTCGGCGAGGGCGGTCCACAGGGCCGGGTCGTGTCCGGCCGGGGTGTCGACGGCGGCCCGCAGTTCCTCGGGGCCGCACCGCTTGTGGAGCAGTTCGCGCAGGGTGCGGCGGATCTCGTCCTGTTCGGGGGTGAAGCGGGCGTCCATGGGGGTAGCACCTCCGCATCTGACGGAGCGTCATATTAGGGCCGAGGGGCGGGGAAGCCCAGAGCTCTGCCGCTCCCCCGGCGGTGTTATCTGATGTACCGTCAGATTCATGGTTGCCCGGAGGAAAGTGGCCGTCGTGGGCGTGGCCCTCTCGGACTGCGGCCGCGTGGACGACGCGACCCCGTACGCGCTGCACGCCCAGGCGGCCCGGCGCGCCCTGGCCGACGCGGGCCTGGACCGGTCGCTGGTCGACGGCTTCGCCTCGGCGGGCCTGGGCACCCTGGCCCCCGTCGAGGTCGCCGAGTACCTGGGCCTGCGTCCGACCTGGGTCGACTCCACCTCCGTCGGCGGCTCCACCTGGGAGGTGATGGCGGCCCACGCGGCGGACGCGATCACGGCCGGGCACGCGCGCGTGGTGCTCCTCGCCTACGGCTCGACGGCCCGGGCGGACGTGCGGGCGGGCCGTCGCACCGGAACGCTGTCCTTCGGCACGCGCGGCCCCCTGCAGTTCGAAGTCCCCTACGGCCACACCCTGATAGCCAAGTACGCCATGGCCGCCCGCCGCCACATGATCGAGTACGGCACGACGATCGAGCAGCTGGCGGAGGTGGCGGTCCAGGCCCGGGCCAACGCGGCCCTGAACCCGGAGGCGATGTTCCGCACCCCCGTCACGGTGGACGAGGTCCTGGCCGGCCCGATGATCGCCGACCCCTTCACCAAGCTGCACTGCTGCGTGCGTTCCGACGGCGGGGCGGCGGTGCTGCTGGCGGCGGAGGAGTACGTGCGGGACTGCCGTACGTCGCCGGTGTGGGTGCTGGGCAGCGGGGAGCACGTCTCGCACGCGGCGATGTCCGAGTGGGCGGACTTCACGGTGTCCCCGGCGGCGGTGAGCGGACGGCTGGCCTTCGAGCGGGCGGGCGTACGGCCGGACGAGATGGACTTCGCGGAGATCTACGACGCGTTCACCTACATGACCCTGGTGACGCTGGAGGACCTCGGCTTCTGCGGGAAGGGCGAGGGCGGGGCGTTCGTGGAGAAGGGCCGGCTGCGGGTCGGGGGCGGCGGCCTTCCGGTGAACACCGACGGGGGCGGGCTGTCGGCCCAGCATCCGGGGATGCGGGGGTTGTTCCTGCTGGTGGAGGCGGTGCGGCAGTTGCGCGGGGAGGGCGGGGAGCGGCAGGTGCGGCGGGGTGCCGACGGGGCGCTGCCGCGGCTGGGGGTGGCGTCGGGGACGGGTGGGTGGTTCTGCTCTTCGGGGACGGTGGTGCTCGGGGTGTGACCACGGGCCCGACTCCGCCCGTGGGCCGCTGCTGTCGCGGGGGGGGAGAGAGCAGTCCGATCTCCCCCCAATGGCCGTTCCCAACCGCTCGGAGGGGTGGTTACCGTCCGGCCATGGACGAGCTGACCAGGATCTTCCAGCGCGCCGCCGAGCACGCCGCCGCGTACCGCCGCTCGCTGCCCGAGCGGCCGGTGGCGCTGCCCGTCGACCATGCGGCACTGCGCGCGGCGTTCTCCCGCCCCTTGAACCGCTCGCCCGCCGACCCGCTCACGGTGGTCGACGAGTTGGTGGCCGCCGCCGAGACCGGACTCGTCGCCACCGCGGGGCCGCGGTTCTTCGGGTTCGTCGTCGGCGGGGCGCTGCCCGCGGCCACCGCCGCGGAGATCCTGGCCGCCGGATGGGACCAGAACGCCTTCAACGCGGCTCTCTCGCCCGCCGCGCTCGCCGCGGAGGAGGCGGCGGGTGGCCGGCTGAAGGACCTGCTCGGCATTCCCGCCACGGCGTCCACCGGGTTCGTCACCGGCGGACAGGCGGCCAACACCGCAGGGCTCGCGGCAGCCCGGCAGCATCTGCTCACCGAGGCCGGCTGGGACGTCGGACACAAGGGGCTGGGTGGCGCCCCGCGCCTGCGGGTGGTCGCGAGCGAGGAGCGCCACGCCACCGTCGACCGCTCGCTGCGGCTGCTCGGCCTGGGCACCGACTGCCTGGAGACGGTCCGCACCGATGGACGCGGCGCCCTGGACACCGACGACCTGCGCCGCGTGCTGGCGTCCGAGCCGGGCACGCCTGCGATCGTGTGCGCCCAGGCCGGCAACGTGAACACCGGCGCCTGCGACGACCTCCGTACCGCCTGCGCTCTCACCCACGCCCACGGCGGCTGGGTGCACGTCGACGGCGCCTTCGGCCTGTGGGCGGCCGCGAGCCCGGCGACCCGCCACCTCGTCGACGGCGTCGAGCTGGCCGACTCCTGGGCCTGCGACGGCCACAAGTGGCTGAACGTGCCCTACGACTGCGGCTACGCCTTCTGCTCACGCCCCGCCGTCCACGCCGCCGCCCTGTCGTACACCGCCTCCTACCTCACCCGGGCCGGCGGCACTCCGGCCGGCGGCGCCGACTTCACCACCGAGTCCTCCCGCCACGCCCGCGGCTTCGCCACCTGGGCGGCGCTGCGCGAACTCGGCCGTGACGGCGTCGCCGCGCTCGTGGACCGCTGCTGCCTGCTCGCCCGCCGCTTCGCCGACGGCCTGTCCGCGGCGGGCTTCGAGGTGGTCAACGACGTGGTACTCAACCAAGTCCTCGTCGGCTTCGGCGACGACGCCCGCACCGACCACGTCGTGCGGGCGGTCCAGGACGACGGCACCTGCTGGATGGGCGCCACCACCTGGCGCGGCCGGCGGCTGATGCGCATCTCGGTGTCCGGGCACAGCACGACCGAGGCCGACGTCGACCGGTCGGTCGCGGCGATCGTGCGGCTCGCACGGGCCTCGTGATCGGGGCGTGCCGCTGTGCGAGGGCTTGGCCCTCACACCGTGTCAGCCGCGAGGTGACCCTCTCCTCGCAACCGCTGCAGGGCTTGTTGCCGCCACTCAGGGCTTGTTGCCGCCACTTACCTGACGTACCGTCAGATCCCGGTCTCGAGCGGCGGCAACGCGGGAGCATGGGCATGGACACGATCTGGCTCACCGGAGCGGAATGGCTGGCCGTGCTGCGGGTCGGGCTCGGGCTGTGGTGGCTGGAGAGCTGGCGGCACAAGGACCGCAAGGCCTGGTTCGAACGCGGCACCGGCATCACCTGGGCGACCGGGATAGCCGCCGAGCACCGCTGGAGCGCCGTACGGTCGGGCTTCGACACGGTCGTCGCACCCCACCCGCGGGTGATGGCGTACGTCGTCGTCTACGCGGAACTCGCGCTCGGACTGGGCCTGATCACCGGCTTCCTCACCCCGATCGCCCTGGTCGGCGGTTTTCTCCTCAACGCCCTCTACTTCACCCTCATGATCCACGAAGTCGCCGAGCAGGGGCAGAACTCGATGATGGCGCTGATGTCGGTGGTCGGGCTGTTCGGGATGTCCTGGCAGACCTGGTCGCTGGACAGCGCGCTGGGGCTGTTCTGATGGCCGGGCGGTTCGACCTGCCCGAGCCGGACGCCTTCACCCGGACCTACTGGGACGCGGCCGCCGAGGGCCGGCTGCTGATCCGCCGCTGCCGGGCCTGCGGACGGGCCCACCACTACCCGCGCGAGTTCTGTCCCCACTGCTGGAGCGAGGACGTCGCCTGGGAGCCCGCGAGCGGCCGCGCCACCCTCTACACCTGGTCCGTCGTCCACCGCAACGACCTGCCGCCCTTCGCGGAACGCACTCCGTACGTCGCCGCCGTGGTCGACCTCGCCGAGGGGCCGCGGATGATGACGGAGGTCGTGGGGGCGGCAGAGTCGCCGGCCGGGGAACCGCCGGCCGGGGAACTGTCCGCCGGGGCGGAACTGGAGGTCGCGTTCCGGGAGGGGATCCCGGTGTTCCGGATCGTGCGGAGCGCGATCGGCGGGTGAACGGCGCCGCCCCACGCGCTTGAATGGCCCCATGGCCCCCATACGCGACCGGTCCCTGACCGGCCCCCTCCCGGAAATCCACGGCCACGGCCTCCACCTGCGCCCCTGGGACGCCGCGTCCGCCTCCGACGTCGAGACGTGGCTGCGCGGCATGAACGACCCGGAGTTCCGGCGCTGGAACACCCCGCTGAGGCTGGTCACGGACCGGACGAGCGCCCTGGAGTCGCTGCTCGCACGGGCCCAGAGCGCGGCGGAGGGCACGTCCATGTCGTTCCGGGTCGCGGACGCCCGCAGCGGCGCGGCACTGGGCCACATCGGCGTCAACGAGATCAAGTACCACCTGAAGGTCGCCCGCGTCGGCTACTGGGTGCTCCCCGAGGCCCGCGGCCAGGGCGTCGCCACCCGGGCCCTCCTGCTCGCCGCCCACTGGGCCCTCACCGAACTCGGCCTGCACCGGCTGGAACTGGACCACGCCGTCGGCCACGACGCCTCGTGCCGGATCGCCGGGCGGTGCGGGTTCGCGTACGAGGGGACCCTGCGCGGGGCGATCTTCGAAAAGGACCGGCACGACGCGTTCCGGGACGCCCACCTGCACGCACGGCTGGCGACGGATCCCGCACCGGACGCGGTTCGGGAACTGGGCGTTGATCAGGACCCGGCCGCGGATCGGTAACCCGATGTGAGCCGAGGGCCCGGGGGCGTAATTCGGAGGTGCCGACCAGGGCGCGGGCGGCACCATGAGACATGCGCACCGACGACTGGCACCTCACCCAGGACCTCGACACCTTCCTGACCCGGGCCGGCGCCTTTCTCCACTCCCAACCGGCACTGCACACGCTCCCGTTGACCGTCACGAACAACCTGCGCACGCGCGGCCCGCACGTCTACGGCGACGGAGTGCCGGAGTTCGGCACGCTGGAACAGGACGGCGCGGTCCGGGCGACGTTCTTCCGCACGCCACCGCACCGGCTGAACCTCACCGTCCTGACGGCCGAGGAGGCCGATGCGCTGGCCGCACGGCTGGCCGCCCTCGGGCAACGCCTGCCCGGCGTGCACGCCGACCGCGACACCGCCGCCGCGTTCGCCGAGGCCTGGCAGCGGCACACGGGCGCCACGGCCATCCTCCGGGAGCGCAACCGGCTCTACCGGCTCGGCACCCTGACCGTGCCCCGTCCCGTGCCGCCCGGCGGCCCCCGCATCGCCGGTGAGGCGGACCGGGAGCACCTCATCCGCTGGCACGACGAGTTCGTCGCAGCCGTCGGCTCGGGCGTCTTCCGGGACGCCGCCGAGTGGGCGGACGCCCGTATCGAGCAGGGCGGCATCACCTTCTGGGAGACGCCCGACGGCACCCCCGCCGCCATGGCCGGAACGACCCCTCAGGTCGCCGGCCAGATCCGCGTCGCCCCGGTCTACACCCCGCCCACCTGCGCGGCCGAGGCTACGCGGGCGCCGCCACAGCCGAGGTCAGCCGTGCCGCCCTGGCCGCCGGAGCGCAGGAGGTGCTCCTCTTCACGGACCTGTCGAACCCGACCAGCAACGGCCTGTACCAGCGGATCGGCTACCGGCCGGTGGCGGACTTCGCGGTGTACGACTTCACGGGACCGGCCGTACCCGCTTGACCTTGCCACGGTGACAAGGCCTTCACTGTGCCGAGGAGGTGGTCCCATGTTGAAGGATCTCCAGTGCCTGGAGGACAGCAACTCGTCCGTGCGGCTGCGGGCGGCGCTGGCCGTCGGCACGGACCCCGACCCGCGGTTCATCGGCAAGCTCATCGAACGGTGCGCGGTCGAGCCGGAGTTCTTCGTCCGCGACATGCTCACGTGGGCGCTCACCCGCCACCCGGCGTCGACGACGGTCCCCGAGCTTCTCGGAGAACTCCGCTCGGAGCGTGCGCAGGCACGGAGCCAGGCGTTGCACACGCTGTCCAAGATCGGGGATCGGCAGGCGTGGCCGGCGATCACACGGGCATTGTTGACCGACACCGAGGACGAGGTGGCCCGGAGCGCCTGGCGGGCAGCGGTCGTTCTCGTGCCGGAAGGCGAAGAGCCGGAACTGGCCGGCGTGCTGGCGACACAGCTCGGGCGCGGTGAGCGTGCGACGCGGCTGAGCCTCAGCCGGGCGCTGATCGCGCTCGGTGAGGTGATCACGCCGGCCTTGCGCGACGCGATGACGGACCCCGACCCCCGCCGTGCGTGCGCACGCGCTCGCCACGGAACGGCTGTTGCGCGACCCGGATGCCGGCTTCGAGAGCGCGATCGAGGAGGCGAAGCGCGTCGTGGCTCTCGGCACGACCCGCCGGGAAGGGTGACGGTAGGTGTTGATCGGTGATGTGGCACGGCGGTCCGGGGTCAGCGCCCGCATGCTCAGGCATTACGAGTCGCTCGGCCTGGTGCGGCCGACGGGCCGTACCGATGCCGGCTATCGCGAGTACTCCGGCGAGGACGTCCGGCGGATCTTCCACATCGAGAGCCTGCGGTCACTGGGGCTGTCGCTGCGTGAGGTCAAGCGCGCGCTCGACGATCCCGGCTTCACGCCATCGGAGCTCGTCGACGACCTCGTGCGCCAGACGCGGGAACGCATCGCGGCCGAGACGGAGCTGCTCACGCGACTCCACAGGATCGGTGCCGCGGAACCCGCAGGCTGGGAGGACGTCCTCCGGGTCGTCGCGCTCCTGCAGGGGTTGGGGTCGAAGAGCGCGGGGGCGCGTCAACGCGCGGCCCTGTCCTCGGTCGACGAGGTTCCGGTGCCGGTGGAAGCACTGGTCGAGGCAGTGCTGGGCGAGTCGGACCCGAACGTCGCCGGAGCCCTCCGGTGGGCTTTGGCGCACTCGGGCGACGGCGGACTGGCGCTGCTGGCGCAGGGCCTCGGCTCACCGGCCGCCGAGGTGCGCAAACGCGCCGTCCAGTCCATCGCCGAGATTCCGGGCGGTGAGGCGACCGCACTGCTGCGGGACGCCCTCGCGAACCCCGACGTCGCGGTCCGCAGGTATGCGGCTTCGGCACTCGGGGCACGTGGGGTGGCCGACGCCGTCCCGACGCTCATCGACATGATCGTCGAGGAGGCGAACGACGTCGACGCGGCCGATGCGCTGAGCGCGCTGGCGAGTCGTCCCGCGTTGGCGGATCGGATCGCCACCGGACTCGTCGGCCGCCTCGCCCACGACACCGTCGACTCCTCCGCACGCCGACGGCTGACCCAGGCGCTCGCGGACATCCCGGGAAGCACGGCGTCACGTGCCCTCGCAGAGCTGTCCCATGACGAGGACCGTGCCGTCGCGCTCACTGCCGAGTACATCCTCGGGATACGCGACGCCCGATGACGACGCGCGCGCCGGCCCAGGTCCGTTCACGGCCACAGCAGTTCCCGCGTCCACTCCTCCCCTGTGCTCCGGTAGCGGAGCCGTACGTGCCGCCGTGCCGCGTCTCCCTGGAAGAACTCCACCTCGTCCGGCCGCAGCCGGTACAGGGTCCAGGACGCCACGGGAGCCTCCGGCTCGTTCCGGGCCCGCTCCCACGCCGCCTCGGACGCCCGCGTCAGCTCCTCCACGGAGCCCAGGATCTCGCTCTGGCGGCCGGTCAGCGCCGCGGCCAGGGCGCCCGTCGAGCGGGCGTGGAGGTCGCCCTGGGCCTCCTTCGACGGGGCGGCCGACACCGGGCCGCGGACCCGTACCTGCCGGCCCAGGACCGGCCAGTAGAAGCAGAGCGCGGCGTACGGACGGGCGCTGAGGTGGCGGCCTTTGCGGCTCCCGGCGTGGGACGCGAAGGACCAGCCGGTCTCGTCGGCGCCGTGCAGCATCACGATCCGTACGTCGGGCAGGCCGGACTCGTCGGAGGTCGCCAGCGACACGGTGTGCGGCTCGGTCTGCCCGGCCGCCACCACCGCCGCGAACCACTCGGCGAAGAGCGGCAGCGGGGTGTCCGGGGCGGTCGTCGGGTCGAAGGGGGCAGTTGAGTGACCTGCGGGTCCCAGACCCGCAGTGACCTCAGCAGCTCGTGAAGATCCGTTGCCATGCCCCGATTGTCACCCCGGAGGGCGTCTCACACCTGCCCGAGGTCCGACGACACCCACCGCTCCGGCCTCATCCGCAGCACCAGCTGTTCTCCGTGGTTCTTCCAGGAGAAGTCGACGTAGCCGTCGACCTTGTCGGCCGGCAGGTAGCGCGCCGACATCTCGCGGAGCTGGTCGAGGGTGGCGGGGGCCGTGTCGACGACCGGGCCCTCCACCGACACGTACCGGATCGTCGGCTCCAGCCGGTCCACCATCAGGGAGAACCGGCCCGCCGCGCTGATCAGCCCGTACTTGCGGGAGTCGAGGGCCGTCAGGATCCAGATGTCGCCGCCGGGCTCGTACTGGTACCAGATGGGCACGGTCAGCGGCGCACGGCCAGGCCCCGCGTCGACGGCGAGTGCGGCGATGTGGGGCTCGGCCAGGAACTGTTCGCGCTCTTCACGGGTCAGGGCCATTCCGGTCTCCTTCGCGGGGCATTCCGGTCTCCGCCGACGTCATCTCTGCGTCGACGTCCTCTCAACACCGGCTCCAGGGGCGGGTGTTCCGCCGCGAGGGCCAATTCGTCAGGAACGATCACCGGCTCGTCACAACCGGACCCGCTACGCCACCGGCTCCACCCCGTCCCCCTACAGCCGTGACCAATCCGAAACCAATTCCGGTCTTGACCGAGACCCATCAAGCGGGCCCGTGGCTACGCTCCCGCTCATGGCCGACTCCGCACCCCCCACACACTCCCCGGCACACCCCGCACCCGACCGCCCCGTCTACGTCATCGGCGGCGGCCCCGGCGGACTGTCCGCCGCGTACGCGCTGCGGGCCCGGGGCATACGGGCCGTCGTCCTGGAGAAGTCCGACCGCGTCGGGGCGTCCTGGCGTGGCCACTACGACCGGCTGCACCTGCACACCACCCGTCGCCTGTCGTCCCTGCCCGGGCTGCCGATGCCGCGCCGGTTCGGGCGGTGGGTGTCCCGGGACAACGTGGTGCGGTACCTGGAGAAGTACGCCGAGCACCACCGGCTCGAGATCGTCACCGGCGTCGAGGTGTCCCGCATCGAGCGCGCGCCCGACGGCACCGGCTGGCTGCTGCACGCCACCGGGGGCCGGGAACTGACCGGTGCGGCGGTCGTCGTCGCAACCGGCCACAACCACACGCCCCGCGTGCCCGACTGGCCCGGCCGCGACACCTACACCGGCGAGTTGCTGCACGCCTCCGCCTACCGCAACGCCGAGCCCTTCGCGGGCCGCGAGGTCCTGGTCGTGGGCGCCGGCAACACGGGCGCCGAGATCGCCGTGGACCTGGCGGACGGCGGCGCCCGGGTACGGCTGTCCATCCGCACCGTCCCGCACATCGTGCGCCGCTCGACCGCCGGATGGGCCGCGCAGTACTCGGGCGTCATGGCCCGGCACCTGCCGGTCGGCCTGGTCGACCGGATGGCCCGGCAGCTGGGCAGACTGAGCGTGCCCGATCTGTCCGCCCACGGCCTGCCGCGCCCCGACACCGGCCTCTACACCCGGGTCACCGAGGGAGCCGTACCCGTCCAGGACGTCGGTCTGATCGACGCCGTGCGCAAGGGCAGGGTGCAGGTCGTCGCGGCCGTGGAGGGCTTCGAGGACGGCAAGGTCGTCCTCACCGACGGCACCCGCCTCTCCCCGGACGCCGTCGTCGCGGCCACCGGCTACACCCGGGCCCTGGAGGACCTCGTCGGCCACCTCGGCGTACTCGACGCCCGCGGTAAGCCGGTCACCCAGGGCCCCCACAGCCCGCGTACCGCCCCCGGCCTGTACTTCACCGGCTTCACCAACCCGATCAGCGGCATGTTCCGCGAGATGGCGATCGACGCAGTGAAGATCGCGAAGGCCATCGCGCGGGACGGTTCGGGGAGGGCGTCGCGACTGCCGGGCTAGTACGGCACCGCACGGGCGGGCGCGGGGACACCAGAGGCGATGAGGGCGTCTCGGGCGGACTAGGCCGAGAACGACCCCGCGCCGCCCGGCACATGCGTCCCGTACCCGGGCTGTACCACCAGTGAGGGGCCGAGACAGAACGGGTTGCCGTAGACCTTTACCGGCTTGTCCGTGAGGTTCGACAGCACATGGGCGGCTGTGGGCAGTTGCCGGCAGCCCGCCGGGTCCCGGTAGACGTCCAGCGGCTGCGCCTCGGTGGAGAAGACCACGACGTCACCCGACGCCGCAGCCTGCGCGGCCCCTGCCAGACCCATCACCGAACAGGCCGCGACCAGGGAAACAAGAATGGCTTTCGCTCGCACGATCATCCTTTGCCACTGACGCTCCCGCTCCGATCGCGGGCTCGCTCCAGTGCTATCGCGCATACACCTTCACGGCCCATCCGATCCAATCCCGTTCACCCGATCAGCCCACACGTCCGGGCTCGGTCTGTGCGTCGGGCACTTCCGGCCCACCCGCTCCCGGCGTGCGCGGACGTCCGGCGCGCCCGGCGGCAACTTCTCCCGCTCACAACCATTCCTGACATCACGTCAGTTCAGATAATCTGACAGAGCGTCAGTTAGCGGCTGTCTCACAGGAGCGGGCGGAAACGATGCTTGGATCGACCCACGGCACCCTCACCACCGACTCCCGCCGGACCCGGGCCATCGCCTGTGGCGAGCGGTCCGGGCCCGCCGTGCACGGCAGGCCGGCCCGGACGGGAGACCTCGACGTCAGCGGGCGTCCGCTGCACGCGGACGTGCCCGACCTGGACCGTTTCTTCCGCCCGCAGTCCGTCGCCGTGATCGGCGCGTCCGACGCCGAGGGGCGCCCGAACACCGGCATCACACGGCAACTGGCCGACTGGGCGGAACGGGTCGGGGCCCGGCTGTATCCGGTGCATCCGAGCCGCCCGGCCGTCTTCGGCATGCCCTGCTGCCCTTCCGTCGCCGGCCTGCCCGAGCAGGTCGATCTGGCCGTGGTGCTGGTCGGCGACCCCCTCCCGGTGGTCGAGGAACTGGCCGAGGCCAAGGCACGGTTCGCGGTCGTCTTCGCCTCCGGGTTCGCGGAGACCGGGCCGGAGGGCGAGGCCGCCCAACGGCGACTGACCGCCGCCGTCGGGCGGTCCGGGATGCGGCTGCTGGGCCCCAACACCAACCTCAACGCCTTCGAGCGGTTCCGTGCCGACCTTCAGGGCCCGGCGATCGCGCTGATCACCCAGTCCGGTCACCAGGGCCGCCCCGTCTTCGCCCTCCAGGAACTCGGCATCCGGCTCTCCCACTGGGCGCCCACCGGCAACGAGGCCGACCTGGAGAGCGCCGACTTCCTCTCCTACTTCGCCGAGCAGCCCGAGGTCGGCGCCATCGCCTGCTACCTGGAGGGGCTGAAGGACGGCCGCTCCTTCCTGCTCGCCGCCGACCGGGCCGCCCGGCGCGGCGTGCCGGTCGTCGCGGTCAAGGTGGGCCGCACCGAGACCGGCGCCCGCACGGCCGCCTCCCACACCGGCAAACTGACGGGCGCCGACGCCGTGGTGGACGCGGCCCTGCGCCAGTACGGCGTGATCCGCGTCGACGGGCTCGACGAACTCCAGGACACCGCCACCCTGCTGGCCCGGGCCCGCCCGCCGCGCGCCGACGGGGTCGTCGTCTACTCGATCTCCGGCGGCACGGGCGCGCACGTCGCCGACCTGGCGACGGAGGCGGGCCTGCGGCTGCCGGTCCTGTCCGAGGCCAAACAGGCCGAGCTGCACCAGTGGATACCCGAGTACCTGAGCGTCGCCAACCCCGTCGACAACGGCGGTCACCCGGTCGGCGACCAGCGCGGCCGGAAGATCATCGACGCGATCCTCGACGACCCCGAGGTGGGCGTGCTCGTCTGCCCGATCAGCGGGCCGTTCCCCCCGCTCAGCGACCGGCTCGTCCGGGACCTGGTGGAGGCGGCGGAGCAGACGGACAAGCTGGTGTGCGTGGTGTGGGGCTCGCCGGTCGGCACCGAGCCGGCCTACCGCGAGGTCCTGCTCGGCTCCTCCCGCGTGGCCACCTTCCGCACGGTCGGCAACTGCCTCACCGCCGTCCGCGCCTACCTCGGCCACCACCGCTTCACGACCGGCTACCGCTCCCCCTTCGACGAGGCCCCGCGCACCCCCTCCCCTCCTACCGCAAGGCCCAGGCGCTGATGCGGCCCGGCGAGCAGCTGAGCGAGCACGCGGCGAAGCAACTGCTGCGGGCGTACGGCATCCGCGTGCCGCGCGAGCAGTTGGTGACCAGCGCGGCGGCGGCCGTCCGGGCGGCGGGGCTGGTGGGCTACCCGGTGGTGATGAAGGCCTCGGGCGCCCGGATCGCCCACAAGACCGAACTGGGCCTCGTGAAGATCGGGCTCACCTCGGCGAGCCAGGTCCGCGACGCCTACCGGGAGCTGACCGACATCGCCCGCTACGAGGAAGTCCCGCTGGACGGCGTACTGGTCTGCCAGATGGTCGAGCACGGCGTCGAGATGGTCGTCGGTGTCACGCACGACGACCTGTTCGGGCCGACCGTGACCGTCGGGCTCGGCGGGGTCCTCGTCGAGGTCCTGCGCGACACCGCCGTAGGGGTGCCGCCGTTCGGTGAGGAACAGGCGCGGGACATGCTCGACGGGCTGCGCGGGCGGGCGCTGCTCGACGGGGTCCGGGGCGGCCACCGGCGGATCTGGACGCACTCGTCGAGGTCGTCCTGCGCGCCCAGCGCATGGCACTGGAACTCGGGGACCAGCTGGCCGAGCTGGACATCAACCCGCTCATGGTCCTGCCCCAGGGGCAGGGCGCGGTGGCGCTGGACGCGCTGGCGGTGTGCAGCCGATGACGGACCCCGCCGTTCCGCACACGGGTGACCACGTCCGGCACACGACGGGCGACCACGTCCTGTCCATCACCCTCAACCGGCCCGAGGCCCTCAACGCCCTCACGCCCGCCCAGCGGGACGAGATCGTCCGGCTGCTGTCGGAGGCGTCCGCGTCGGCGGACGTACGAGCGATCGTGCTCACGGGAACGGGGCGCGGCTTCTGCGCCGGCGCGGACCTCCGCGCCACCGCCACCACGACCGCCGCACCCGCCGCCGGAGATGTCGCACGCACCCTCCGCACCGGCGCCCAGCGCCTGATCGCCGCCGTCCTGGACTGCGAGAAGCCGGTGATCGCGGCGGTCAATGGCACGGCGGCCGGGCTCGGCGCGCATCTGGCGTTCGCCTGCGACCTGGTCCTGGCCGCCGAATCGGCCCGCTTCATCGAGGTGTTCGTACGACGCGGCCTGGTACCGGACGCCGGCGGTGCCTACCTCCTCCCCCGTCTCATCGGCCCGCAGCGCGCCAAGGAGCTGATGTTCTTCGGCGACGCGCTCACGTCGGCCGACGCGGAGCGGCTGGGGCTGGTGAACCGGGTCGTCCCGGACGCCGACCTGGACAAGACGGCCCGTGCCTGGGCCGAACGCCTCGCCACCGGCCCGACCCGCGCCCTCGCCCTGACCAAGCAGCTCGTCAACGCCTCCCTCGACGCCGACCGAGCCACCGCCTTCGCCGCAGAGGCCGCCGCGCAGGAGATCAACATGACGACGGCGGACGCACAGGAGGGCGTACGGAGCTTCGTGGAGCGGCGGAGCCCCGCGTACCGGGGCCACTGACCGCACATGGGTCACCGACCACCCTTCCCATCTGACGATGCGTCAGCTTGAATGGCAGGTGTGATGGGACAAGCAGGAATGGCCGAAGCCGCCGTCCGCTACCTCAGGTCGGTCCGCACACCCGCCCCGCAGCCCGTCGAAGCGCTGCCGCGCCCCGATCTGAGGTGCGTCGGCGAGGACGAGCGCGCTCCTGTCGACCCGGCGGAGTTCCGCCGCGTCCTGGGAAACTTCGCGACGGGCGTTGCCGTGATCACGGCACCACCGGCGGCCACCACCCCCGGCAACGCCCCCGCCGGCTTCGCCTGCCAGTCCTTCACGTCCCTCTCCCTCGACCCGCCGCTGGTCGCCTTCATGGTCGGCCGCAGGTCGACGACCTGGCCGCGTATCGCCCGGGCCGGGGTGTTCTGCGTGAACGTCCTGGGAGCCCACCAGACCGAACTGTGCCGCGCCTTCGCGGTGAGCGGCGCGGACAAGTTCGCGGGGGTGGCGTACGACGCGGCGCCGGTGTCCGGCTCGCCGCGCCTGTCGGGTGCCGTCGCCTGGATCGACTGCGCGATCCACGCCGTCCACACCGGCGGGGACCACCTCATCGTGGTCGGCCGGGTGGACGCCCTCGGCACGGCGGCGGACGATCCGGAGGGACCGCTGCTCTTCCACCGTGGGCGGTTCGCGCGGCTGTCGGACTGAGTCGGCGGGCACCACCGTAGGGGTTATGCCTGTCCCCGTGCCCGGTGCCGTTTTGCGTACGACCAGGTCACCGCGGTCATCAGGGCCGGGATGGCGAACAGCGGGGCGAAAGCGAACCCCCAGACGGTCTGTGCCGTACCGCTCGACATGTACGTCTGGCTCTCGACGGTGAAAGCGACCACGAGTTGCCACAGTGCCACCAGGACCAGGACGCCCGAGCCGGTCCAGGCCAGCGGGGCGAGGACCCTGGGGTGCAGGGGCCTCCATCGGTCGCTGACGAGCAGCAGCGGAAACAGAGCGGCCAGCTCAGTGAGCACGGAGAGGCCGATGACGTATGCGATGCCCCAGCCCGGGATGTCGAAGACGTCGCGCAGCACTCGGTCGCTGTAGCCCACATGGACGCCGGATGCCATGGCGATGCGCCACAGGCCGGACGGGACCGCGCACAGAGCGATGGCGTGGGCGGCGCGGCGAGCCCAGACAGGCGCAGGTGCGGAGGCGGCGGGGAGAGGGGCGGTCGCTGTCGTCATGACCCACATGCTGGCCCTGGACATGGCGGCCACGCTTCGTCCGCTACGGCGAACCGTATCCGCCCTGCGGATGAGGGGGCACCCGCTGAGGGAGGACCTCACCTTCAACAGCCGCTCCGTCGTCGAGAAGGGCTTCCGGTCGGCACGGATCAGGGGACGGCCAGCCGCCACAGTGACGTGACCTCGGCGGCCCGCGCGGCGTGCAGCGGATCGTGCCTGTCACGCACGCGGGCGTGGCGCGGGCGCGTGTCCAGACGGTCGACGATCCGTAGCCCCGCCGCCTCTATGGCGGTCAGCAGCTCGGCCCGGGTGCGCAGCCCGAGGCGCTCCGCCAGGTCGGACAGGACGAGCCAGCCCTCACCGCCCGGTTCCAGCCGGCCGGCGAGTCCGTCGAGAAAGCCGTGGAGCATGCCGCCGCCCGCGTCGTAGACGCCGAGATCGAGGTCGGAGGCGGGACGCGCGGGAATCCAGGGCGGGTTGCAGACGACGAGGTGCGCGCGCCCTTCCGGGTACAGGTCTGGCCCGGCGACGCGGACCGTCCCGCCGAACCCCAACCGCCGTACGTTGTCCCACGCACACGCCCGCGCCCGCGCGCTGACGTCCGTGGCCACGACCTGCCGGACACCCCGCCGGGCCAGGACGGCGGCGAGCACACCGGTGCCCGTGCCCAGGTCGAACGCCGCACACACGCCAGGGGGCAACGGCGCCCGCGCGACCAGGTCGACGTACTCACTCCTCGTCGGCGCGAACACCCCGTAGTGCGGGTGGATCCGAGCGTTAAGCGCCGGTACGTGCACACCGTTCTCCCGCCACTCCCGGGCACTGATCACGCCCAACAGCTCGGTCAGGGCGACGGCCACCGGACCATCGGACGGCCCGTACGCCTCGACACACGCCCGGCTCACATCGGGCGCCCGGCGCAGCGCCAGTGTGTGGTCCTCCTCCAGCAGGACGAGCAACTTCCCGAGCACGCGCGCGCGGTGGGCGCGGAACCGGCGGTACAGGCGAAAGGACTCGGCCGGCGTCCCTGCCGCACCGGGCGCGGCACGACCGATCCGACGGTCCATCGCGCGCAACAACTGCCGCGCGTTGTAATAATCCCCGCGCCACAACAACGCGGTGCCCTCGCAGGCCAGACGGTAGGCGACGGCGGCCCTCATCCGGTCGTCGGCGACGACGACCCGACGGGGCAGGGGCAGCCCGGACTCAGAGTGCCAGCGGGCGGAACGGGCTTGAGCCTCGATCCAGCGGATCGTGGACACGGCAAACTCCTCGGAAGGTCGAGCGTGAACGAACCTGCGACGTCACGACGACCACGTCACCGAGAACCATGCCGAGCGTCATCAACGGACCTTCCGAGAGGCGAGTCGGGTGATCCCAGGATAGGCCCAGCCCCTGAACCCACCCACCGATACCACCGCTCGGCCCACCCACCGATCGCCGCTTGACCCACCCGGCGTGCATGCGAGACGCAACCGCGCACACCCCATCGTCGAGCGACCACTCAGCCGACCCACGAGGCCCGACGGCCCCTGGCCACCCGCCTCTCCGGGCCGCCCGCTCGCTTCTTCCACGTGCTGGAACGGCCTGGATCAAGGGTGGCTCGCAGGGCCATCGCCGAAGGCGACGCGAAGCGCCCTTGAGGCAGGCCGTGGAAGCACGACACTGACCAGGAAGCCGGCGGCTTCGACGGTTCCGTAGAAACGTACGGGACGAGAAATCCCCTCCACGTCCTGGCAGAAAGATGCCACGTGGCTTCGACAGCGTGAACTGGCCCGCATGTCAGTGGGTTTCGGCTCCACTTGCCGACCGGTGTTTTTCAGCTGCGAGTCGACGGACGGAAGCCGCGACCCGGATCCTGGCCCGCCTGGCCCGCTCTCGGCCAGGCAGGATCCGAGCCGCCGCCAATATCCCTGAGCTCCCTTGCCCCGTACTGCGCAGCCAGTCCCGAGCCTCAACGAACAGGTGCCTGATCGCTACGCTCACGGCATGACTGAGTTTGTACAGGTGTCGACCGCCACGCCGGAACGTCAGCAGGCTGTAGAACTCGCCAAGGGAGCAGTCCAGGGGCGGCTTGCCGCCGGTTCGCAGATCATCGGCCCGGTGGGGTCGGTGTTCTGGCACCTGGGCGAGTTCGGTGAAGGGGAGGAGTGGCGGCTGCTGGTCACCACGACGCGCGAGCGCTACCCGGAGCTGGAGAAGTATCTGCTCGAGAACCACCCGTGGGACAATCCCGAGCTGCTCGCGGTGCCGATCGCCAACGGAGCACCCCGGTGTCTCCAGTGGATCAAGGACAGCGTCGCCCCGGCGAACTAGGCCGTGGCCCTCTTCAGCACGTCCTGAACGACGCCCAAACCCTGGTGCTGCCGCAACTGGTCCAGCACCGGGGCAAGGCGCTGCCGGGGACGCACGGAAGCGACTCCGATGGACAGGTCCAGGGCGCGGTTCGTCACGGCCGCGGCCTCCTCCACCTCGCCGGCTGCCAGGTAGGCGTCGGCCAGCCATGACAGGTACAGGGCCTTGTCTCGAGCGTGGTGGTCGTCGTACCGGTCGAGCGCCCGGGTGAGCACCGGTACAGCCCGCAGAGGACGGCGAAGCTCTGTCCAGCAGCGGCCGGTCATGATGTCCAGCTCGGTCTCGTCGACCCAGGCCGCCCAGTCCCGCTCAGGCTCTCCGTTCTGCCGCTCGTCCAGGGCATACCTTGCGGCGTCCAAAGCCTGTTCGACACGGTGTGGCTGGCCCGCGATGGCACAGGCCCAGGCCATCCGCTCGTGGAGCAGAGCGCGCACGCTGGACGGAGTGGTGGGGGTGATGGTGGAGCAGCTGGTTGCGGCCATCTCGACCGCCACGTTCCGGTCAGCGGCCTGATAAGCGAGGAACGCGTACGCGTTGGCGAGGAGATCGGCGTCGCCTGCTTCACGGGCGGCGTGCTGACTCTCCTCGTACAGGCTCTCGGCCTGAGTCTGCTGTCCCCCGTCGAAGGCTGCCCAACCGGCCTGTTGGGCCTGCTCGGCGAGCAGTGAGACGGTGCCACGGCGAGACTCCGGGGTGAAGACGGAGTCCCGCAGGAGGGCCTTGGTGGCCTGGTACTCGCCCAGGTAGACGCGGTAGGTGTCGCCACCGCCCAGCGTTTCGTCGAGACGCCGCAGCCGGGCCGCGCGGCGCCGCATCCGTACGACGTCCTCCACGGAGACGTGCTTGGGCTCCGGCGGTCTCGTCAGGGCGGGGAAAGCAGCGGCCAGGCCCGTGGAGGTGGCGGCTTGGAGGACGGTTCTGCGGCGCAAGCTCGGTGGTCCCATCTGTGGGTCGTTCGCGTGCGCGGGAAGCTCGCTGCTCTCCCACGGGCGGGGAGCAAGGCCGACCATGTGCCCAGGGATACGCAACGCGTCCGCGATCTGCAAGATCTTGTCGAATGTGGTGATCGTGCCCTGTCCCTTGGCGAGCGTGCCGACCCGATCCGGCTTGATGTCGCACTCAGCGGCGATGCGGGAGTAGCTGATCCCCGCATGGCTTTTCGCCCGCCGGAACACCGTCCCGAAATCGTGTGTCTCCAGCGCTCGGCGCATCTCCTCGTCGTTGAGGAGCTCCCGGGGCAGCGCGGTCGGTGGCTCTTGAATCATGCGTGCACTTCCTGCTCGCCTGAGTCTGCGGCATGTTTCCTGGGGGCCTGTACCCATCATGGGTATACCGCGCCACGGGAGGTGCGCTCTTCGCGAGAAATCCATTCTGGACGCGAAGAGCCCCGGCGGCCACCGTCCCGTTGGACTGCCGGGGCATGGACGACCGTGAGGAGTCGCCACCATGCGCGAGTCTCAGCAACTCGCCCCCGGTTCTGATGACTTGGAGGAACATCCAGCGCCTGCCGCTGCGGCGGACCATGAGCGTGCGGTCTTGGTCGAGGACTGGTTACTGGCCGCAGCTCCCGACGTCCAACAGGCACGGTGGGAATGGAGCGAGGGCGGGTTGACCCTCCTTCGCTGCGGCGAGTTGCTCACCGCCATCCGCTTGCCCGGGACCCTCGTCCGAACTGCTGCCGCGAGCAGCGACCCGACCGAGGTGGGCACCTATCTGGCCGAGGTCATCGACGGCGGCCCCGTCATCGCCTCGCGCGGCCGCTACTACCCCCTGGTGCTCCCGAGCGCGGGCGTGGCCTGGCAGCACCCGGACGCCGAGTGTCTGGCATGGGGCACTTGGCTGGGAGTTCCGCCCGTCACAGAGACAAACTGCCACAACCCCATGGCGTACTGGATGTCCCGATGCGAAGGCCGGGCGAGCTGTGTGACGCCGAGGCCGTCTTGCATCTCGTTCGGCTCGCCCAGCATCGGCATTCAGGGCAGGAGACCGGCGATGGGAATTAGCCATGCGTCGCCGTTCAACGCAGACGAAATCCGACGACGATGCGAGGAAGCGCTGTGGGGGCCCAGTGGTCCGCTAGCTGAACAGCGGGCCCTTCTCCAGGAGATGGAGGGCTATGTACGGCTTCTGGCGCCCAAGCTCGCAAAGCTCATGCCGCGGATGCCGGACAACATGCAGGGCACAGCGCGCATCGTCCTGAGGTATTCGGACGAACTCCTCGGCGATGAGGCGCCGTCGACTGATCTGGCGACGCGGTTGCACGACGCCGCCGTGAACGCGCGAGCACTGCTAGGCCTGCTTGAAAGGCCCGGTGAGCTCGCGCCCGAAACTGAGGGATCGGACCAAAACCCGGCACGCAGCACATAGCGCAGCCTCACTGACCCCGGCGCCGGGCCCACGTCCCCCTGTCGGTCTCGGCGCCCCATCACCGCGACTAGGCGGATTCGACCACTGCGACACAGAGGAGAAGCATGTTCGTTCACTCCGACCGTCTGCCCACGAGCCCGGCGATCCCGCAGGGACTCAGCACACCCCGCCCGTGGGGCATCGGCCGCATGGCGCCCTACCCCACCATCGCCCCCGACTACGCCCGCGCCGAGCTGGACCCCGCCACCCAGACCGCCGTGTTCTACGACGGGGCCGGCCAGGTCATGGAGATGGGCAAGCACAACACGTCCACCGGCACCAGCCCGTCGACCGGCACCAGCCCGGACGGTGGCAACCAGGGCGCGACGGACACCGACACGAGCGCCGACAGCGACCAGTGAGTGATCCGCGTCCGGTGTTGGTCGTCACCAGCCTGCACGACCCCACCTCCGACGTGGTGATCAGCGAGCTGCACGACCGGGACATCCCGGTCGTGCGGCTCGACTCGGGGGACTTCCCCGCATCACTGTCGGTGGAGGCAGAGATCACCGAACACGGCCTGAGAGGCCGCCTCCTCACCCCCAGCCGCACCGCGGACCTGGCCCACATCCGCGCCCTCTACTACCGTCGGCCGACCGGATTCAGCTTTCCGCACCTCGACGAGCAGGACGCCCGGTTCGCCGTCACCCAGGCCCGGTACGGGCTCGGGGGAGTCCTGGCCTCGCTGCCGGGTTGTCTCTACGTCAACCACCCGCACCGCATCGGGGACGCCGAGTTCAAACCGGCCGGGCTGACTGCGGCCGCGGCCGCGGGGTTCCTGGTCCCGCCCACCCTCATCACCTCCAGCCCCGACGCTGCCCGGGAGTTCATCAAGCAGCACGGCTCGGTCATCTACAAGCCGCTGCACAACCCGGTCTATCGAGTCGACGGCGTCTCGTCCGTCGTCAAGGTCGCCGAGGTGTCCGCAACGGACATCGATGACGACGTAGCGGGCACGGCGCACCTCTTCCAGGAGCGGATCCCCAAGGTCGCCGACGTCCGGGTGACCGTCATCGGCGCAGACGTGTTCTGCGTCCGTATCGACTCCGACCTCCTCGACTGGCGCACCGACTACAGCCGGCTGACCTACACCCCTGTGGAAGCACCACCGGGGATCCGGCCGGCGCTCCACCGCTACATGAACCGCTTCCGCCTGGTCTTCGGAGCTTTCGACTTCTGCGTGGGCGAGGACGGCCGATGGTGGTTCCTGGAATGCAACCCGTCCGGCCAGTGGTACTGGCTGGAAACCGAAACGGGTCTGCCCATGCGCGCAGCCCTGGCGACACTTCTGGAGAGGAAGACGTGACCGATCACGCACAGCTCCACCAGCAGCTCCTCGACAGTTTGACGGCGACCGGCTGCCTGCGCACGGAGTCCTGGAAGCGCGCCGCCGCGGCAGTCCCCCGGCACGAATTCCTGCGCGGCGGTTTCTTCCGGCGCGCGATCGGCACGGACTTCACCGCGTGGGAGCCCGTACGGGAAGGCGACGCAGGCTGGCTGGAGGGCTGCTACGCGGACGAGACGCTGGTGACCCAGATCGCCGGCACGATCGTGCCGGAAGACATCCGCGGCCGGATCACACGCGAACCGACCAGCTCCAGCACATTGCCCTCTCTCGTGCTGCGCATGCTGGAGGACCTCCAGGTCGAGGACGGGCACAAGGTGCTGGAGATCGGCACCGGTACCGGTTACTCGACCGCCGTGCTCTGCGCCCGGCTCGGCGCAGGGAACGTCACCTCGATCGAGTACGACCCGCACGTGGCGGCGCGGGCCCGGACAGCGCTCGGCCACCTCGGGACATACCCCACACTCGTCACCGGCGACGGCCTCCTCGGCCACGGCGCGGGGGCGCCGTACGACAGGATCATCGCCACATGCGGCGTACGCACCGTGCCCGAGGCATGGATCGAACAGACCCGGCCCGGTGGCCTGATCCTGGTGACCGTCGGCGGTTGGCTCGGCTCCTCGGAGCTCGCGCGCCTGACGGTCCACGAGGACGGTACGGCGTCCGGCCCGCTGCTGGGCGGCGGGGTGAACTTCATGCTCGCGCGGCCGGAGCTGCCGCCGCCGCTCGGCCTGCTCCCCAACCTCGACGAGGGCAAAGAGCGGGAGACCGTCACCGGGGCCGACATGCTGAACAACTGGACGAGCCGCTTCGTCGTGCAGCTCGCCGTACCTGGTGCCCAGCGCCTGAACCTGGAACGGGACGGGCACACCGAGGACGTGCTCGTCGAAACTGCGTCCGGCTCATGGGCCGCCGTATATGAGGACGGCGGTCAGTGGCTCGTCCGCCAAGGCGGGCCAGACTCTCTCTGGGACGCCGTGGAGGAGCTGTTCGGCCGGTGGCGCGCCGCCGGTGCACCACCGCTGGAGCAGTTCACCGTCCATGTCACCCCGGAGGGCCAGACGATCCGCTGGTGATCCGTCCTGCCGGTCCCGCCCTTCACCGGTCGGGCGCGACGAACTCGGGCTGGTCGAGCAGGCGCAGCCAGCTTCCGTCAGGCTGGCGCCGGACCACCTGCGCCCGGGCGCCGGCCCCGTCCTTCGGCGGGGTCGAGGTGAGGGCGATGTCGCCGCTGACCAGAGTCGGCAGCGGTTGTTCCGGCTCGAAGCGGGGGCGGCCCGCCAGCACCTTTTCCCACAGCACACGGATCGCCTCCCGGCCCACCGTCTGCTCGCCGGGCGGGTAGGCCAGCACCGCGTCCTCTTCGTAAAGCGCGGCGACCCCGGCCGCGTCACCGGCGTTGGAGCGCTCGACGAACAAGCGGGTGATGTCTTCGGGTCGCATGGCCTTCTCGTACTCCGGCACGGGTACCTCCTGACGTCGGGCTTCGGTGCTTCGGTGCTTCCAGCCTGGTCGGCCGCCGACCAGAAGTCCAACAGATGGTTCTTCTGGAAACTAGAATTGCCAGTCATGGAAATGAGGCAGCTGGAGTACTTCGTCGCAGTCGCCGAAGAGCGGAACTTCACGCGAGCGGCCGAGCGCGTGCACATCAGCCAGTCCGGTGTCAGCGCTCAGATCCGCCGGCTGGAACGCGAACTCGGCGCCGAGCTGTTCCACCGGTCGGCGCGCACCGCCACCCTCACTGTCGCGGGCAAGGCCGCGCTCGAACACGCCCGCGCCGCGCTCGCCGCAGCCGAAGCGGTCGGCCAGGCGGTGGGTGAGGTCACCGACCTGATCCGGGGCCGGCTCACGGTCGGGATGGTCATCGGCTGCACCGTCACGCCGCTGTTCGACGCCCTCGCCGCCTTCCACCGGGCCCATCCGGGTGTGGAGATCTCCCTGCTGGAGGACAACTCCGACCGGCTCGTCGAGGGCGTACGCGCCGGCACCATCGACCTGGCTCTCATCGGGACGGCGACCGCCACCCCGGACGGGCTGAACGCGCTGACCATCATCAGCGAGCGGCTCGTCACCGCGGTTCCGGCCGGGCACCCCTTGGCGGAACAGCGGCGGGTCACTCTGCGCGACCTGACCGCCCACCCCCTCGTGTGCATGCCTCCCGGTACGGGACTGCGCGCGGTGTTCGACCATGCCTGCGCCGCGCAGAGCCTCCAACCCGCGATCGCACTGCAGGCCAGCTCCGCGGATGCCATTGCCGACCTCGCCGCCCGCGGGCTCGGCGTCGCCGTCCTCAGCGAGTCGATGGCCGCGAACCACCGCGACCGGCTCACCGCCCGCACCATCGACGACGTCGAGACGTCAGCGTTGCTCGCCCTGGTCTGGAAGAGCCCGCACAGCCCCGCCCTGCGTGAGTTGCTCCTGCACAGCCGCCAGGCATTCACGGAGCCCGACCCCACGTAAGCGAGGCTCGAGAGCCCGCTCTCAGGCCATGGCCTCCACCCCCGCCCCCCGCCGCCGGATCACCAACGCCATCAACGCCGCCACCGCACACAACGCCCCCGACGCGTACCAGACCACGTCGTACGACCCGAACGTGTCGCGGGCGACGCCGCCGAGGAAGGCGACCAGGGCCGCGCCGACCTGGTGGGAGGCGAGGACCCAGCCGAAGACGATCGCGCTGTCCTCGCCGTACTGCTCGCGGCACAGGGCGAGGGTGGGCGGGACGGTGGCGACCCAGTCGAGGCCGTAGAAGACGATGAAGAAGATCATCGGGGGCTGGACGCTGGGTGTGACCAGGAGCAGGGGCAGGAAGAGGAGGGAGACGCCCCGCAGGGAGTAGTAGACGGCGAGCAGGCGCCGGGCTTCGAAGCGGTCGGTGAACCAGCCGGAGGCGATCGTGCCGACGACGTCGAAGACACCGATGACCGCGAGCAGCGAGGCGGCGGTCGTCAGGGGCATGCCGTGGTCGTGGGCGGCGGGCACGAAGTGGGTCTGGATCAGGCCGTTCGTCGAGGCGCCGCAGATCGCGAAGGTGCCGGCGAGCAGCCAGAACGGGCCGGTGCGCGCGGCCGAGAACAGGACGGTCACGGCCCGGCGGGCGGCGCCCGGGACCGGTGCGGGCTTCGGCACGAACTCGGTCGCGCCGTACGGCTTCTGGCCCACGTCCGCGGGGTGGTCGCGCAGCAGGAGCCAGACGAACGGGACGACCGCGAGGGCGGCGAGCGCGACCGTCACGGCCGCCGGGCGCCAGTCGTGCCGCTCGACGATCCAGGACAGCAGGGGCAGGAAGATCAGCTGTCCGGAGGCGGACGCGGCGGTGAGGATGCCGCTGACCAGGCCGCGCCGCTCGGTGAACCAGCGGTTGGTGACGGTCGCCGCGAAGGCCAGCGCCATGGAGCCGGAGCCCAGGCCGACCAGCAGGCCCCAGCACAGCATCAGTTGCCAGGCCGCCGTCATCCACACCGTGAGACCCGAGCCGAGCGCGATGACCGTCAGGGCGACCGCGACGACCCGGCGGATGCCGAAGCGGTCCATCAGGGCCGCCGCGAACGGCGCCGTCAGACCGTACAGCGCGAGATTGACCGAGACGGCGGCGCCGATGGTGCCGCGCGACCAGTCGAACTCGTCGTGCAAGGGATCGATGAGCAGGCCCGGCACGGAACGGAAGGCGGCCGCGCCGATGATGGTCACGAAGGTGACGGCGGCGACGAACCAGGCCCGGTGCACACGGATACGGCTGCCGCGGCCCGGCTTCGGCGGCTGCCGTGCGACTGCTGCGGCTTCGCTTGTCTGGGTCACGACATAGAGCTTCCGGCCTGCGACAGGCTCCATCGAGTGGCCCGGAGGACATCATTCGCTAGGATCGGGCCATGACATCGGCCACCCCGTCCCACCCCGACCCGGCCGCCGGCTTCCGTCCCCACCGCGTGGTCGTCCTCGCCCTCGACGGGCTGCTCCCCTTCGAACTGGGCATCCCGCACCGCATCTTCGGCCGCCCCAAGGACGCCCTGGGACGGCGCCTGTACGAGGTCGTGACCTGCTCGGTCCGGCCGCCGGGCCCGGTCGAGACGGACGCCGACTTCGCCATCCACGTCGCGCACGGCCCCGAGGCGCTGGCCGAGGCCGACACGGTGGTCGTCCCGGCGTCGTACGAACTCGGCCCGGTCTACGACGAGGGTGTGCTGACCGACGAACTGGTTGCGGCCCTCGCCCGCCTCCGGCCCGGCACCCGGCTGGCCTCCATCTGCACCGGCGTCTACGTCCTCGCCGCCGCCGGTCTCCTCGACGGCCGCCCCGCCACCACCCACTGGGCCGACGCCGCGCGCCTCCAGCGGCTCTTCCCCAGGGTCGAGGTCGACCCGGACGTGCTGTTCATCGACGACGGCGACGTGCTGACCTCCGCGGGCGTCGCGGCCGGCATCGACCTGTGCCTGCACATGGTCCGCCGGGACCACGGCGCCGCCGTCGCCAACGACGTGGCCCGCCGTACGGTCGTACCGCCGCACCGCGACGGCGGTCAGGCGCAGTACATCGAGCGGCCGGTGCCCGATCCGCAGCAGGCCTCCACCACCACCGCCCGCGCCTGGGCCCTGGGCCGTCTCCACGAGCCGATCCAGCTGCGCGACATGGCCGCCCAGGAGGCCATGTCGGTCCGCACGTTCACCCGCCGCTTCCGCGAGGAGACCGGCGTCAGCCCCGGCCAGTGGCTCACCCAGCAGCGCGTGGAACGGGCCCGGCACCTGCTGGAGACCACCGACCGGTCCGTCGACCAGGTGGCCCGCGACGCGGGCTTCGGTACGGCCCAGTCGATGCGCCAGCACCTCCAGGCGGCGCTCGGTGTCACGCCCACGGCCTACCGTCGGACCTTCCGGACCGCCAGGGACAAGGGGGCCGTCAGAACGTGAGCACCCCGCGCGCCACCCGCCCCGCCTCCGCGTCCGCCGCCGCCTTCTCGAAGTCCTCGACCGGGTAGGTCCGGGTGACGAGTTCGTCGAGCAGCAGCCGGCCCTGGCGGTACAGCTCGGCGTACAGGGCGATGTCCCGCTGGGGGCGGGAGGAGCCGTAGCGGCAGCCCAGGATGGACTTGTCGAGGTACATCGACGAGACGCGGAAGGACGCCTCGGCCGTGGCCGGCGGCACCCCGAGGAGGACCGCCTGGCCGTGCCGGTCCAGTGCGTCGATCGCCTGGCGGATCAGCTCCACCCGGCCGACGCACTCGAAGGCGTGGTCCGCGCCCGTGGGCAGGATGTCCCGCACGCCCTCCGTCGAGGTGAGGAAGTCCGTAGCGCCGAAGCGGCGTGCCACCTCCTCCTTCGCCGGGTTGGCGTCGACGGCCACGATCCGCAGGGCGCCCGCGAGCCGCGCCCCCTGCAGCACGTTCAGGCCGATGCCGCCCGTCCCGATCACCAGGACACTGTCGCCGCGGTCCACCCGCGCCCGGTTCAGCACGGCGCCCACCCCCGTCAGCACCCCGCACCCGATGAGCGCCGCCGACGCCATGGGGACGTCCTCGGGGATCCGGACCGCCTGTACGGCCTTCACGACCGTGCGCTCCGCGAACGCCGAGTTCGCGGCGAACTGGTGGACCGGCAGACCGGCGTGACGGAACGGCCGGCCCGGACGGCCGATCGCCTGCCGGCACATCGTCGGGCGCCCCCGGTCGCACTCCGCGCACGTACCGCAGTTCGCGAGCGTGGACAGGGCCACATGGTCACCGGGCTCCACATGTGTGACGCCACCACCCACCGCCTCCACGACCCCGGCACCCTCATGGCCCAGCACCACAGGAACCGGGAACGGTATGGTCCCGTCCACCACCGACAGATCGCTGTGACACAGCCCCGCCGCCGAGATCGCGACCCGCACCTCACCCGGCCCCGGCTCCCGTACCTCCAGATCCGTGACGACCCGGACCTGCTTCCCGTCGAAGATCACGCCTCGCATCACGCGGCTCCTTTGGGCTCCCTGGGCAGGCCGAGCACCCGCTCGGCGATGATCGTGCGCTGGATCTGGTCCGAGCCGCCGTAGATCGTGTCGGCCCGGGAGAAGAGGAAGAGGTGCTGCGCCGCGTCCAGTTCGTACGGCGACGCCACCGACCAGTCCGCCGGACCGGTGCTCGCCGCGGCGCCCCGCACCAGCACCGCCAGCTCCCCGAGCCGCTGGTGCCAGCCGGCCCACAGCAGCTTGGCCACGCTCGGGGCACCCGCATCGCCCGAACCGCCCAGGGTGCGCAGGGCGTTCCAGCGCATGGTGCGCAGCTCGGCCCACTGCCGTACGAGCCGTTCCCGTACGACGGGATCCGCCGCCGCGCCCGACTCCACGGCCGCCCGCACCACGCTGCCCAGCTCCTCGGCGAAGCCGATCTGCTGCGCCAGCGTGGACACGCCCCGCTCGAAACCGAGAAGACTCATGGCGACGCGCCAGCCGTTGCCCGCACCGCCGACGACTTGCTCCGCGCGCGCCCCGTCGAAGAAGACCTCGTTGAAGTCGCTGGTCCCCGTCAGCTGCCGGATGGGGCGGACCTCGATCCGGCCCGGCTGGTCCATGGGGACGAGGAGGAAGGTCAGTCCGTGGTGCCGCTGCGAGCCGGGCTCGGTGCGGGCGAGCACGAAGCACCAGTCCGCCTCGTGCGCGAGTGACGTCCAGATCTTCTGCCCCGTGACGCGGTAGGTACGGCCGTCCGCCTCGCGCACGGCCGCGGTACGGACACCGGCCAGGTCCGAGCCGGCGCCGGGTTCGCTGTAGCCCTGGCACCAGAGTTCCTCACCGGCGGCGATGGGCGGCAGGAAGCGGGACTTCTGCTCCTCGGTGCCGTGTGCGAGGAGCGTGGGGGCCAGGAGGTTCTCGCCGATGTGCCCGGAACGCGGGAGCGCGCCCGACCGCGCGTACTCCTCGGCCCAGACGACCTGTTGGGTGAGCGTGGCGGTGCGATTGCCGTACCCGCCCGCACCCCACCCGATCCCGATCCAGCCGGCTGCCCCGAGGGTGCGCTCCCAGGAGCGTCGGTCGCTCGCCCCCTCGGCGTGTGCGGCGAGCCAGTCCCTGGCCTCGCCCCGAAAGTCCTCGTCTTCACGCGCGAACTCGAAATCCACGGTTGCCGCCTTGGTTCGATGACTGGGCTTGAGATGAGGCCCCTAAGGGGCGCGGGGAACTGCGCGACAAGCCCCCACGCACCTGCAGCCGCCGTACAACCGCCACCCCCCGAGCTACTGGGCGTTCGGCCGCTCCCCTTCCCGCGCCGCCCGCTCCATCTCCCGCACCCGTTCCAGCATCGGCATCGGATCCACCCCCACCGACCCCGGCAACGCCTCCGCGATCCGCTCCGGCGTCCACGCACCGCCCTCGGCGTACACGGCCCGCAACTCCTTCGGCTGCGCCCACACCGCGATCTTCGCCCCGGCGGCGGTATACACCTGCCCCGTGATCCCCTGTCGACAGGCCTCGTCGGACAGCAGATACACCACCAGCGCGGCGACATCCTCCGGCTCCCCGATCTCCGCCAGTTCCATCGGCACACCCGCCGACATCCGTGTACGCGCGACCGGCGCCACCGCGTTCGCGGTCACCCCGTACTTGTGCAGCCCCAGCGCGGCGCTCCGCACGAGCGAGATGATCCCGCCCTTGGCCGCGCTGTAGTTGGCCTGCGACACCGACCCCTGGTGGTTGCCGCTGGTGAAGCCGATCAGCGTGCCGGCGCGCTGCCCCCGCATCACCGCCGAGGCGGCCCGGAACACGGTGAACGTGCCCTTCAGATGTGTCGCGACGACCGGGTCCCACTCCTCCTCGGTCATGTTGAACAGCATCCGCTCCCGGAGGATCCCGGCCACGCAGACCACCCCGTCGAGCCGTCCGTACGACGACAGCGCCACGTCGACGACCCGCTGCCCGCCCGCCATCGTGGAGATGTCGTCGGCGACGGCGACCGCGTCCCCGCCCGCCGCCTCGATCTCCTTGACCACGGCCTCGGCGACCGCACTGGTCGGGGAGGCGCCGTCGACCGCCACGCCGTAGTCGTTGACGACGACCTTCGCTCCCTCGGCCGCCGCCGCGAGCGCGACCGCCCGGCCGATGCCCCGGCCGGCGCCGGTGACGGCGACGACCTTGCCTGCCAAGAAGTTCCCCACGCCCGGCCCCTTCCCGTCCCACGGTTTCTGACGGACCGTTAGGTTTCGCGGACTCCAGATTCTACGACCCGTCAGATACGGGAACACAAGCCCCGAGGAGGACTCATGTCGCTGCCGGACGCGTTCCACGACATCGCCAAGCGCGTGAACAACTGGGGGCGTTGGGGAGCCGCAGACGAGCTCGGCACGCTGAACCTGATCACCGACGAGGTCGTCCGGGAGGCCGCGGCGACGGTCCGCACCGGTCGCCGGATCCCGCTCGCGCTGCCCCTCACGCGCGACGGCGTCCAGACGGGGATGATCCCGGGGCGGATCGACCCGCTGCACGTCATGGTGCAGATCAACCAGGAGCTCTTCGGCCCGGGCACCGTCGCGTGCAGCGACGACGCCGTGACCATGGGACTCCAGGCGGCCACCCACTGGGACGCGCTGCCGCACGTCTCGCACTCGGGCAGGCTCTACAACGGCCGCCCCGCGCACTCCATCACCCCGCACGACGGTGCCGAGTTCAGCGGCATCGACAAGGTCCGGCACCTCGTCTCGCGCGGAGTGCTGCTCGACGTCGCCCGGGCCCGGGGCACGGAACGGCTCGACGGCGGGCACGCCGTCACGCCCGAGGACCTGGACGCGGCCGAGGAGCTGGCCGGTACGCGCGTGCGGGCCGGCGACATCGCGCTCGTACGGACGGGACAGGTCCAGCTCTGTCTGGCCGGGGACCGGCACGGGTACGCGTATCCGTCGCCGGGGCTGTCGATCCGGACGCCGGAGTGGTTCCACGCGCGCGATGTCGCGGCGGTCGCCAACGACACCCTCACCTTCGAGGTGTTCCCGCCCGAGGTCGAGGATCTGTGGCTGCCGGTGCACGCCCTCCACCTTGTGGAGATGGGGATGCCGCAGGGCCAGAACTGGGATCTCGAAAAGTTGTCCACAGCCTGTGGAGAAACGGGCCGCTACGCGTTCCTGCTGGCGGCGACACCTGAGCCGTTCACCGGGGCGACCGGCTCTCCCGTGGCCCCGGTCGCCGTCCTGTAGGCCGGCACACCAGGCCCACACACCACGCCGACACGCCGGGCCGGCGCGCCTGGCCGCCCCCCAAGCCGCCGGCCAGGCCGCCGCCCCCACCTGAAGCTGGATGGCGGCGCCGCGCTGCTCGCCCCGAGCACGGCAGCGCGCGCCGCCACCCGACTCCGGCGCTCCCGCCCCGGCTCCCGTGGCCCTGACAGGGAGCCGACGCCGAATCACGACTCACACTCGCCGAGGGCCGCCGTCGCAGGCCCTCGCCGTCCCCTCACGGCGAATCGCTGCCCACAAGCGTGAGCAAACGGTCACCACCCGTCAACACCCGTCCGGTGTTTTGTTGCTTTTGCGGCCTTTACCATGGGCGCGCACGGAAGCACATCCCGGCGCATCGCCGCATGCCATGACGAAAGCGGCGGACCCGCCGTGCGACCGTGCCCCGGCCCCGCCGCAACACCGCGCGGCATGTGCCGCCGTACACCACACCTCGTCCGCCACGCGGTCGGCAGTCACGCAACAGGGCGCCCGGAGGACCCCGGCCCTACACCGCCTCGTACGCCAATCCCTCCACGGCGGCCCCGCCGCCGTACGCCACCGCGCCGCCCCCGCACGCCGCCGCGACCTCGGGGGACTTCGAACACCGGTCCAGTTCGCACCAGATGCGCTTGCCGGTGCTCTCGACGCTCCAGCCCCAGCGGTCGGCGAGACCGTCGACGAGGGCGAGACCCCGGCCGCCGGTCGCGTCGTCGTCCGCACACCGGGGTACGGGGGCCCGGCCGCTGCGGTCGGCGACCTCCAGCCGGACGGTGGCCTCCTCCGTCACCGCGTGCGGCAGGGACAGCCGCAGTACGGCGGGCCGGCCCGTGTGCACCACGGCGTTGGTGACCAGCTCGGAGACGAGCAGGATCAGTGTCTCGGCGAGCGGCTCGTCGGCCTGTATGCCCGACCCGACCAGGCGGGAGCGGGCCCACCGCCGGGCCCGCCCCACCTCTGCGGGGTCGGGCCGGATCTCCAGCTGCACTTGAAGCACCTGCACCGCTCACACCATCCGAACCGGCGGACACTTAGGCTCGCGCCTCACGAGGGCCACGATCGTAGCCATTTTCTGCATGGCCAGAACAACGGCCGGGACAAGGATCACGGAACGTGAATCCCTTGTGGGACAGCATGGTTGACGTACAGTCACCCCAACAAGCGCTTCGGGCATATTCCAGCGCGAAGGAGTACCCGTGCGGCATACTGTGCGACGCTCGCTGCAGGGAGTCGAACAGGCGGCGCCACGGGGTCGTACCGCGCTCAGAACCACTCGCATCTCACACAAGGTACCGGAGCCCGCAGTCGACTCCGGGCCGTGACGAGTCACTCCGAGGACACAAGCCGATATCAACGCTCCGTGATCACGGGATGCCACGATCCGCGACATCTCCGCGGGCATATTCGGTGACACCGCAGCCAGGCGGCCTATCAGGCCGCTCCGGTCGCCAGAGCGGCCGCGAGAGCCTCCTCACTCTCCGTGATTCCGCCCGCACGCTGGGTTCGAACCCATGCGCGTTTGAGATGGAGATGGACCTCGGACTCCCAGGTGAAGCCCATGCCGCCGTGCACCTGGAGACAGTCGCGGGCGCCGCGCACGGCGGCTTCGTCGGCGAGCAGCCGGGCGGCGGCGATGTCGACCGGGTCGGCGGTGACGGCCGCCGCGTACACCGCCGCGCGGGCCGTCTCCGACCGGACCAGCATCCCGGCGCACAGGTGTGCCACCGCCTGGAAGCTCCCGACGGGCCGTCCGAACTGTTCGCGCGCCCGGGCGTGTTGCACCGCCAGTTCGCAGACGCGGGCGGCCGTGCCGAGCTGCTCGGCGGCGGTGAGGAGGACGGCGACGGGATCCGGTTGCGCTGCCGTGCCGCCGGGCACGCGGTGCAGGGGCGTCAGCGGGTCGAGGGAGCGCATCGGCACGGCGCCGGTGGCGTCACCGCGTACGACGTCGGCCTGCGCCGGCCACTCCACGAGCCCGCCGTCCACGGCCGTGACGACCGTCTCCCCGGTGGCGGCTCCCGGCACCGCACCGGCGGCGAGATGGGTGGCGGCCAACGGCCCCGGCAGCAGCACCCGCCCCGCCTCCTCGAACACCAACACCGCCTCCGGCAGCCCGAGTCCCACCCCGCCCTCCGCCTCCGGCAGCCGCAGCGCGAAGAACCCGGCGTCGCCGAGGGCCCGCCACAGCTCCCGGTCGAGCCGCGCGGGCCCCTCGGCGGCGGCCCGCAGTGCCGCCCCGTCGAAGTGCCGCGCCAGCAGCTGCCGCATGCCGTCCCGCAACGCCCGCTGGTCGTCCGTCAACCGGAAGCGCACGGTCACCGTCCCTTCGGCAGGCCGAGGATCCGCTCGGCGATGATGCTGTGCTGGATCTGCGAGGTGCCGGCCGCGATGGTGTACGACAGGGAGGAGAGACGGTCGAGCGTCCAGGGGCGGTCCAGGTCGAGGCAGTCGGCGCCCAGTACCTCGGCGGCGGCGTCGTAGAGCTCCTGGCGGGCGTGCGAGTACCGCAGCTTGAAGACCGAGCCTCCGACGCCCGGCACTCCCCCCGACGCCTGAGCCGCGCTGACGTTCCACTGCGTCAGCCGCCACAGCGCCCGGAACTCGGCGTTGAGCCTGCCCAGCCGGCGCCGTAGCACCGGGTCGTCCCAACGGCCGTTCTCGCGGGCCTCGACCGCCAGTTCGCCGAGGACGCGGCGGCAGGCGACGACCTCGCCGGCGAAGGCCGTGCCGCGTTCGAAGGACAGCGTCACCATGGTCACGCGCCAGCCGTCGTTCTCGTCCCCGACCCGGTTCGCCACCGGCACCCGCACCTCGTCGAGGAAGACCTCGGCGAACTCGGCCGACCCGGCGAGCGTGCGCAGCGGCCGTACGGTGATGCCGGGCGCGTCCATGGGCAGGGCCAGCCAGGTGATGCCCCGGTGCCTGGGCGCCTCGGGGTCGGTGCGGACCAACAGCTCGCACCAGTCCGCGACTTCCGCGTGGGAGGTCCAGATCTTGGAGCCGGTCACGACGTAGTCGTCGCCGTCGCGCCGGGCGCGCGTGCGCAGGGCCGCGAGGTCGGAGCCGGCGTCCGGTTCGCTGAAGCCCTGGCACCAGACCTCCTCGCCGCGCAGGATCGGCGGCAGCCAGCGCGCCCGCTGCTCGTCCGTGCCCTCGGCGGCGATCGTCGGCCCGGCGTGCAGCAGCCCCACGAAGCCCGCGCCCACGTAGGGCGCGCCCGCCTGCTCGGTTTCCTCCAGGAAGATCAGCCGGGTGGTCGGGGAGGCGTCCCAGTGGACGTCGGCGTAACCGGCGTCGTGGAGCCTGCGCTGCCAGCCGAGGTCGTACGCCCGCCGCCCGGGCCAGTCGTCGGGGGACGGCTCGGGCGGGAGTCCGGGGAGCGTTTTCGCGAGCCACTCCCGCAGCCGGGCCCGGAACTCCTCCTCCTCGGGCGTGTCCGACAGGTCCATCAGCGGTCGAGGTCCAGGTCCAGCATCCGGATGGCGTTGCCCCGCATCAGCTTGTACACCGTCTCGTCGTCGAGGCCCTTCACATGGTCGAGGGCGACCTCCTTGGTGTGCGGGAAGGTCGAGTCGACGTGCGGGTAGTCCGTCTCGAAGGTGGCGTTGTCGCGGCCGACGACGTCGATCGACGCCACTCCGTGCTTGTCGCGGAAGAAGCAGCAGAAGATCTGCCGGTAGTAGTACGTCGACGGCGGCTCGGGGATCGTGTCGCGGACGCCGCCCCAGGCGCGGTGCTCCTCCCAGACGTCGTCGGCGCGCTCCAGGGCGTACGGGACCCACCCCATCTGGCCTTCGGAGTAGGCGAGTTTGAGCTGCGGGAACCTCACCAGCACTCCGCTGAAGAGGAAGTCCATCATCGAGGCCATCGCGTTGTTGAAGCTGAGCGAGGCCTGGACTGCGGGCGGGGCGTCCGGGGAGGCGGCCGGCATCTGGGACGAGGACCCGATGTGCATGTTGACGACCGTCCCGGTCTCCTGGCAGACCGCGAAGAACGGGTCCCAGTAGCCGGAGTGGATGGACGGCAGCCCGAGGTGGGTGGGGATCTCGGAGAAGGTGACGGCCTTCACCCCGCGCGCGGCGTTGCGCCGGATCTCGGCGACGGCCAGCCCGACGTCCCACAGCGGAATCAGGCACAGCGGGATGAGCCGCCCGCCGCTGTCGCCGCACCACTCCTCGACCATCCAGTCGTTGTAGGCGCGCACGCAGGCCAGGGCGACCTCCTTGTCGTGCGCCTCGGCGAAGGTCTGGCCGCAGAACCTCGGGAAGCTCGGGAAGCAGAGGCTGGCCTCGACATGGTTGAGGTCCATGTCCTTCAGCCGCTCCTTGGGGTCCCAGCAGCCGGGCCGCATCTCCTGGCGGGTGATGCCCTCCAGGGTCATCTCGTCGCGGTCGAAGCCGACGGCGGCGATGTTGCGCTTGTACGGGAACTTCAGGTCCTCGTAGATCCACCAGTCGGTGGGCGGGCCGTCCGGATCCATGGTGATGCGGTACTTGCCGCCGATGTAGGCGAGTTCACCGATCCCGGCGGTCAGCGCCCTGGGTCCGCGGTCGCGGTACTTGGCCGGCAACCAGGTGTCGAAGAGGTGGGCGGGCTCGATCACGTGGTCGTCGACGCTGATGATGCGGGGCAGTTCGGTGGCCATGGGTCCCCTCCGCCGGACGGTACTTATCTGATGCAGCGTCAGATAGCATCCCACCTGACGACCCGTCAGCCAAGGAGCCAGGGGGCAGCCGTGAACGAGACCCCGCACGCCCTGAGTTCGTCCCGCACCCTGTGGGAGCTGGTCGCCCGCCGCGCCGCTCTCACCCCCGACCGCCCGCTCTTCCTCCAGGACGACCGTGTGCTCACCTTCGGCGCCCTGCCTACGCGCGCCGAGCGAGTCGCGGCCGGGCTGTACGGCATGGGTGTACGCCCCGGCACGGTGGTCGCCTGGCAGCTGCCCACCCGTATCGAGACGGCCCTGCTCTCCTTCGCGCTGGCCCGCCTCGGCGCCGTGCAGACCCCGGTGATCCCCCTCTACCGGCACCGCGAGGTCGGCTTCGCGCTGCGCGAGTCGAAGGCGGAGTTCTTCGCGGTGCCGGGCGAATGGCGGGGCTTCGACCACACGGAGATGGCACGGCGGCTCGGCGCGAGGGGCGTCTTCGAGGCGTACGACGACCTGCCCGAGGGCGATCCGTCCGTGCTGCCTCCCCCGCCCTCCGACGGCACCGCGGTCCGCTGGATCTACTGGACGTCCGGCACGACCTCGGCCCCCAAGGGCGTGCTGCACACGGACCGTTCCCTGCTCGCGGGCGGTTCCTGCCTCGCCCACGCGCTGCGCCCCTCGGCGGACGACGTGGGGTCGATCGCCTTCCCCTACGCCCACATAGGCGGGCCCGACTACACGGTGATGCTGCTGCTGTACGGCTTCCCGGCGGTGCTGTTCGAGCAGTTCGCGCTGCCGGACGCGCTGGCGGCGTTCCGCGCGCACGGGGTGACGATGGCGGGCGGGTCGACGGCGTTCTACTCGATGTTCCTCGCGGAGCAGCGGAAACAGCCGGGGGTTCCGGTCGTCCCCTCACTGCGGCTGCTGGCGGGGGGCGGGGCGCCCAAGCCGCCGGAGCTGTACCACGCCGTCGTACGCGAGATGGGCGTGCAACTCACCCACGGCTACGGCATGACCGAGGTGCCGATGATCACCATGGGGTCGCCGGACGACCCGCCCGAGCTGCTGGCGACGACCGAGGGACGGCCGCCGGAGGGGATGGAAATACGGATCGTGGAGGGGGAGGTGCGGTTGCGCGGGGAGGCGGTGTGCCGGGGATATCTGGACCCGGGGCAGACGGCCGCGGCCTTCGACGAGGACGGCTTCCTGCGCACCGGCGACCTCGGGCGGCTGACGGAGACCGGACACCTCGTCCTCACCGGCCGGCTGAAGGACGTGATCATCCGCAAGGGCGAGAACATCTCGGCCCAGGAGGTCGAGGACCTGCTGCACCGGCATCCGGCGGTCGGGGACGTGGCGGTGATCGGGCTGCCGGACGCGGCACGCGGGGAGCTGGTGTGCGCGGTGGTGGAACAACCCCCGGGGACCGAGGCCCTGACGCTCGCGGCCGCGACCGCCTTCCTGCGCGCCGAGGGACTGTCCGTGCACAAGCTGCCGGAGCGGCTGGAGGTCGTGGACGCCCTTCCGCGGGGCGAGACCCTGCGGAAGGTGCTGAAGTACAAGCTGCGCGAGCGCTATTCGGGCACGTGACGCCCGGTGCGGCTACTCGGGGACGGTGAAGTAGCGGGCGAAGGCGGGGACGACCTCGGCCTCGCCGACCTTGCCGTCACCGTCCGCGTCGAGCGTGGCGGCGGCCGTGCCCGCGATGTCCTCGGGGACGCCGAGGCACTTCAGGACGCGGGCGGCCTCCTCGACCGTCGCCGCGCCGTCACCGTCGGTGTCGGCGACGTCCAGGGCCGCGTGCAGGAAAGGACGGGCGATCTCGGCGAACCGGTCGGGGTTGTCGCGCAGTCGCTTGACCGCGCCGTTGACGAACTCCTCGCGCGTGATGCGCTGGTCGCCGTCGCGGTCCGCAATCCCGGCCATGCCCTGCCAGAAGCCCTCGGCGCCGCCGTACAGCGCCTGCCCCTTGTCGGACCGGGCCGCCACGGCGAACTCCGTGAGCAGCGCCTTGGCCGCGCCGTAGAAGTCCTCGCGGTCGATGTAGCCGTTGCCGTCCTGGTCGAAGGTGGCGAACCGGGCGGCGATCCTGCGCTCGTACTCGCTGCTGACCATGTCTCTTTCAGGCCGCCTTACGTCGGGTGGGGTGCTTCTCGCTCGGAGCGTACGACGGAGGGGGCCGTTCGGGCGCGGGAAAACGTCGCTTGTGCCAAGACCGGGGGAATTCCGGGACAACAGCGTGTCGGAACGGCAACACTCGCCCTACCGTGCGTCACCGGCCGCTCACGCGGACAGGGGTTCCCCCTCGTCGCCCAGGGCCGCGTCCACATCGCCGTAGACGTCGAACAGCCTGCGAACGCCCAGCGCGCCGAGCACCCGGTTGACATGAGACCCGTCGGCCGCGCCCCGGGCGGGCAGCACCAGCCGAAGCCGGCCCTGGCAGGAGCGGATCAGCCGACGGGCGGCGATGAGCACGCCGACGCCGCTGGAATCGCAGAAGAACACCTCGGACAGGTCGAGGACAAGACAGTGGTGCCCCTCGGCCACCGCGTCGTGCACACGCTGACGCAGCACCGGCGACGTCACCAGATCCAGCTCGCCCGACACCTGGAGCACGGCCCATTCGCCCTGCTCGCCGCCGGTCACTTTGAAGGTCACCACCACGCCCTTCGATCGCCAAAACGGAAGCAGTCCCTACGCTTCCTTGCAGCGCGGCTGCCCAGCGGCCGTTCCCTGAAACACAACCCGAAAAACGGATCCCCCGGAGATGAGGCTTGTTTTAGTCGACTTCGTTCCTGTTCGATCCTCTTCAGTCGGGTCTGATCAGAGGACGGCCGGGTAGGCGCGGTCCGACAGCATCCGTCGCGAGCACCGGCGATCCCCTACCACCTGCGGCCGGTCAGGGGGCGCACATTGCCACAAAGGGGCGTGCGCTACCGGACGTGCCGACTACATTCGGGGAGACGTCGGACACAGGCTGGACAGAGCACGGGCGCGGGACACGAGCAGGGGGTGAGAGGGCCGCATGGCGAAAAAGGACGTACCGCCTCGCTGGGACCGCAAGATGCAGCAGCGGCTCGCCCGCGGGGAGGCCGCCGCCCTCGGTGAGCTCTACGACCGGTTCGCCTCCCTCGTGCACGGCCTCGCCCACCGCGTACTCGGCGACGAGCGCGCCGCCGACGGCATCACACGCGAGGTCTTCGTCCACGTCTGGGAGCATCCGGACACCTACGACCCCAAACAGGGCCCCCTGCGCACCTGGGTCGCCACGCTGACCCACCGCCTGGCCGTCCAGCGCCTGCGCGCCACCGAGACCGCCGCGCTCGCCCGCGAGGGCTCCGGCACCCCGGAGGAACTGGAGCACAAGGTGCGCCGGGCCTCGGTCGCCGCCCGCGCCGACTACATCGTCCAGTCCATGCCGGTCCCGCTGCGCTCGGCCCTGGAGCGGGCCTACTTCCAGCGCCGCGACTACCGCCAGACCGCCACCGACCTCGGCATCACCGAGGACGAGGCCCGCCGCCGCCTCCGTCTGGGCCTGCAACTGTTGTCCACCGCCCACGAATCCGAGGCACCCGGCACTCCGCCCGGATACGGGGGTGCGGTGTGAACGGGCCGGACCGGTTCGAGGCGTACGACGGCGACGACGAGGAAGCGGGGCGCCCGCCGCGGATCCCCGTGCCCCGGGCCTCCGTCGAGGACAGCGGGCTGCCGTTGCCCGCACTGGAGGAGCCCGGTGACGCGACGGAGCCGCCGCCCGTACGGCCCGTGTTCGAGCACCCCGTGCTGAAGGCCCTGCTCGGGGCCTGGGCGCTGGCCGCGTGCTCGGCGGAGGAGGCCACGGCCGTCGAGGAGCACCTCGGCGAGTGCGGGGCGTGTGCCGACGAGGCCCGGCGGCTGCGCGAGGCGGTCGAGCTGCTGCAACGCCCCGANAGCCTCGACCTGGACCCGGCCTGCGCACCCGGGTCTGGAGTCCTGCCTGGAGCGCCGCCCGCCGCGCATCCCGGTGCCGGACTGGGCCGCCGCCTACGACACCGAGACCGCGCGCCTGGACGCCCTGCTCCAGGACTTCGGCGACGCCGAGTGGCACGCGCCGGTACGGCTGCGCTGGTTCCGGGGCGACGAGGCCACGAGCCGCCGTACCACCGTCGCCGGCGTCATCGCGCACCTGCTCAGCGTGGACGGCCTGGTCGCGGTCGCGCTGGGCCTCGACGACCCGCTGGGCGACGTCAGGTCCCGGCAGCCGACCCCGGCCGCCCGCACCGAGGCGTACTGGAGCGCCTCCCACTTCCCGCCCACCCGAGCCGTGCGGGCGCCCTGGCGGGAGCAGAGCCACAACCTCGTCCGCACGGTGTCCTTCACGGGCGGCGGCGTCGGCGGGCTGCCGGTGCCGTACGGCGACTTCGCGCTGCCCCTGCACGACGCGATGCTCGACCGGGCCTTCGAGTGCTGGGTGCACGCGGAGGACATCGCGGACGCGGTCGACTACCCGTACGACCCGCCCTCCCCGCGCCATCTGCACCGGATGATCGACCTGGCCGCCCGCATGCTGCCCGACGCCCTGGCCGAACGCCGCCGAGGCGGCCTGGCCGCACCCGCCCACCACCGCCATCTCGTGGCAGCGGGCGAACCGGGCCGCAGCCTCCGCCTGGAGATCGAGGGCTCGGGCGGCGGCGAGTGGCTGATCCCCCTGGACTCCCCCGCCGCGAAGGGCTCCGCCGAGCACGAGGTGGCACACGTGGCCCTGGACGGCGTCGAGTTCTGCCGCCTGGCAGCGGGCCACGTACCCCCGCAGGAGGAGGCGGCGGGCCAGGTGGGAGACAGAGAGGCGATCAAGGATGTCCTCTACGCCGCCGCATCACTGAGCAGGATGTGAGTGACTCAGCCCCGAGCTCCTAGGCGAAAATCACCGTCCGCCGCCCGTTGAGCAGAATCCTCCGCTCGGCATGCCACTTCACGGCCCGGGCCAGCGCCTGGCACTCCACGTCCCGCCCGATCGCGACCAGCCCTTCCGGCGTCACGTCGTGCCCGACCCGCTCGACCTCCTGCTCGATGATCGGCCCCTCGTCGAGATCAGCCGTCACATAGTGAGCAGTCGCCCCGATCAGCTTCACACCCCGGGCGTGAGCCTGGTGATACGGCTTCGCGCCCTTGAAGCTCGGCAGGAACGAGTGGTGGATGTTGATGATCCCCCCGGCGAGCGCCTTGCACAGGTCGTCCGAGAGCACCTGCATGTACCGCGCGAGGACGACCAGCTCGACACCCTCCTCCCGCACGATGTCGAGCAGCCGGGCCTCTGCCTCCGGCTTCGTGTCCTTCGTCACCGGAATGTGGTGGAAGGGGATGTTGTAAGAGCCCACCAGCTCCGCAAAGTCCGTGTGGTTGGACACCACACCGGCGATCTCCACCGGCAACGCCCCGGTCCGCGCCCGGAACAGCAGATCGTTCAGGCAGTGCCCGAACTTGCTGACCATCAGCAGAATGCGCATCTTCTCGTCGGCCCGGTTGAGCTGCCAGTCCATCTGGAAGGAGTCACCGATCGCCGCGAAGCTGGCCCGCAGCTTGTCCAGGCTCACCGGCGCCTCCGCCGAGAAGTGGACCCGCATGAAGAACAGTCCCGTGTCGTGGTCGCCGAACTGCTGGCTGTCCTCGATGTTGCAGCCGGTCATGAACAGGTAGCTCGACACGGCGTGCACGATGCCCTTCCTGTCCGGACAGGAGAGGGTGAGGACGTACTGGTCGGCCGGGGCCGCGGCGCTGGTGGACTGCTCGTTCATGCAGGACAGGTTCCCACAAGGAACCAGACCACCGGCAATCGTCCCGCTACGCGGACCTCGTCATGATCTGCAGCACCTCCAGGCTGCGCGGCGGCGCGTCCGGCTCGTCGCCGTCGCTCGCGGCCAGCCGGACGTGCGCGTCCCGGGCCGCCCGGACCGCCTCCGGCCACGCCTGGTGCTCCAGGTACGCGGCGACCGGCGCGTCCGGCCCGACCTGGTGCATGATCCGCAGCACCCGGAGCACGGCGGTGTCGACGAGAGCCGCCTCCTGCGAGTCGCGGAAGATCGTGCCGACGTACTTCTCGGCGGACCAGTGGTCCAGCCAGGTGTCCTCGACCAGCCGGTACACCGCGTCGGTCACGTCGCCGTAGCCGTCCACGCCGGCCAGCCAGACGTCCCGCTGGAACACGGGATCGGAGAGCATGTGCAGCGCCGAGCGCACGTTGCTGCGCCAGCGCCACCACGGCATGTCATTGACAGGCATGCCGCCCATGGTGGATGAGCGACGGCCACGACGGGAAGAGTTCTCCGAAGCTTGCACGGTCATCGATCGTACGTTCCCCTTCACATCGGTCACACCGACCCCTGCAATTCACCTCTGCGTCACCGATCGTTGACCGGAGATCACTCCCGGGTTAGTCATGTGGCGGAATCGTGCGGAGTCATGACCGGCAGGCGACGCAAGCGCAGCACATTCCTCCCCGGCCTCCTCACCCATCACGCCAGAACCGGCGTCCTCTCCGCGGGCACGGCGGTCGCGTGCGCCTCGCTCCTCGCCGGCTGCGGGGTCGTTTCCGGCACCACGGGGGATGCCGGGGACGACCCGATCACCGTCATGACCTGGGCGCCACAGGACACCAAGGCCACCAACAAGCCCGGCATGCCCGCCTTCGCCCGCGCCTACGCCCGCTGGGTCAACGCCAACGGCGGGATCAACGGCCGCAAGCTCAACGTGCTGACCTGCAACGACCACAACGACAGCGTGGCCGCCGCCAAGTGCGCCCGACGGGCCGCCAAGGAGAACGTCGTCGCGGTCGTAGGATCCTACAGCCAGTACGCCGACTCCTACTTCCCGTCCCTGGAGGGCGCGGGCATCCCGTACATAGGCGGCTACGGCATCACCAACGCCGAGTTCACCAGCCCGCTGTCCTACCCCGTCAACGGCGGCCAGCCCGCGCTGCTCGCCGGGCTCGGCAACGCGCTCGCCGGCGACTGCGGGCCCGTCGCGCTGATCCGGCCCGACACCATCACGGGTGACCAGCTGCCCCCGCTGCTCGACTCCGGCCTGAAGGCGGGCGGGCACGAGCCGGCGCGGGACCAGCGGGCGGCGGAGGACGCCACCGAGTACGACGGCCAGGCCGAGCGGGCCCTGGAGACGACGACCACCGACCCGGCGGACCGGGGGTGCGTGGTGCCCGCGCTCGGGGACCGCAACGGCACCTTCATGGACTCCTTCCGCCGGGCCCGCGAGGACTATCCCGACGTACGGACGGCCACCGTGCTCGGCAGCGTCGACCAGACGGTGATCGACGCGACCGGCGGGGCGTCGGGCCCGTACGAGGGCTCGTACATCACCGGCTGGTACCCGGTGGCGAGCGACCCCCGCTGGGACGCGATGAAGCGGGTGATCAAGGAGGAGGCCTTCGACGACAACCGCATCGACCCCGCGGACGCCGGAGTGCAGACCACCTGGATCGCCTACACCGTGTTCCGCAAGGTCGTCGAGTCGCTCGGCGACGGCGAGGTGAGCGCCGACACGGTCACCGAAGCCCTCGACGACGGCCTCAGCGTCGGCACGGGCGGGCTCACGCCGACGCTCCGGTGGCGGTTCCAGGACAAGCTGGCCGCCGTGGGCTTCCCGCGCCTGGTCAACGCGAACGTGACCCTTCAGGTGGTGCGGGAGGGACGGCTGGTGTCGGCGCGCAAGGGCTTCGTCGACACGACGAGGACACTGCAGAACGCCGACGTGAACTACTGAGCCCGCGCCCGGCAGTTCACGCCCCCGGGCCACCTCACAGCTGCGTCGGGCCGCGCTCGGTCAGGCCGTACTTCTTCGCGATGCCGTTCCACAGCTGGGCCGCCTTGGTCTTCTCCGCGCTCGCGACACCGCTGGCCCGGTTGCCGGCCTGCGTCTGGCCGGTGACGCGGGCCTGCCCCTTCTTGCAGCCCTTCTTGCCGGCGGTCTGGTCTGCCCAGGCCGCGTAGTGGTCGTCGGCCGAGGCGGAGGCCCGCCACGCCTTGGTGAGGGCGGTGGTCAGCGCGGCGTGGTCGGGCAGCTTGTCGACCGTGATGCCGGAGAGCCGGGTGACCAGCTGGTTGCGCTGCTTGGCCGCGTCGCGCAGGTCCTTGGCGGCCTGGGCGAGGTTGTCGCAGCCCTTGACGTCGGCCACCGCGTTGATCACGGTGCTGCGGCTGTCGCCGCTGTCGGCGAGCAGCTTGTCCAGCTCGACCGCCTGTGCGCGGGCCGGGTCGGCGGACGGCGAGGCGGAACCGTCCGCCGCGGCGCCG